>CAZZAO010000029.1:0-47165 GCA_964652205.1 uncultured Anaerolineaceae bacterium | reverse complement strand
CCCAGGGCTGGGCGCGCGCCGACCTGCTCACTCAGGACGGAACCTGCGCCGGGTAATTCTCAGCGCCGACGAAACACAAAAACGCCCCGCTGCACACGGGGCGTTTTTAGTTGCCGTTTCTCGCCTCGGCCCACTTCGAGAAAAAGACAGGCCGATGACGTTGCAGAACCTTTGAGTCAATTTAGCGCGGGCTTGATGGATCAAGGCCCTACGAAACAGCGCGTACAGCGTCTTCCCTCTCTGCCTGCGGAGAGGGGTTGGGATGAGGTTAATTGACGACCCGCATGGCGCGATCAGGGCGCAGCAGGAACGGCGGCAGATAGGCCGGGATGTTGCTGAACGGCAGCACTTCCGGCTTGAGCCGAATGCCGAGCGCGTCCTGCATGAAGCGGCGGCGCGCCTGAATCCGGCCCCACGCTTCGGGATAGCGGCGCTCGAACTCGGCGCGCAGAGGCTCGTCGGCCAGCGCGATGCCGTCCTCGACGTTGGTCGTCTGGTGCGGCCCGCCGGTCGCCGGGATGATGTCAACCTGAAGCGCCATGCCCGATTGAAGGGCAATCGTCGAACCCGCAGTCGTCGGCGAATGCACCCACTCGTCCAGATGGATATAGTGGCCGGGCGGGAAGTTGACGCCAAAGAACGGGTCGCCGATGCGCTTCTTGACGGCGGCGTTCAGCTCGCCGCCAGTCACGCCGATACCGACGAGCGCGTACCAGTCGGCGACGGCAGCAAAATAGGGCGCGATCAACTGATCGACCGTGTCACGGATGCCTTCAGGCAGCTCGTCGGCGCTTTCGACCACCCAACCGGCGCGCGCGTTGAGCGCTCCCCACAGCGACTGCCCGATGAACATGAAATCGCCGCGCTCGATCACGCGCAGCAGCGGACTCGGCAGGCCAAGCGCCGCGCGCGGACCGCTGGAAATGCCGGTGTAAGTCAGCGCTGGCTGGCCGGTCGATTCCGCCAGACGCGCGGCGTCGAACTCGGTCATCCCCGGCCTGACGCCGAACAGGACGTTGCGGACGCTCTGCGATGAGTAAGTCGATGAGAACTCGAACGCCGCCAGTTGATCGACTTCGTTGAAGATGCGCAGGCCGTCCAGCGGATTCATCAGCAGCGCCGTGGCGTTAACCACTTTCGCCGCGTCGCCGGTGATCTGCCGGAGCCTATCGACGATGAAGCTCGGCACTTCGATCCAGCTTGCGCCCTGAGCGTCATCGCTGGCGTCGAAATATTTCCAGCCGACCAGCCCGACACGGCTGCCTTCGCGGATGCCCTCGCCACGGAAGATTTCTTCCAGCGACGGCTGTCCGGCGCGCGGCAGCCCCATCAGGCTGAAGGTCGGGAACAGGACGCGGCGCACTGGCGCGGGCGACAAGCGCGAATAGCCGAACCCTTCATGGCCGACCAGCAGCGCAGGCTCGCGCCCTGACGTCAGGATCAGCAGCGATTCCTCGAAACGTGGATCGTAGCCGGACAGATAGGCGAGGTTCGCCATGTGTTCGCGGTCGCCATAGATCACCAGTGCGTCGAAGCCCGCAGCGCGGGCCTGAGCCAGCGTCCGGCTGAGGCGATCCCGGTAAATCTCGGCTGAAATCGTCGGCTGAACAGTCGGCAGGCCGAACTCCGGCAGAGTGAGGGGGTCGAGCTGTACGGTCGTCATCGGAACTCCTGAGGATAGGTCGGGAACGCGATCATCGAAGTGTAACGCACAACGGGCAGGCATCGGAAGATCGCGGATAACACTGGTCAGGGCAATCGCGTCTAAATCACAGCTCAGGCTATAAAGGGCCATGAGGGTTTGTAGGGGCGACCCGCCGGGTCGCCCCTACGTTACCGTTGACCCTGGATAAACCGATATGAGCTTTCTTGAAACTCCGATCAAATTTAATGCGTTTGCCCTGTAACACTGGTCAGTTGACTTGTCAGACCAGCTATGCTATTGTCATGTCATTAGATTTGAAAATGGCTGTTCGCTGCCCAAAATGACTGCTTATTTTCGACCCTTTTTCAACAGCGATTCGACATGCCCGACCGCGTGACCAAACAGCCGCAGGCGCTGCCGACTCAGATCGCCCAGCAACTGCTCCAGCGGATCATCTCCGGGGAGTTCGCGCCGGGGACGCTGATTCCGTCCGAGCGCGAGCTTCAGGCGGAATATCAGGTCAGCCGCGCGGTGATCCGCGAGGCGATCAAGCTGCTGGAGTCGCGCAAGCTGATCTCGACCAGCCGCGGTCAGGGCGCAGTCGTCGCGTCGAGCGTGACTGAGCCGGTCATGGACGCGCTGCTGCTGGCCTTTTACCAGTCGCAGATTCGCACAGAAGACCTGTTCACTATCCGTATTCTGCTCGAACCGCAGGGCGCGGCGCTGGCAGCACAGCACGCGACTCTGCCGCAGATTCGCCGCCTGACCGAGCTGGCGAAACAGTTTGAAGCGGTGACGATGCTCGGCGATGAGGCGGCCATTGCCGAGGACTTGCAGAAGTGGGGCAAGATCGACCGCGAGTTTCATCAACTGATCGCCGAGGCCAGTCAGAACGCCGTCTTCAGCATCCTGATTACGGTGCTGATCGGGATCGTCTGGAATTCGATTAGCGCCAAAGTCTCAACGCCGTCGGCAGATCGGTTCACCTTCGCCGCCGCCCAGCATCAGGCGATTGCGCGCGCCATTGCCGAGCGCGACGCAGCCGGCGCTGAACAGGCGATGCGCGAACACGTCGAAATCAGCCTGCGTAACATTATCAGCCCGGAAGACCGGGTGCAGATTCAACTCGAAACCCTGCTTTAACCGTATCGACGACCGATACGCCCTGTCGTTTTTTCAGCCGCTGGCGCAGGAAAGGATCAACCCATTCAATTTTCAGCAGGTCATAAAAGCGCAGTTTAGTCATTAATTTTAAGGAGCAGGCAAACATGACTGGCAAATTGACCCATCAACTCTCGCGGCGCGATTTTCTCCGTCTGGCCGGTGCATCGGCGGCGAGTCTGGCGCTGGCGGCGCAGGGCGCGCAGTGGATGACGCTGGCGCAGGAAGCGACCGTCGAGCCGGACGAGTCGCTGACCGGCACGCTGGTTTTCTGGGGCCACGGCGATCACCCGCTCAACCTGATCCGCGAAGCCTTCCTCAAGAAATATCCCAATGTGACGCTCGACTGGCAGCAGTACGAAGACTATGCCGCCAAGTTCCAGACGGCGATGGCCGCCGGAACCGGCGCGCCTGACCTGTACTGGGCTGAAGCCGATCAGGTGCAGCTCTACGGCAGCCAGGACGCGCTGCTCGAAACCACCGACATCATCACGCCGCAGAAGGAGCAGTTCATCCCCGGCAAGCTGGCCGAAGCCTTTGTAGCGTCGAAGAACGGCTACTTCGGGATGCCCGGCGACCTGTCAACCAGCGGCATTTATTACCGCGATGACCTGCTCAAGGAGATGGGCATCGAAGTCCCGACTGACATGATGTATGACCCGGACTTCCTCGCCATCCTCAGCAAGATCAAGGCGGCGGGCAAGAACGCCGTCCTTTACCCGAAGGGCGGGACGTTCGTGGCGGCGGCGCAGTGGGCGTGGTTCGACGCCCAGTTCGGCGGCAGCGGCCCCTCGACCTGCGATAACTCGGCAGTCACGATGGACGACGAGCCGAGCATCGAGGCCGTCAAGCTCATCAAGAAGATTTACGATACCGGCGCGACGCTTCAGGCCGATTTCTGGACGCCGGAATACTGGAACGCCATCAACACCGGGCAGCTCGTACTCGACCTCGTCCCGGCATGGGGACGCGGCTTCTGGGAGAGCAACGTTGATCCGAGCGTGCTCGGCAAATGGAAGCTGGCTCCGCTGCCGCGCGCCGTCGCCGATGGGCCGCGTACCGGCGTCTGGGGCGGCGCGACGCTGATCTCACCCGCGAGCACCCAGAATCCCGACCTGGTCAAGAAGTTCATGCACTTCGCCTTCGGCACGATGGAAGGCGCGACCGCTGCCGGGACATGGGGCATCATCCCCGCCTACCTGCCCTATCTCGAAGGGCCGTTCCAGGAGATGAAGACCAAGCTGTTCGGCGACCAGAACACCGGCGAAATCTGGCTGATGCTGGCGAAAGAGTTGAGCACGACCTTCTGCCGCACGGCGCTCTACGGCGCGGCGACCAATGAGAAGCTCGTCCCGGTGATGGACTCGATGATTACCGGCGGCGCGGACATCGACGCGACGATGAAGCAGCTTCAGTCGGAAATCACCGACATCCTGCCGGACTATCAGGCGTAAACACGGGCGTTCAGCGTTCGAGATGGAATATCGGGCTTGATTCATCAAGCCCCTGCGACCACTTCCGCGACTCCCTTCCTGTTGACAGGAAGGGAGTCAGGAAAAAGGTCAGGGCATAAGGGTCCCCTGCCATGACTGCACAGAACAACGTCTCCGGCGGCGTTGCTGCCGCCCGGCCTGGGCCACCGCCGCGCCGCTCGTCACTGCGGCGCGCGCTCTGGAAGCACCGCGCCGAGTACCTGATGATCTCGCCGTTCTTCATCATCTTCGCCATCTTTCAGGGCTACCCGCTGCTCTGGGCGCTGTGGCTGAGTTTCCAGAAGTGGCAGGGCATCGGCCAGCCGAAGTGGTACGGGCTGGGCAACTATCAGCGCCTGTTGAACAGCGATGCGTTCTGGAAGGCGTTCACCAACTCGCTGATCTTCCTCGGCGTCCTGCTGCCGCTGATCGTCATCACTACGCTGATTCTGGCGACGATTCTCAACAACCCGAAAGTCATCGGGCGGCAGGTATTCCGGGTGCTGTTCTTCCTGCCCTACATCACGTCCATCGTGATCGTCGCCATCATCTTCCAGCTTCTGCTCAACGACAACATGGGCTGGGTGAACGGCCTGCTTCAGGCGATCAATCTGCCGCGCGTCCCCTGGCTGAGTGAGGCCTGGCCCGCGCGTATCTCGATCATGCTGATGGTCTTCTGGAGCGTGTGCGGCTACAACGTGCTGCTGATGCTCGGCGGCTTGCAGGGCATTCCGACGCAGCTTTACGACGCCGCCGCTGTGGACGGCGCGAACACGGTGCAAAAGTTCCTCTACGTCACGGTACCCATGATGCGCGGCGTCATTCTGTTCGTCGGCATCACCTCGACGATTGGCCTGCTCAACCTGTTCTTACAACCGTGGCTGCTGTTCTCTGGCACATCAGGACGGGGGCCGGATCAGGCGGTGGCGACTCTCAACACGATTCAATACTCGACGGCCTTTCAATCGTCGCGCTTCGGCGAAGCGGCAGCGCTCGGTTTCATCATCGGCATTATCGTCATCATCGCGTCCCTGATTCAGCTTCGCCTGACGCGCACGGTAGAGGCATAAGATGGCAACGCAAACCCTTCAGGCTCAGGCTGCTCGCGCGCCGTTCAGGCCGAGCATCGCGCTGGTACGACTCCTCAGTTACGTCGTGCTGGTGCTGCTGGCGCTGTTCTTCATCTTCCCGTTTTACGCCATGCTGGTTGCCTCGTTCATGCACAAGACCGCGCTGATCTCGGTCAAGCCAAACCTGTGGCCGAATCCGTTCATCCTCGACAACTATCAGGCGCTGTTCAGCGGCGTCATCGACCAGGACATTCAGATCAAGACGACCTTCCTGCGCTCGCTGTTCAACAGTCTGGCGCTGGCGGTCGGGCAGACCGTCCCGGCGCTCTTTTTCAGCTCGATGGTCGGCTTCGTCTTCGCCAAGCGGCATTTCCCCGGTCGCAACGTCCTGTTCATTTTCGTGCTGGTAACGATGATGCTGCCCTATCAAAGCACCATCGTCCCCTTCTTCCTGCTGATGTCGCGCTTCGGCTGGATCAATACCTTCTGGCCGCTGTGGGTTCCGTGGTGGGCGCCAGCTTTCGGCATCTTCCTGATGCGCCAGATCATCGCGGCGACCATTCCCGATGAGCTGATCGACGCGGCATCCATCGACGGCGCGTCGCTGTTCGGCACTTACTGGCGCGTGGTGCTGCCGCTGATTACGCCCGCGCTGGCCGTCTTTGGCATCCTCAACTTTATGAATGCCTGGAATGACTATATTTACTCGAACATCATCATCAACTCGCCCGATATGATGACCGTGCCGCTGCTGCTGGCGCAGTTCAAAGGCGCTGATCTGACCTCGCCGCCGAATTATGGCGTGCTGGCGGCAGGCAGCGTCATCGCCACTATTCCGCTCATCATTGTGTTCTTTTTCTTCCAGCGCTGGCTCATCAGCGGCATTATGTCCGGCGCGCTCAAGGCATAATGCCTCAAAAGCGCTTTCAGGGCTTCGTTACGCAGACGCTTCTCCCCTCGCCCTGCGGGGAGAGGGGCCGGGGGTGAGGGCGGGATGAGGGATGAGGGCTTGATGAAACTCGATAACAAAATTGCGCTGGTCACGGGCGCGGCCAGCGGAATCGGACTCGGCATCGCCGAGCGCTTCGCTCAGGAAGGCGCGACCGTCTTCCTCGGCGACCGCAACGCCGAGCAGGGCGAGAAGGAAGCTCGACGGCTGCAAGCCGACGGCCTCAAAGCGCAGTTCGTTCAGGCTGACGTCTCGAAGCCGGACGAGATCAGCGCGCTGGTTCGGGCCGCCAGCGCGCTGACCGGCAGGCTCGATATCGTCGTCAACAACGCGGCGATCTTCCTGCCGAAGCCCATCGAAGCGATTGCAGTCGCCGAATGGGACTTGCTGATGGCGGTCAATCTGCGCGCGCCGTTTCTGATCGTCCAGGCGGCGCTGCCCGCGCTCAGGGCGGCCAGGGGCTGCGTGCTCAACATCAGTTCGACGGCGGCGCTCCGCGTCTTTACGCCCAATCTGCCTTACAGCGCCGCCAAAGCCGCGCTCATCACCATGACGCAAAGCATGGCGCAGGAACTGCATCCGCAGCGGATTCGAGTCAACTGCATCTGCCCCGGCGCAGTCGATACGCCCGCGCTGCACACCGACATTCAGGTACGCGGCGGCAAGGAGCAGGAAGCGATCAGAAAGATGCAGGAGCGCGGCATTCTGATTTCGCCCGCTCAGATCGCGGCTACAGCGCTCTACCTGTGCAGCGAGGACGGCAGCGCCATCAACGGCAGCGCGGTAGTCGCCGACGCCGGAGCGATGCTGGTATGAGCGGGATTTTCGGTCGCTGCCCGTTCATGCCGTCACTGGCTGGACGCCATCCAGCGCGAGCGACCGGACGAAAGACGACCCCTCCCCCTGTCCTGCGCGGCCTTCGGCTCCTGCCGAGCAAAGAACGCTCGGCACGCTCCGTCCCCGTCAACGGAGAGGGGGGAGCGGATGCGAATCAGCGCGGCCCCCATCTTTCTCCCCTCTCTGCCTGCGGAGAGGGGCCGGGGGTGAGGTCGGCGGATGCGAACCAGCGCAGCCCCCATCTTTCTCCCCTCTCTGCTTGCGGAGAGGGGCCGGGGGTGAGGTCGGCGGGAGCGGATGCGAACCAGCGCAGCCCCCATCTTTCTCCCCTCTCTGCCTGCGGAGAGGGGCCGGGGGTGAGGTCGGCGAGCGCGAACCATCGCGCCCCGACGAAATTCCCCGCCTCCTCTTTCTCCCCTCGCCCTCCGGGAGAGGGGCCGGGGGTGAGGGGCAGACTGTGGACATGTTGATTTTTGCGCTTCAGAACACACGGCATCGGAGTTATCCATGCGCTTAGGCGTGACCGGGATGATGCCCGGCAATCTGGCTGACATCGATCAGCCGCTGGTCAGGAAAATCGCGGAGCTAGGCTTCAGCGGCGTCGGGATGCATCTGGTGGGCGACCCGCTGGACGTGAGCGACGCGACCATTCAGCGGGCAAAGTCGATCCTCGCGGAACAGGGAATCGGGCTGGAGCAGTTCTGGGGCTGGTATCCGTCGATCATCACGTCGGATGAAACCATCCGGGCTGAGGGCGTCCGCGCCGCGCAGAACATCATCCGGCTGGCGAGCCGGCTCGGCGCGACGATGGTTGGCATCCGCCCGACGAGCCTCAATCCGCGCGGCGTCTGGTGGCCGCACCCGGATAACTTCCTGCCCGCGACCGAAGATCGGCTCGTCCGCAGCCTGACCGAAATCACTCAGGCGTCCGAGGAAGTCGGCGTGCCGATTGCGCTCGAATGTCACGCCGTTTCGACGCTCCGAAGCGCGAGCGCCGTCCGCCGCATTATCGAGCGGGCGCAGTCGCCGTGGGTTAAGTACAACCTCGACCCGGTCAATTTTGTCGCCAGCCTCGACGACGCCTACGATACGACGGCGCTGCTTAACGACCTGTTCGACGAGTTGAGTCCGTCGATTGCCGCCGCGCACATCAAGGATGTCTACGTCGAGGATCGCCACGTCGTCCACATCAGCGAAACGATTCCCGGCGACGGCCTTTTTGACTTCGATACGCTGTTCCGGCGCTTCGAGGCGCTGCTGCCGAACGGCTACGGTTTCATCGAGCATCTGCCGGAAGCGCAGATTCCGCAGGCGAAAGCCTTCGTCAGCCGCAAGCTCGAGCAGCTTCAGATTCGGGTGATTTAGCCATTCAGGAGTTGGCACGATTGATGCCTGTTTCGCCCCGCTCCCTACTCGCGGCAGAGAGGCCGGGGGTCAAGAGGCGAACTGATCCCAACAGCTCGGTTTCACAGCGATTGAATGCCATTAACGGCAAGGACAGCTACCATGACTGACGTTTCAAACCCGCTCGACCTCAGTGGCAAAGTCGTCCTCATCACCGGCGGCGCGCAGGGCATCGGCCAGGCGACGGCGCAACTGTGCGCGCAGCGCGGCGCGGCGGTCGTGATCGGCGACTTCAACGCGGACGGCGGCGAAAGCACCGCCAGCGGCATCCGCGACTCTGGCGGCACGGCGGACTTCGTCAAGACCGACGTGCGCGAGAGCGCTCAGGTGCAGGCGCTGCTCGACTTCGTCCGCCAGCGCCATGGCAGGCTCGACGCGATGATCTGCGCGGCGGGCGTGCTCAAAGGCCCGTGGCAGACGCCCGAAGAGCTGCTGCTCGAAGACTTCATGATGACGCAGGATATCAACGTCAAAGGCGTGTTTCTGTGCGCCAAGTTCGCCACGCCGCTGCTCGAAGCCAGCCAGGGCGTGATGGTGATTGTCGCGTCTGGCGCGGGCGTGACCGGCCCCAGCTCATCGCTGGCCTACGGCGCGAGCAAGGGCGGCGCGAATGGCCTCGGCATGACGCTGGCGAATCATCTGGCGAAACGCAATATCCGCGTCAACGTCATCTGCCCCGGCAACATCGTCACGCAGATGAAACTGAGCGTTGACGTCACCCGCGCCGAGCAGGAAGGCAAGACGGCTGACGACGCCTGGGAATATGCCCGCCAGAACTATGGTGTTCCGTCGGGCGTGGCGAAGATTCTGGCCTTCATGATCTCGGATGAAGCGGACTATCTGCGCGGCAACGTCTTCACTCGCTGATCGCGCCAGCGAACCGATTGGCCCGGTGCATCCGTGCCGGGCTATAGGCCAGTTTTTTGACGCCCTATGACTCCTGGACTATGATGATTCAAAATGAATTATCAGGAAATTAAAGTGGAATAGATCCTTGGCGATTACGAATCGTTCATCACAGACGACCTCATCGTCGTATAAATTCTCGCTCAACCCGCTGACGCATCTGGCCGCGTTCTCCGAGCGCCGCCATTGGGCCTATCTGCTGCTGCTGCCGAGCCTGATCCTCGTCGCGGCGATTGTCATTTACCCGGTCATCTCCGGCGTGCTCATCAGCTTTCAGCAGCTTCGGCTCAACCGGCCCAACGTGACCGGCTTTGTCGGCCTCGCCCATTATCTCGAGCTGGTCAAAGACCCGGTCTTTCAGAAAGCGCTCGTCAATACGCTGCTGTGGGTCGTCTTCGGCGTCGGCAGTCAGTTCATCCTCGGCCTCGTGACCGCGCTCGGCCTCAACCGCCCGCTGCCGGGGATGAAGATCGCGCGGATTCTGGTGCTGCTCCCCTGGCTGCTGCCATCGGTCGTGGCGGGCAATATGTGGGCGCTGATGCTTGATTCGCGGCTTGGCGTCATCAACGATCTGCTGATGAAATTCGGCTTCCTGAGCGAAGGCCGCGCCTGGTTCTCGAACCCGGACACGGCGTTTCCATCGCTGCTGGTCGTGGCGTTGTGGCAGGGCTTCCCGTTCTTCGCGCTGATTCTGCTGGCCGGACTGCAAGGCATCCCCGACGACCTGTATGAGGCGGCGGCGGTCGATGGCGCGAGCCGCTGGCAGCAGTTCCTGCACGTCACCATGCCGCTGCTGACGCCGGTCACGGTCGCGGTCGTCATCCTGCGCGTCATCGGCATGGTTAATTCGCCCGACATCATCATCATCCTGACCAACGGCGGCCCCGGCCACGCCACCGAAACGCTCTCGTCCTACGCCTTCACGACCGCCTATCAGAGCTTTAACTTCGGCTACGCGGGCGCGCTGTCCGTCATTATGTTCCTGATCCTGATGGCCTTCACCGTCGTCTACGTCCGCGTGTCGGGAGTAACCAGAGCATGAGCGCAGCCCGCCACCGGCGCAGCCGATCCGAAATTGCCTTTAACGTGGCGACCTATGCGGTCATCATCGCGGTCGTCGCGTTCGCCGTTTTTCCGGTACTGTGGACACTGCTGACCTCGCTCAAGCCGGAAAAGGATATCGTCACGGCCAACCTGCAATACCTGCCGCAGAACGTGACCTTCGAGAACTACGTCAACATCTGGAACCGTTCTGGCTTCGTCGCGCTGATTATCAACAGCACAATTGTCACGATCTTCACCCTGCTGCTGTGCATGAGTATCGGCACGTTCGCCGCCTACAGCCTGTCGCGCTACCAGTTTCGCGGGCGCAACGCCATTTTGCAGTTTTATCTCGTCATCCGCATGTTTCCGGTCGTGCTGCTGATTATCCCGCTCTTCATCCTGCTCAAGACTCTGCACCTGCTCGATTCGCGCTTCGGGCTGGCGCTGGCCTACACCACCTTTCTACTGCCGTTCTGCATCTGGATGATGAAGGGCTTTTTCGACGCTATTCCGGTCGATCTCGAAGATTCAGCCCGCATCGACGGCTGCACCCGGCTCGGCGCGCTGGCGCGGATCGCGCTGCCGCTGGCGCGCTCCGGGCTGATTGCGACCGGCGTCTTTATCGGCATCGCCGCCTGGAACGAGTTTCTGTTCGCGCTGATGCTGACGACCAGTCAGGGATCGCGCACCTGGCCGGTCGGGCTGGAGCTGATGATCGGCGAGTTTCAACTGCCGTGGGGGTCGTTCAGCGCGGGCGGCATCATCAGCATTATCCCGGTCATCATCTTTTTCGCCCTCGTCCAGCGCTCGATCATTCGTGGGATTACGGCGGGAGCTATGAAGGGTTAGCTCCGGCCTTTTCTAGTGACCTTTGCCAGATAAGACCTTCAGGAGACGATGTGATGAACACGCAGAATCCGTTTCGCAATGGGTTGAGCCGTCGTGACTTCCTCAAAATTATGGGGGCGAGCAGCGCGGGGATGGCGCTGTTGAGCACGCTGCCCGCCTTCGCGCAGGACGCGACTGCCGCCGCGACGATGGCGGTCAATACGTCGGTGTCTGGCGATATCAACTACTGGCATCATTTCACCAGCGATCAGGAGTTCGAGGCGCTGGAAGCGATCATGGCGCTGTTTGCTCAGGCCTATCCCAACGTCAAGCTGACGCAGGAGAACATCCCGAACGCTGACTTCATGGCGAAGTTCACAGCGGCGGTCGCGGCGGACAGCCGTCCCGACACGACGATGATTTCGCAGGATCGCTTCGCCGACATGATCGGCATGAATGGGCTGGTCGATCTGACCGACCGGATCAATAGTTGGGACCTCAAGCCGACCTTCCCCGACAGCACCTGGACAGGCGTGACCGCCGACGGCAAGATTTACGGCGTCCCGGCCTTCACCTTCGTCAACTGGATGTACTACCGCAAGGACTGGTTCGAGGAAGCCGGAATCGCCGAGCCGCCGAAGACGCTGGAAGATTTCCGCCAGGTGGCGATCAAGCTGACCGACGCCTCGAAGAACCGCTATGGCTTCGGGCTGCGCGGCGGCGGCGGTGGACAGGGCTTCCTGGTCGATCTGCTTCAGGCGTTCGGCTCGCCGCTGATCGACGCCGACGGCAAGGCGTCCATCGACCGGGACAAGGCTATCGAGGCGATCAAATTCTATTCCGGCCTGTTCACGACCGACAAGGTCGTGCCGCCGAGCGCCCCCGGCGACAGCTTCCGCCAGATCATGGAAGCCTTCAAGACCGGACAGACGGCGATGATCTGGCATCACACCGGCTCACTGGCCGACCTTCAGGCCACGCTCGGCGACAAACTCGGCACGGCGGTCATGCCGACTGGCCCGGTGGGCAACCTGTCCGACGTCAGCTACCTGTATAACGGCGTCATGAAGGAAGACCACATGGATGCCGCCTGGGCATGGATCAGCTTCTGGGGCCAGCCCGACCCGGCGATTGCGCTGCTGGAAAAGACCGGCTACTTCCCGGCCTCATCCGCCGTCACCAATGACCCGCGCATCACCGGCAACCCGCTCTATACCGCCGCAATTGAGTCGGTCAAGATCGGCCACCTGCCGCCGAGCTTCGTCGGCCTGCCGGACTGGTCAGCCAACGTGCTGCTGCCCGCCTTCCAGAAGGTGCTGGTCGGCGACGCGACGGTTGAGGCGGCGGTCGATGAAATCATCGACGGCCTGAACAAGGCTATCGCGTAAATTCCGCGCTCTGACGGCGGTGAGGCGACGCAAACCACCTCACCGCCGTTTCCATTTATTTTACAGGTGCGCTGAAAAGAAATCCTTATTTCAGTCGTTATCTTCGGGATCGTTGCCACCGGCGACGCACTTCAATATAGGTTTCATCAGAACGATAATCAGCAAATTGAACAAGAAGATAGTTCTCAGCTTCCTCAAATGGAACGTCACGGAACTGATACTCAATAAACTCATTCCCATTCAAATAGGCGAGCGAAAACACAATACGGACATTATGCCTTACAATTTTCAACCTGTACCAATCCGTTGCGTGATGCTCTAAACGGACAACATCCAAAATAGGGTTTAAGGGACGCCCAGGATGATCTTCGTTACTCAGGAGCTTCAATTGTGCCTGACAAGTGAGTTTGACATCCGCCTGTGCAAACAGTCGTTTGACTTCATCGATCATGCCTTCATTTGCTGGCCTTACACGCCACTTTGTCACAACCAGAATTATCCAAAGTCAGGATCTAATAAATCAGGCGCGTTGCGCAGAAATTCGGCTGTAGGCGGATGATCCTGGGCATCTTTGTAACGCCGACGTAATTCAGCGATTTCAGCTCCACTCCATTCCGATGTCCAATCCTGGATATATTGCACCTCGGTAGCTTCAATCCACTGCATCCCTGTTGTTTGAACTTCGTTGATACTCTGACTGGCGACTCCCGTCTGAACTCCATAGACATGTGGTTCTTTTATAACAACTCCTTCGTCTCGCTTTTTGAGATCGACTTCAACAACAGGTCGCGCGAAATTAGTCCCCACGAAATAGACACCAGCATCCCAGGTAGCAATCACAGTGAACATTTATTCCTCTTCAGTTTCATCCTCACTTGCAACGATTAATGCTGTTGCGTTCACAAAATACTGGGGTTCACCTTCTCCTGAGTACAAACCATTCCCATTTTCATCCACTATTCGGAACACTTTAATGACGGTGTTTTTCATCCGCAATCTATTGCCATCAGACAATTGGTAGCTGCTCCACTGTTCATCTGTCACGCTGAAGGTTACTTCCTGCCCATAGGCCGTTGAACCGTCGGGAAGCGTCAACGGTCGGAGTTTTGTGTTCGCCATTTTTTCCCTGGTGCTTACAGGTTATCGACGGGAATCCAAAATGCTGGTTCAGCATAGGCAAATCGATATCCGGTTCTGCAAAACCCATTGAGGTAATCCACCGTCAACGGCTTGATGTTCTGCAATTGTACCCTTTATTGCCACAATTCCGCCGGGTATTTGGCCTTTCTAACATAATTTGTGCCAGACGCTAAGGTTTCTTCTATGTGACATAACCGGGTTCACTGGCTCCGTGCTGGTCATACCTCTCGATCTTCAAAAGAGGTCCGCGACGGACTGTTCCATTTGCGTTTTTGGTCATTCTCCCCGTATGCTTGCCGTAATACCCAGTACATCACTGTTTGAGGACATACGCCATGCCGGATTACGTTCTCGCGCTCGATCAAGGCACCACGTCGTCCCGCGCGATCCTGTTCGACCGCGACGGCAACCTGATCGCTGCGGCGCAGCAGGAATACCCGCAGCAGTACCCGCAGCCCGGCTGGGTCGAGCACGTCCCGGACGATATCTGGTCGTCGCAGCTTCAGGTGGCGCGGCGGGTGCTGGAAGCGCAGGACATCAAAGCGGGCGATCTGGCCGGAATCGGCATCACCAACCAGCGCGAGACAACGCTGATCTGGGAGCGCTCGACCGGCGAGCCGATCCATAACGCCATCGTCTGGCAGGATCGGCGCACCGCGCCGCTCTGCGACCTGCTCAGGCGCGAAGGCTTCGACAAAATCATCCGCGCGAAAACCGGCCTCGTCACCGACGCTTATTTTTCCGGCACGAAAGTCGCCTGGCTGCTCGACAACGTCCCCGGCGCGCGCGAACGCGCCGAGGCGGGCGCGCTGGCCTTCGGCACGGTCGATAGCTACCTGATCTGGAAGCTGACCGGCGGGCGGCTGCACATCACCGACGTCAGTAACGCCAGCCGGACGCTGCTGTTCGACATCCACAAAGGCGACTGGTCGGACACGATTCTGAAGCGGCTCAACATCCCCCGGTCGCTGCTGCCGCAGGTCATGCCGAGCAGCCACGTCTACGGCGAAACCGACAGCTCAATCTTTGGCGGCCCGGTGCTGATCGGCGGCATCGCGGGCGATCAGGAAGCGGCCACCTTCGGCCAGGTCTGCTTCGACGCGGGCATGGCGAAAAACACCTACGGAACCGGTTGCTTCATGCTGATGAACACCGGCGATAAAGCGGTCGAATCGCAGCATAATCTGCTGACCACGGTCGCGTGGCAGCTCGACGGCGGCGCAATTCAGTACGCGCTTGAGGGCAGCGTGTTTATTGCGGGGGCGGCTGTCCAGTGGCTGCGCGACGAGCTGAAGCTGATCGCCGACGCCGCCGAAACCGACGCGCTCG
The DNA here is from genome assembly GCA_964652205.1 of uncultured Anaerolineaceae bacterium. GTDB lineage: Bacteria > Chloroflexota > Anaerolineae > Aggregatilineales > Phototrophicaceae > ZC4RG36. Next base: position 31,992 of record CAZZAO010000029.1, on the reverse strand, counting down.
CGCATTCGGTCAGGGATACGGCGGGCGTCTATCTCGTCCCGGCCTTCGTCGGCCTCGGCGCGCCCTACTGGGACTCGTATGCGCGCGGGACGATGGTCGGGCTGACGCGCGGCAGCGGTCGGGCGCACATCGTCCGCGCAACGCTCGAAAGTGTCGCCTATCAGACGCGCGACGTGGTCGATGCCATGCGCGCTGACAGCGGCATCCGCCTCAAGACGCTGCGCGTCGATGGCGGCATGGTGCGTAACGATTTCCTGATGCAGTTTCAGGCCGACATCCTCGGCGTGCCGGTCGAGCGCCCCGCCGTCACCGAGACGACCGCCCTCGGCGCGGCCTATCTGGCCGGGTTATCGACCGACTTTTTTAAGTCGCAGGCGGCCATTAGCACCCAGTGGAGCGTCGAGCGCCGCTTCGAGCCGCGCATGTCCGCCGATCAGCGCGAATCACTCTATGCCGGGTGGAAACGCGCCGTCGAACGGGCGAAAGGCTGGCTCAACTCCGACGAATGACTCGGTAACTGACGCTAGCGAAGGGTTTTCGCGCGGGCGCGAATCATCGCGCCCCTTACGGAAGCTAAAATCTTCGCACAAGGCCCCTATCCATCACAAACGGATGAATAAGCCGCCGGGCTAAAAACCAGCGTTGTGAGAAAACACGCCTCATCCAACCATCATGAAGTTCACCGGGAACCGAGCTACAATTGCGGGCGTCATTACGGCAGGGTCTACTTACAGAGGGTGGTCAGGATCATGGCACGCAAACACACACTTCGCTCGATGATCGCGCTGGCGGGGCTGGCCGTTGGCCTGCTCGGCGGGCAATCGGCGCTGGCACAAAGCCCGACGCCGAGCGCCTGCCCCGGCGACCCGCCGATTCGACTGCATCAGGGGATGATGGCCGCCGTCATCATCGACGACCCCAATAACGTCCGCAGCGACGCCTCAATTAACGCCGATATTGTCGGCAAGCTGCCGAAGGGGCAGCCATTCGTTATCGACGATGGCCCGATCTGCGCCGACGGCTACGCCTGGTACATCATCCAGTCGCTCGAAGGGCAGCTTTCCGGCTACACCGCCGAAGGGCGCGGCAGCACCTATTATGTCGGCCCGTACACGCCGCCAGCCATCGCCACCGCGCAGGGGGATACCGTCAACGTCGATCAGGACGGCGTGCGCTTCAGCTTCGCCAGCCGCCTCGCCCCGGCGGTCGCCGTGAATGACATCGCTGCCTACCCGCCCGACCCGCAGTATCCCGATCAGACGATAGGCGTCACGCCTGCCGGGAAGCAGTTCATTCTGTTCGACGGCACGGAAGGGATGGCCTGGCACCGCTCGACCATTTCCGTCTACAACAGCGGCGATTTCGCCGCCATCGACCCAACGCTCGGCCAGCAGATTGACGCGCTCCGGCAGACCATCGCCAGCCAGAGCGGGAATGCCGAGACGCGCATCCCTGAAGTGCCGGAAATTCAGGGCGATCAGATGATCCGCGCGCAGGTCAAATACCTGACGCTGGCTGACGGCGGCCAGGGCGTGCGTTTCATCACCTGGTACGCCAGCGACGTCACCCTGCTCTCGAACGAAAACGCCTCGTACCAGTTCCGCGGCTTCAGCGCCGACGGCAGCCATTACATCTCAGCCTCGATTGGCGTCACATCGCCCGTCCTGCCGGACACGATTGACTACTCCGGCATCGACACGATGTTCTCGAGCGACAACGCCTTCCCCGACTATCTCAGCCAGACGACACAGGCGCTCGACAGCGCCTCGGCAGATCAGTTCACGCCGCCGCTCGACCAGCTCGACGCGCTGATGCAGTCGATCCGCTTCGCCAACGGCTGACCCGCGAACTGCGGCGGAGCGCGAGTGAGGCTCACTCGCGCTCCGCCGCTGATCTCCACCCTCTCCCGACAATCAATCGATGGTTGCCCTCTGGTTCCGCCCAACGGCGGATGTGGCTGCTGCGAAGTCGTCGTAGGCTGAGACTCACTTCCGAAGGCAAGCACACACAGCAGGTCAAACGATCATGAACAGTCAACGCGCCTTTCGCTCGCTTATTGCCGCCGCAGGGCTGGCAGTCGGCCTGATCGGTGGAACCAGCGGCATCCTCGCGCAGGCCCCGACATCGGAACCGTGTCCCGGCGCGCCGGTCACACAGCTTCGTTCGGGCTTCAGGGCCATCGTCACGCCGGGCGCGGCCAATAACGTCCGCAGCTATTACGGGCTGAAGGAAGCACTGGTGGGCCAGCTTCAGCCCGGCCAGATGCTCGACCTCTATTCCGGCCCATTCTGCGCCGACGGCTATATCTGGTGGCAAATCGCGTCCGGTGATCTGTTCGGCTATACCGTCGAAGGCAAGGGCAGCGACTACTTTATCGTCCCCTACGAGCCGACGCCGATTGCCACTGAAGAAGCCGGGACGGTTTCGGTGGACAGTCACGACGTTCAGTTCAGCTTCGACAGCCGTATCGCGCCCGCTGTTTCAGCCGCAGACCTGCCGGAATACCCGGCCACAGCGGACGGGCCGGGCTGGGGCATCGCCCCGGCAGGCGTGCAGTTCACGTTCTTCGACGGGACTGAGAGCAGTTCGTACCCCTCCTCTACGCTGACTGTTTACCCGGCGGCGGGCTTCAGCAAGCTCGACCCGAACACGGGCAGCGCGCTGGCTGAACTCAAGGCGCTGATCGCCAGCCAGAGCGCCAGCAGCAAAGACCCGCTTCCCGAAGTGCCGATCATCAACGCCGCGCAGGTCATCCGCGCCTCAATCAAGTCCCTGACGCTGGGCGACGGCGGCCAGGGCGTCCGCTTTCTGACGTGGTACGCGCAGGATTTGAGCGTCGCCTCGAACGAAAATCTGCGCTATGAATTTCGTGGTTTCAGCCGCGATGGCCGCGTGTATGTCAGCGCGCAGTTTGCCGTCCGCACACCCGCTCTGCCCGACACAGTCGATTATCAGCAAATCGCCGATCAGTACGCGCAGCCGAGCGAATACGAGAAGTATCTGACCGAGATCACCGACCGGCTGACCAGCCTGCCCGCCGATCAGTTCACGCCTGGCCTCGACCAGCTTGACGCGCTGATGCAGTCGCTGCGCTTCGCCAGAGGCTAAGTCACGCGCGTGATGGATCAGGGCGGTGTACGAAGGTTTCCAGTTCGCGGACGCAAAGGTTCGCGCCCCGACGAAAGCCGACCCCTCCCCTGACCGACGCGGCCTTCGGCTCCTGCCGATCCGCCCCCTCCCCCTGACCCCCCCGTAAACGGAGAGGGGGGAGCGGGTGCGAACGACCTGGTCTTTCTCCCCTCTCCCGGCGGGACAGGGGCCGGGGGTGAGGGCGCGCAAAACAAAACGAGGGCGCGTCCCTGATGGCCGCGCCCTCGTTTTTTGTCGGGTGAACGGTGTTAGCTGCCGGTATGCGCCAGCGGGCGCGGCTGAGTCTGCGGCGGCTTGATCGGCGCGACCGAACGATTGCTGGCAAGCGCGCGCTCGACGGTCAGCAGCATCTCAGGGATGCCAAACGGCTTGCCAACATAGCCATCGGGCTGATGGTGGAGCCTGTTCTGCTGGCTGGAGAGATGATCGCTGCCAGATACCAGGACGAACGGAATTTCGTGCCACAACCACTCGCCGCGAACCGCGTCGAGCAGCTCCGCGCCGCCCATCGGTTCCATCAGCAGGTCAGACAGGATCAGGTCGGGCAGGTCGTTAGCCCGCAGGCGCGCCAGCGCCTCGCATCCGTCTCTGACCGCCGTCACCGCATAGCCGTTGAGGTCGAGCACTTCACTCATCAGGTGTCGCAGGTTGAGATCATCTTCGACCAGTAAAATCCGCGTCATTCTGTCACCTGCCATTCGAGCTTTCGCAGCCGCTATCACAGTCATGGATGCCATACAACACAACGCTTACTGTGGTTCTTCGTTCGTTTCGGGCGGGCCGAGCGCCACGCCCCGATGCTGATAAGGTTAACAGGGCGGGTGCAACAACCTGCTTACCAGCGCTTTGATCCTCACTGCCCACCCGTCCATCAGCCCGAAAGCCGACGTTGATAAGGATAACAGGGGGAGTGCAACAACCTGCTTACCACCATTACGGAGTATTTCAGCCGTTGTCGATGCTGGAGAGGATAATCAGGGCCGTACAACAGCCCGCTTACCCGTCGATAGCGCAGAATCGTGTGGCTTCAGTGGGGCGCTGGGAGCGGTCAGGCGCGCGGGAGCATCATGCGGAAGGTCGTCCCCCGATTGAGGACACTCTCGACCTCGATAGTGCCGTCATGCAGCTCGACGATCTTGCGGGCAATGGCAAGGCCGAGGCCAATCCCGCCGGTTTCGGGGCCGCGCGCGCGGTCAGCGCGATAGAAGCGGTCGAAGACGTGCGGCAGGTCGGCGGCTTCGATGCCGATGCCGCTGTCGCGGACTTCAAGATAGACCCGACTGCCGATGACGCCCGTCGCCAGGACGATTTCTCCGCCTTCGGGCGTGAACTGAATGGCGTTCTGGATGAGGTTCATCAGCGCCTGATCGAGCCTGATCGCATCGGCGACCGCGACCGCGCGGCTGTCGGTTTCCAGCCGGATTGTCTGTCGGCGCGGCGCGATCAGCACCTGGACGCGCGATTCGATCTGGAGCGCCAGCTCGCTCAGGTCGACCGGCGCGAGCTTCAGCTCGACGCCCTGATCGAGCCGGGTGATCGTCAGCAGGCCGTCAAGCAGCTTTTCCAGCCGGATAACCTGCTGACCGATCACCTGAATACGCTTGCTGCGCGTGTGGGGATCGTCCGTCCGCTCCAGCAGATAAGTGCTGGTATTGATGGTCGCCAGCGGCGTGCGGAAGTCGTGCGACATATTGGTAATGAACTCGCCGAGCAGGTGCGTCTTGTGCCGCTCAACCACCAGCTCCAGCGCCTGCTCGTCGGCGACCTTGCGCTGAGTGATATCCTCGCTGACCGTCGCCAGCCGATAAACCTGCCCGGCTTCATTTTCGACCGGAAAGGTGTGGATCCGAATCCAGCGGATTTCACCGTCAGGGCGGATGATGCGCATCTCGGTCGCGGCTTCGGGATGTACGCCCCCGGCAGCCCGGTTGCGCTGTTCCATAAACTGGTCGCGGTCGTCGGGATGAATAGTTTCCAGAAACGGGTCGAGACTCTGATCGACGTACAGGTAGCTCTCAGGCCGTCCCCAGATCGTCTCGAACGCCGGGCTGATGTACAGCACCCTGTGCAGGTGCGGGTCGATCAACGCAAACACCTCGCTGACCGATTCAGCCAGTTGGCGAAAGCGCTTCTCACTCTTGCTCAACTGGTTCCAGAGCGTCATATTCTGGAATACAGCGGGCAGCGTGTTCGCCAGCACGAGCAGCAGCTTGAGCATATCCTGATCGAACGGGTTGCCATCCGGCGGAAACTCGACTGTAATCAACCCGTCGAGCGCGTCGGCCTTCGCCAGCGGAATGAAGATCACCGAGCTGGCCTGAGCGTTGAGGGGAACGTAATCGGTCTGGCGCTCGATCTCGTCGATGACTTCAGGATACAAATCCTGCGCGACCATTCCGGCCAGGCTGTTGGGGTCGCCGACCAGAATCGGCTCGATTTCCCAGCGCGTTTTCTCCGCGCCGTCGAAGGCCGTCGGGCGCAGCAACCGCCGCTGCTCGCCACCGTCACCGACCTCGGTTCGGGGCAGATAAATCCCAATCGCCACGGCATCCAGTGAGGCGCGAATGACGCGCGCGACGTCATGGAGCGAGTCCTCGATGGGACGCGCGACCGAAGCGGCAGTCAGGACTTTAATCAGGAAGTCGAGTTCGGAGCCTCGGCGCTCCTGACGCCGAAAATACTGGTAATTCTCAATGGCGAGCGCCGACTGATCGGCGACTAACTGCATCAGCCTGAGCAGGGCATCATCCGCCGTCTGAAGGTCGCTGAAATGGAGGCTGACGACGCCGATGACACGCTGGCCGACCATCAACGGCACCGCGACCGCCGCCGCCCGAAGCGGCGGCTCTCCTAACGCTAGCGGCTGAATCAGACCATCGGCGTCGATCACCAGGCACTCGCCCTCGCGGGCGACGCGGTAATAGAGGCTGTCCGGCTCTGGCTCCTCGATCCGGCGGCTGGGGCGGTTATGAATATCCTGCTCGATCCCCCAGAGCAGACGGCCTTCCTCGTACAGGAACAGGCGATCCGTGCTGGCGGCTTCCACCAACGTCAGCAGATCATTGAGGATCAGCGTGATCTGCTCGGTCAGCTCAAGATTGAGTTCACGGTAACTGCTCAGGCGGCGGAGCGCGTCCATTTCGACGGTGCGCCGCGCCATCTGCTCATACAGGCGGGCATTCTGAATCGCTACGGCAGCGTGAAGGCCGAGCGTTTCCAGACCCTGGCGGTCAGTTTCGGCGAACGCGCCCACGGCGCGACTTTCGAGGCACAACACCGCAAACACACCCTTGTCGAGCGCCAGAGGCACGGCAGCGTGCGAGCGAACCCGGCGCAGTTCTGGCAGGGCAGCCCACAACGGCGACTTCTGCGTATCATCGACAATCATCGGCACGCCGCGCCCTGCGGCAATTTCCAGCAGCAGCACGTCTTCAGCCCTCGGATCAGCGATCAGGGCGTCCAGATCGGCGTCGGCCCAGCCGCGCGCGGCTCCCACTCGAAACCCACCCTTCTCGACCAGAATAACCGCCGCCGCGTCGCAGGCATAAAAACGAGCGGCGTGGTCGATGATAGCAGCGCAGATGTCAGCCACATTGACCATCGTGCTCAGGGCCAGTAAGCTCGCCGTCGGCTGCATGTGGAGGGTTGTTCGGCGCAAATCGCTCATACGACCTCGAAATCCGAGCGGACGTCAGGGCAGACGAGCCGCTCGATCTTACCGGCCAGAGAACATTCTGGTCGCTGGCAGGTGAATCGCGCCAGCGTTCAGGCCGTCAGTACGGGCTGAGTCTGCGCCGCTTGATGGACGGCATGGATCGTGGCGTCTTCGAGCGCGCAGTAGGCAGTCAGCTTTAACTGAGCGAAGAAGGCCAGCATGGAGGAGTCGGCGACGAAGGCCATGCGCAGGCCGGGAGTGATTGACGAGCCGCTCAGCCCCTGGGCAATCTGCACCCAGGCAGTCACGCTGGATGAAAAAGTGTGGCGCGCGTTACGCACGTCGATGACCCAGTAGACCGGGTCGACATTCAGCCGGGACAACTCGATATTACGCGCAAAAGCGTCGAAAAGCGATTGCAGGTCGGCCCCTTCAGGCAGCGTGGTCAGCAGCACGGGCAGGTTCGGAAGTTTCACGACATTGGTCGGCATCATCATCACTCCTCGGCAGGTGTCATGCCTTCATTGTGCAGTGAGGGCGCAGATGGGTGAAGAAAGAATATGTGAATTATTTCCTATTTTCTCTATCTTCATGCAAAAAACAGCATCTCCGCATATCGTTAAAGTATCGCCGAGCGGTATAACACCTGATCCGGCACCGGGTTGAGGGGGATGGTCGATGAGCAGTAAAGCCTACTGGGTTGAGAAACCGTGGATCATGTCGGCGGATTATGAAGGCCGCGTCACGGTGCAGGATTATGAGGTAGCGATGGGGGAATGCCTCGCCGTCCTCAAGGAACAGCCGGTCTATTTCGTCGTCGATCTGAGCAAATCCATCACCCTGCCGCTTCAGGTCACGATGATTTCGTCCCTGCTGGAGTTGGTCAATCACCGCAACACGATGGCCTTCGCGTTTATTGGCGCAAACCGCTTCGCCAAGCTGACGATTCCAACCATGATTCGCAAGCCGTACCGCTTCTTCGAGAGCCGCGAACCGGGGATGGTCTATCTGCGCGACATGGTCGCCCGCGAGCACCCGCAGGAACTTCCTTCGACCCCCTGACCTGAACGAACGGCGGCCCTGCGCCGCCGATTCTATTTGCCTGAGCGCGCCTTTCTCGTGTATTCTCACGGCCTATTTCCCTGCTGTGCGGAGGATGTATGCCGACGAACCCGAAGGAATTTCGCTCGGATCTGCTTGGCGCGCGGATGATGTGGCAGTGGATGGTGGAGCGCGCGCCGCATCTGGTCGAGGGTTGGACGGTCGAAACCGACGAGTTCATGACGGCCTTCGTCGCCCGCGTCCTCGACTTTTATCCGCCAATGCCGCGCGTCTTTGCCCTTCAGGCCCCGATTGCCGCGACCGCCATCAAGCGCTGGAATCTGAAGGACGTCGTGCTGCTCGGCGGCGGCAGGCCGACCCCCTTTTCGCCCCGACCTGACCGGATCCTCTATTACACCGACGCCAGCGCTGCCGTTGTGACCGAAGCGCGCGAGGCCGGGTATCGTGCCGAAGTGGTTGACATCCGTAAGCCAGAGGACTTCCAGCGCGTCCCCGGCGCGACGACGGCTGTCTCGACCGGCCTGTTTCACTTTCTCTCCGACGACGCGGCGCGCGGCGTGCTGCGGCTGTTCCTCGGCCTGGGGATGAAAGCCTTCGCCTTCAACAATATGCGCTTCCTCGAAGCGGACGAGCACGGGACGATTCGCTCGACAGATGAGTGGGCGCAGTTCGGGATGCAGCTCTATCCGCGCACCATCGAGCAGATGGCCGCGCTCGTCTCGGGACTCTGGACGCTGGAAGAAGCCGAGCCGGTTCCCGGTCATTTTTACGATGATGAGCCGGAGCTTGCGCCGATCTTCAGCGACGGCGGGCAGGCCGAGTCGAATATCTATCTGCTGCGCGCGCCGTAGGCCGCACTCTCCTCGCCCCTGTCGCGTGGACGGGCGGAAAAATGTTTACGGCGAAAACCCTGATTAGAATCGCAAGCGCCTTCATAAAAAGAAGCTGTGGACGCCAGAGTCCGCAGCTTCTTTTATTGGCGTGAGGCGATTGCAGGCCGGAGTGCCTGTTCGCCAGATCGGTTTCTCCCCTCTCCCGGAGATGAGGAGTCCGGGGTGAGGGCGCTTACTGGTTGGCTGACGCAGCCTGCGCCGACTGAGTCACGCGCCGGGTTGAAGCCGTGACGCGCTTGCGCTCGGCCAGATGCTCGGCCCAGAAGTAGCTGCCGACCACGAACACCACCGCCGCTACCTGCGTCAGCAGCCCCTGCCAGGTGGCGTACACGCCGAACCAGCGACCGAGCCAGTAGGGCAGGTACAGGCCGGACACAGGCGTAATCGGCAGCCAGCCGACGATCTGAAGCACATGCACCGTGTTGCCAACCATCGTGAACAGCACCACGCCGATCAGGATGCCGGTGAAAACCAGCATCCGCTTATACGGCAGGTGTTTTTGCAGGCGGAAGGTCAGAAAACCGACGATGGTCGTCAGCAGCAGGCCGATACCGACCCCCTGAAGCACGACCTGCGGGCCAGCATCGAGCACCAGCGATTGCAGAAACAGCACTGTCTCAAAGACTTCGCGGTAGACACTGGTGAAGCCGAGAATAATCAGGCCGACCGACGGGCCAACGATGGCCGCGCCGCTCAGGATTTTCCCCTTCTGCGTGTGGAAATTCGCCATCCAGCCCGTCCAGTAAGTCTTGTGGAAGAACCAGTTGGTAATCAGCAGCAGGACGGCAATCGCAATCACCGACGTGATCGCTTCCAGCCGCTCGCCGAGCACAATGAGCGATGACAGGATCGAACTGAAGATGAACCAGGTGATGACCGCGCCGACCAGCGCCAGCGCCGCGCCAATCGCCAGCGAGCGGCGATACGGTGCCTGCTCGACAGCGCGCATCCCGCCGAGCAGCGAGGCCAGAATCAACACCGCTTCCAGCCCTTCGCGGAAGACGATAATGGCCGCGTTGCCGACGACGGCTTCCGGCGCGCTCTTGCCGATATTGAGCGCGTTCTGCGCGTCAGCCATCGACGCATTCAGACGGTCATAGGCTTTCTGCACCTCAGCCACTGAGGCATGTTCGGCCAGCAGGACGGCGAAACCGACCTGATCGGGCGTCCCCTGCCAGAACAGGCTCTCGACTTCGGCAGCCATCTCCGGCGCAAAGCCGCGCAAACGCTGCTCGATGCTGACGTCGAGCGTGCCGTAAGCCTGAAGGCGCTTGCTCTCGGCGGCGTCATAATCCCCCGCCAGCACCGAGGCGCGCATATCTCTGAGCATACTATCGACGACCGTGAAGGCCGCTGAGACATCGGTCAGGTTCGGCTCGATTTTGAGCGCCTGCTTCGCCAGCGCCAGCGAGGAATCAGCAGCAGCTTTGACCTGATCGTGGCTGGCAACCGCCGTCATCAGAGTCTTGAGCCGGGCGAGCTGGGCGCCGAGCTTTTCAGTCGCGTCGGGGTCGTTGGCGCTCATGATCGGGCGCAGTTCCTCGTAGAGCGCGTTCGACTGGTTGCGGAAGGTCGTCGCTTCCTGCACTTCAATCGGAATAGTGATCTGGCCGTCCTGCACGCCGCGTCCATACTCGACCTGCACCAGATCGACGAACATATAGAGCAGTTGGGCGCGCTTCGAGACTTCGTCAGTCGTCAGTTCAATCGGCTGATAGTTCGAAAGCGCCGTCTTGAGGCTCTCGCTCAGGCTGCCGAGCGCCGCCATGTCGCCGCCGAGCGCCGCCGTCTTGAGCGCGCCGAGCTGCGTCTGCACCGCATCCGTCTCGGCCTGGCCGCGCTTGACGGTGAAGTCAGCCTGAAGGATGCCGAAATAGCCGCCGACTCGCGCCGCCCAATCGGCGGAGCGCGTGGTGAAGTTCTGCGCCGCCGCGTCCCTGAGCTTGTCGAGCGCGTCACGCAGGCGGAAGGTATAGGTATCGCGCAGATCGTTGGCGACGGTGACGGTCACTTCATCGCGGTTGCCGCCGCCGTCCTGAAGCCGGGCGATGGCCTGCGCCGCCGGATCGGTGACGACGCTGAATTTGGTCGCCGAGCGATATTCCCGCAGGCGCAGCCAGTCGGATGCAGCCGCGCTGCTGCCTGCGTCGAGCGCGCTCAGGGTGGCGTCGCTGCTGCCTTTGAGCAGATTCGTCCAGACCGCGCCGCTGGCATAGGCCAGGGCCGGGCCGCCGCCGCTGGACGCGGCAGCCTGCGCGTCGGCCAGCGCGGCAGTGATCGCCTGATCGGCGTCAGCGGCGCTGGTCTTGAGGCCCGGCTGAATCGACTGCCTGTAAACCCTGTCGGCCTGCGCGATGGCAGCGCTGGCGTGCTGCGCCGCGTCGTCACCGCCAGCCAGCAGCGCCTGCTGCGCCGCGAACAGGCTGTCGTGAATCAGGTTTCCGGCCTGCCAGATCGGCATTGCTGCCGTCGATTGAGCGAAGGCCGAATTAAATGCAAAAATGGCCGCACAGGCCATCAGGATGACGATCAAACAGCGCGGCTTCGACATGCGCTCTCCAGCTTCTCTACCAGTCCGTCAACAGAGTCATGCAAACTGGTTCAGGCGGGGCGAGTATCCCCGCCTGAACCGGGAAAATCAGGTTCATTCTGCGCCGGGCAGCGTCAGGTCGAGCAGCGCGGCGGCCTGACCGGCCAGCGCGGCCAGCGAGTCGGCCCTGGCCTGCGCCTGTTCGCCGAGAATATCGGCTTCTTCGGCGCTGAACTGCTTGCCGCTCTGCTCCTCGGCATAGGTCGTGTCGAGGAAGGCGAGCAGGTCAGTGAACCCGGCGTCGATCTGCTGATTAAGCGTGGCGTCCTTGCCCGTCACGTCCGGCGCGACATTGTCGTAAATTACGCTCAGGCTGGTGGCAATGCCCTTGACATCGACCAGCCGGGACTGCGCGACGAAGCGCGGGTCCTGACCGGCGACGTAAGCCGAGCCTTTCCATTCCTGAAAGTAATCGCCCATCGTCGGGATCATGGTCGCCAGCGCGGTGAAGCTGTCTTCGAGCGACGGCGTCCAGCCAGCAATCGCCTCGTTCAGTTTGTTCGTGGCGTCAGCGAGGGCGTCGGCAATGCCGAGGAAGAAGTGCGCGTCTGGCAGCGCGTCGCCGCGTTCGTCCACCCCGTTGCCGTCAAAGTCGACGCGCGCGCCGGTGTGGTCTTGCTGCGTTCCCCAGAGCGTCGTTTCGAGCAGCCAGTGGAAAAGGTTGCCCGGTTTCTCGAACGTTCGGCCATCGTCGAGCGTCAGCGTCCAGTCGCGGGCATTTTCGGGGTCGTCCGCGCCGGTCGGGCCAGCGTCGATCCAAACGTCGAAGTCAGCCAGCGTCGGCACGCCAGCGACGATGCCTTCGATCCGTTCGTAGTCGTTGTGCGCCAGAATGAACTCGCTGCGGGCAGCTTCGATCAGCGGCTTGATCTGCTCGGCGCTGTCGGCCCAGGCGCTGGCGTAGTCGTAATTCGCCGCCTTGATGAGGTCGTTGTAGGCGTTGGCGTCGGCCTGAATCTGGTTGACATGCTTCATCATGTCCGCGCCGTGATCGACGAGGTACTGTTTGGTCGCATCGACGCTGGCGACCTGAGTCGCGGCGGGGGCTTCAGCCGTGGCGTCCTGCGCGGCCAGCGAGCCGATGGGGGCCATCGCGGCGGCCAGCAGCAGGGGCAGAAGGAGCTTACGATTCATTCAGGCGGCGCTTTCCGGTGATGGTGAACACAGTGCGAGGCAGAACCTCAACTGCGCCATCATACAGGAGCCGCGAGCCGGTTTCTACAAGGCTGGTAAAGCGAAAAATTTCACAGACGGTCGTGCGGGTTTTCCGCGCGCGAGTCACGGACTTGAGTCCGGTTAAAGTTGTCCAGTAACGTCCATTAGGTCGGCGTTAACCGGACATTACGGGGCTGACTTTGAGGACGTAGACGGGAATCGGCTCGCTCTTGCCTTTGAGCGTCAGAGCGCGGCGTTCCGGCGGGGTCGGCTCCGGGTCGAGCGCGGCATAGGCGGCTTCAGTCACCAGAATCTCACCTGCCGCCGCGCTCGAAGCCAGCCGCGCGGTCAGGTTGACGGCGTCGCCAATGGCTGTCACCTGCGAGACGCCGCTCTCGCCGAGCGCGCCGACGAAAGCCGTCCCGGCATTGACGCCCGCGCCGACAGGGAGCCACGGCCCGCTCGCGTCTTCATGGCCGGTCGAGCGGAGAAGCTGGCGCGCCGACTCGACGGCACGGCGGACGTAGTCCTGCCCTGCGAAGGCCGGGAAATAGAGCGCCGCCACTTCGTCACCGACGAACTTCTCGATCATACCGTCGGTCTTGACGATCTCACTGGTCGAGACAGTATAGAAGCGATTCATGAGCCGGGTGAATTCCTGCCCGGACAGCCGCTCGGCCAGCGCCGTCGAGCCGCGCACGTCGGCGAACATCATCGCCAGCGTCGCCTCGACGCCGCCGGGATTCTTGCGCGCCAGCGTCTCGCAGGTATTGCACAGGTTGGGGTTGAGGTTGGAACGGTCGGTATGCCAGATGTTGCGCGCGAGCAGGCCGCCCGCCCCTTCAAACGGCGCATTGCACATCCGGCAGCGCTGCGGGTTGCTCGGCACCCAGCGGAACATCCGACGGCGCTGCGCCAGAACACTGTTGTTCTCTGTGAACAACGACGACCAGATCGCCGTCGTATCCATCGTGTCGGTCATCGTTCACTCCTGCTATCCTGTCGCGCTACGACTCATTGTATTCCATTTCTGCGCCATGTCTTAGAATTTTAATTTGGGCTGCTCAAAGAATAACTTCACCCGGCTGGCTGTGACGGTCGTAGCAACCCGCTTTTCTTTCAAGCGGTGACTATTCACCCCCTGATCGAGCGGCTTTATGCCGGACTAAGTGCTGTCATTGCCAACTCTCGCTAGAATAGCGGATATGTCTGCGTGAACGTACCGTAAAGGAACCCGCATGTATCGATGTCTTTTCCCGCCGATTCCCCGGCCCAAAGCCTGAACCTGCCGGGCGATTAAACGTCGGCTGCGGCGCAGAGCGGGCCAGACGCAATCGAAACGCCCCCCTGACCGTCAGCGTTCTCGCCTTTGCGCTCGCTGTTCAAGGAGAGCGAGATCGACACCGGGCCGGGCGGATGAATCGAAGGTCGGTCGGCCTGCCCGGATCATTCGAGCGACGGTGACTCATGACTTATGATGGCATTCTCATCCCCGGCGGCGGGCTGATCGACGCGGACACGCTGCCGCTCTGGGTGCAGCGGCGGCTCGACCGCGCGCTCGAAATTGAGGCGGGCGAGACGATCATCACCCTGAGCGCCGGGACGACCTACAAGCCGCCGCCGCTCGACGCGCGCGGTTTCCCGATCAGCGAAGCGCTCGCTTCGGCGCGTTATCTGATCGCTCACGGCATCGACCCCGACCGCGTCCTGATCGAAGCCGTCTCCTACGACACCATCGGCAACGCCTACTTCGCCCGCGTCATTCACACTGACCCGGCGAAGCTGTGCCGCCTGCATCTCATCACGTCGGCCTTCCATCTGCCGCGCACCGAGGCGATTTTCCGCTGGGTCTTCGGCCTCACGCCGAATGAGCCGTATGCGCTGTCGTTTGAAGCCGTTCCCGACGACGGTATCGAACCCGCCGCGCTTCAGTCACGGATCGACAAGGAGCGCGCCAGCCTCGAACGACTTCAGGCGCTCATGCCGACGATCCGCAGTCTGGGCGCGCTCCATCGCTGGCTCTACAGCGAACACGCCGCCTACGCCATGCGTCACCATTTCCTCGACGCCCCGCCCGCGCCGCCGAAAGCGCTGGATACCTACTAAAGTGAGCGCCGACTTTGCAGGGGCCTGATGCATCAGGCCCGCAGCAGGGTTTCACTAAACCCAATTCTGAATACAGACTCCCCGGCCATTTGGGCTTGACACGAGTGTAGGCTGAAATCGGCGGACGCAGTCAGCTTCTCCCGTCTTGAGCGCGGGCTTGATGCGTCAGGCCCTTGCGAAATTTTCGTGCAGGGGGCGCATTTCTGCGCCATAATCAGCGCGCATGGAGCGGAAGGGAAGGCGGATGCAAACCGACGTCCTCGTGATCGGCGGCGGCGCGACCGGCGCGGGAATCGCCTGGGATCTGGCCCTGCGCGGCCTGCGCGTGGTGCTGGTCGAAATGGGCGACCTGGCGACCGGAACCAGTGGCCGCTACCACGGCCTGCTCCATTCCGGCGGGCGCTACGCTGTCCGCGACCCGGAGAGCGCCGTCGAGTGTATCGACGAGAACCTGATTTTACGCCGCATCGCGTCCCACTCGCTCGAAGATACCAGCGGCTTTTTCATCCTCGTCCCCGGCGACGGCGAAGCCTACGTCGAGCAGTGGATTGCCGCCTGCGCCGCCTGCCATATCCCGGCAGACGAGATCAGCGTCAGCGCCGCGCGCAAACGCGAGCCAGCCATTCATTCCGGCGTCCGCCGCGTCTTTGAAGTCCCCGACGGAACCTGCGACTCGTGGGATTTACTGCACGCGCTCCAGCGCGCCGCCGAAGACGCAGGCGCGACCTTCCTGACCTATCATCGCGTTGACGACTTCCTGATCGAAAACGGCCAGATTGTCGGCGCGCGCGTGACCAATCTGCGCGTCAGCGAGTCCTTCACCATCGAGGCGGCAGTCTGCGTCAACGCGGCTGGCCCGTGGGCCGCGCAGATCGCCGCTAAAGCCAGCGTCCATTTCACCATGCGCCTCAGCCGCGGCGCGATGCTGGCCTTCAATGTTCGCTGGGTCAACACCGTCATCAACCGACTGCGCGCCCCCGGCGACGGCGATATTTTCGTCCCGGTCGGCACAGTCAGCGTCACCGGCACGACCTCGGTCACGACCGACGACCCCGGCGACAGCCGCGTTGAGCCGTGGGAAGTCCAGCACATTCTGGCCGAAACCGAGTTGATGACGCCGGGGATCAGCCGGGCGCGAGTCTTACGCGCCTGGGGCGGCGTCCGCCCGCTCTACGACCCGCAGGCCGGGGAAGGCCGCGAAGCTCGGCGCACCTTCGACGTCGTCGATCATGAGGCCGACGGCGCGCCCGGCCTGATCTCGATTCTCGGCGGCAAGCTGACGACCTTCCGGCTGATGGCCGAGCGCACGTCCGACGCCGTCTGCAAACGCCTCGGCGTGACCGCGACCTGCCAGACAGCGACGACGCTGCTCCCTGCCGTCAATGGCCGCCCAAACCCGCACTTTCACACGCTTGACAGCCGCCTCAACCGGCTGGAACACGGGCAGACACCCGGCCCGCTGATCTGCGAATGTGAGCTAGTGACCGAAGCGCAGATCGCCAGCGCGCTGGCGGGCGGCGACGTCGTCACGCTCAACGACCTGCGCCGCGATCTGCGCCTCGGCATGGGGCCGTGTCAGGGCGGCTTCTGCGCCTACCGCGCCGCGTCGCTCCGCCATGAACTGGTCGGAGATACGCCGGAGCACAGCGGCGCGCTCCTGACTGAGTTCGTCGAGCGGCGCTTCGGCGGCGTCAAACCGCTGCTGTGGGGCGCTAACCTGCGCCAGGCGCTGCTGGCCGAACATATTTACGGGCGCATCCTCGGCCTGACGCAGGCCCAGGCCGCGCAGCCCGAACCTGCTGCGCCGGTCGCCGCAGCGCGCCGCAGCGACTTACACGCCGCGCCGCGCGTGGTTGTAGTCGGCGCGGGGCTGGCCGGGCTGACCGCCGCGCTGGCCGCCGCCGACGCTGGCGCGAAGGTCGAAATTATCGCCTTCGGTCAGGGCGCGCTGACGCTCCATCCGGGCTGGATCGAGCTAGGCGACGTCGCCGCGCTGGCGCAGATTGACGGCCATCCGTATCAGCTCGCCGCTGAATCGCTGGCGGCGGGACTGGCGCTGATCGACGGCGTCCTGCCGCTCAAGCCAGCGCCCGCCTCTGGCGCAGTCACCGCGCTCGGACGCTTTCGCCCGGTCAGCTACGCGGCGGCGGGCGCGCTCCACGGGCTGAAAGCGGGGGAGAAAGTCGCCATCATCGGCATCGTCAACTGGCGCGATTTCTACGCGCAAATCATCGCCGATTCGCTGCGCGCGGCAGGATACAACGCGGTCAGCTTCGATATCTTTCTGGCTGACCGCATCGGCAGCTTCGACGCCTGGACAGTCGATCTCGCCAACCTGCTCGACAGGCCGGAATTTCTGGCGCGTTTCCTCGCCGACGTCCGCGCCGAGCTGCCGTCAGACGTGACCGCCGTCGGCTTCCCGGCTATCCTCGGCTTCCAGCCAGCGACCCGCGCGCAAATCGCCGACGCGCTCGGCGTTCCGATCTTCGAGATTCCGACGCTCACGCCGTCGATTCCCGGCCTGCGCTTCGATCACGCGCTGCGAACAGCCCTGCTCGACCGGGGCGCGCGCTTCTCGATGGGAGCGCGCGTCATCGGGCTGGAAAGCGCCGGCGGTCGCGTGACCGGCGCGCGGGCGCAGACGGCCAGCAACCGACCGCGCGTTATCCCCGCCGACGCGGTGATTCTGGCGAGCGGCGGGCTGTATGGCGCGGGCATCGACAGCGATTATCAGGGCAGCCTGCGCGAGACAATTGCCGGTCTGCCGGTGACGCGCCAGCCCGACGGCGACTGGTTCGAGCGCGCCTTCCTGAGCGGCGACCCGCAGCCGATCCATTATGCGGGTATCACGACCGATCTCCAACTGCGACCGCTCGACGTGGATGGGGAGCCGGTCGCGCCCAACCTGTTTGCGGCGGGACGGCTGCTGGCCGGGTATAGCCCGGTCGCGCAGGGCTGCGCCGAAGGTGTTGACATCGCCACCGGCGCGCGCGCTGGCTGGCAGGCGACCCATGCCTGACATTCCCTGTACCGCCAGCGTCCGCCCCCGGTCTGATTACGCCAGCGTCAACCTGCGTGACGGGCCGGGGCTGCACCATAACCGGATCGGCACGGTCAACGTCGGCGTCAGCGGCCTGCGCGTGCTCGACGTGCAGGCCGACGAGTTCGACAGCGACGCCGCCGGTCAGGTCTACCAGTGGTTTCAGGTCGGGCTGGCCGATGGCAGCCTCGGCTGGCTGCGCGACGATCTGATCGAGATCGTCGGCGCGTGCGGCAGTTTCGGCTACGACCGGCTGACACAGCCAGCCCTCGCCAGCGCGCTCGAACGCCGGTTCGACGGCAGCCTGTTCGACAGCGAGCGCATCCGTCAGGCGGCCTATCACATCACGGCGGCCTTCGAGGGGTCGGGTTACGCCAGCTATCAGAACGCCGACGCCGGAATCATCAGCTATGGTCGCTTCCAGTTTACGCTGGCGTCCGGCTCGTTGTTCGCCGTCCTCGACCAGTATCTGACGCTGGAGCGCGCCGATGATTTCGTCGCCAGCCATCTACGCCGCCTTTACAGCCAGCGCGCGCAGAACCGGGACGAAACGCTGCGGACGGACAGGCCGTTCCGCTCGCTGCTGGCGCAGGCCGCGACCAGCCCGGCAATGCAGCAGGCGCAGGATCGCGTCGCCACTGAAATGTACTGGGAAAAGGTACAGGCGATCAGCGTCCAGCCGCGCAGAATCATGACCGCGCTCGGTCTGGCTTTCCTGTTCGACTGCGGCATTCAGCACGGCGTCTACAATGACTTGCTCGCGCAGGCCGAGCAGCAGTTAGGGCTGCCCGCCGGAGCGCCTGTCGGCACGCGCGGCATCAGCGAGCAGCAGCTAATCGCGCTCACGGCAGCCATTCGCCGCGACCGTCTGGCGCGAATCGCCGCCGGACAGAACCTCGGCGGGTTGATCGTCCGCGGTAATTTCTGGGTCGCCCTGTGCGCCACCGGCGACTGGAACCTGCGCGGCGACGATCAGGGTTGGCTGCTGGTCAAGCCGGGCCTGACCGTCCCGGTGCGAAACCCGTAAATATTTATGGATTTCGTTTCAGCCGTCGAGGGTCGTCGGCTATACTGGTGACATCCATTTCCGCAGAAGGAGAATCCTATGCTAGCGAAGAAACCGAGCTTCAAGCATTCCATTGTCCTGTCACTGCTGCTCCTGCTCATCCTGATCGGCGTGCCGGTGGCGGGCGCGCAGCAGGAACAGGTCTTCGCCAGCACCGACGGCTCGATCTCGATCCACGCCCCGGCGGGCTGGGTCGCCGCCAACCTGACGCCGGGCGCGGTCTACTCGGCGACCCTGATCGTCGCGCAGGATAAGGCCGTGCTCGATACCGCCGTCCGCTCCTTCCTCAGCGGCGTTCCGATGGCAACCGCGCCCGGTTCTTACGCCGTCGTCAATGTCGTCACGCCGCAAACCTGGACGATGCTCAACGGCGATCCGCAGCAGGCTGTCCTGTCCTTCCTCGATGCCATCACCAGCAGCAACGTCAATCCGGCCACCACGCTCACGACGAACAATGTCTTTCAGGGCAATGTGGGCGGCATCAACGCCGTCATCTACGATGTCACGACCAGCCAGCAGCTCAACTCGCGCGGCTATCTTGGCGGCTTTGTCGGCTCCAACAGCACGGTCGTCTTATTTCAGGTCGTGACCTCGCCGATCAGCAGCTTTGACGCGACGGAACAGCTTTTGCAAGGCATCGGCTCGACTATCCGTGTCCCGGCGGAGCCGGGCGCGACGACCGCGCCCGACCCTAACGCGCAGCCGACTGCCGTAGCCGTTCAGAATCTACCGACACTCCCGGCAGGCGGGCTGCCGACGCAGGCCGCGATTGGCGGGCTGGCGACACCGGTCGCTGCCGCGCCCTCACCGGCTGCCGCAGCGGAATTGACCATCCAGCGCTCGGCAGGCGACAGGCTCTCCATCGCGCTCCCTGCCGGGTGGGTCTTTATCGACCAGTCCGCCGACAAGAACGCGGTTGCCTTTGGCGATTCGCAGGTTGCCGCGCAGTCACGGCTCAATACCGTCGTCCCCCCGGCAGCCGGGGCAGCGCGCTTAGCGCTGACCGGCACCGGCGGGGTCGTCGTCCTCTATCCGATGAGCGGCTTCGGCGTCGATCCGGCTGCGCCCGACCTCTCGCCGCTGTTCGACCAACTGCTCGGCGCGCTGAAAAATAGCGGCTATCAGATCATCGTCGAGCCGCGCCCGATGGCCGTCGGCCCGGCACAGGGCGTCATGGCAGCGGTCGGCGGCACGGAAATCGGCTTCATCATCCTCGCGCCGTTCGGCGACCAGATCGCCTACATCACCGGCACAACCACCGGCTCAGTCGATGCCTTCCTGGCCGACCAGAACTTACAGGCCGAGCTGGGAGCCATCGTCAATTCAGTGCGCGTCCCGGCAGAGCAGCCGACCCCGGCTGCGCCGCCGCTCGGCGGCCTCGGCGGACTGCAAGCCGCGACCCCCGAAGTCACCACGGGCGGCCTCGGCGGACTCCAGCCCGCCCCGACGGAAGCGATCACCAGCGGCCTCGGCGGACTCCAGCCCGTCCCGACAGCAACCCCCTGACACGTTCAGCACTGCGCTCGTAGAAAGCCGGACGCTCCGTCCGGCTTTTTGTTGCCGCTGACGGCCCCCCAATTAATCGGGGACACACGCCCGCCAGATCGCCCGATAATGGCGTCACAGTAAAGGAGTGGAGCGCGATGGCGAAGAAAAACGCGACCTTTGTGGGCTTCCTTTTGGACGAAACCGGCTCGATGGACTCGGTGCGCGAGGCGACGGTCAGCGGCTTCAACGAGTATCTCGGCAGTCTAAAGCAGCGTGAAGGCAAGGTCATCTTCACGCTGGCTAAATTTAACAGCGAGCGCATCGTCACCGTCCACGACGCCGTCCCGCTCAAGGATGTCTCGCCGCTGGTCGAGTACCATCCCAACGCAACCACGCCGCTCTATGACGCCATTGCCCACCTCATCAGCCGGACAGATGCCGCGCTATCGGCGCACAGGGATAGGCCGTCAGTGCTGATCGTCATCATGACCGATGGGCTGGAAAATGCCTCGAAGGAATATAATCGCCAGCGGCTGTTCGACCTCATCAAGCGCAAAGAGGCCGAGGGCTGGACGTTCGCCTATCTGGGCGCGAATCAGGACGCCTGGGCCGTCGGCAGCTCGATTGGCGTGCCGCAGGGGAACAGCCTGGCTTACGCTGCCGCCGCGCCACAGGAAGCGTTCCGTCAGGTGGCTATGGCAACCGATGCCTTTCGCGCCGGCGGCAGTGTCCAGTCGATGCGCTTTTTCACGGACGACGACGAGACAGACGAGTCACCAGCGCCGCAGTAAAACTCCGGCAAATTTCATCGCCATCGAAGCCCGCCACCCGCGGGCTTTATGCTTCTCCTAAAAAATTTACAAAAGTCACTCGATTCCCATACATTCGTACTATTATCAACCGGCTGATGTCATGTAACCTATTGTAATATTCGCTGCGTCACTGTGACTGTTTGAGCCGCGTCGTTCAGGAATCCCTTCTTCGCACTCCCCTCGACACCTCGCCAGCGGCCTTACCCGGAGAACCCATGCTGCGTACTGACCGTCTGCTGCTCGTCCCCGCCCAGATCATCCACCTCGAAAGCCTGATCGCCGGACAACTCGCCTTTGAGGGCCTGTATGGCTCGGTCGCTGATGGCTACCTTGAATTTCCCGGCGCGCTCGAAGCCGCGCTCGAACACCTGAAGTCCGGCGAGCATCAACCGGCGTGGGCCTCGCACCTGTTCATCTATCCCGAAGATGATCGACTGGTCGGCTTCGGCGGTTATCACAGCGCGCCGAACGCCGATGGCGTGGTCGAGTTCGGCTACGGCATCGCCCCGGCCTATCGGGGCAAGGGGTTCGCCACTGAAGCGGCGCAGGCGCTGATCGACCAGGCCTTCGCGGATGCCGCAGTCAAGATCGTCATCGCGCACACGCTGGCGCGCTCCAGCCCGTCGGCGCGCGTGCTCATCAAGTCCGGCCTGCTGCCCGTGACCGAGATCATCGACCCCGACGAAGGGCCGATCTGGCGCTGGGAAATCCGCCGTCCGTGATTCACCCTTCTCTTAAGCAAGGCCCTGATAGACTATTCTGAATTTTTCGTAACAACTCTGAAATAAGGGGGCCAGCGCCTGTGCGGTCGGCGCGTAACCGCGCTATACTTCGGAGTGGAGTCTTACCGTCAGGGTTATGAATCGTGGCTCGTGAGCGGACATTACCGACCGGGTATCTGATTGGCTACCCGAACCAGTTTCTGCGGCTGGCGCTGCGCCTGCCGATTTTGTTCACTCGTCTGGGGCTGGGAAGGCTGGTGAGCGCCAGCAACATTTTGATTCTGACCACGCGCGGGCGTAAAACCGGGCGAGCGCGTCACACCGCCGTCGAGTATCGCCGTCATGGCAGCCAGCTCTACGTCATCTCGGCCTGGGGCGACCGCCCCGACTGGTATCGCAATCTGCTGGCCGACCCGCAGGTGACTGTTCAGCAGAACGGGCGGCGCTTTGCCGCTGTCGCCAGCGTGGTCGACAATTCCGGCGAGGCGCTGCGCGTGCTCCATTTGTTTCGGCGCACCGCCCCGATTGTCTACGAGGCAGTCCTGGCGCGGATGACCGACGAGCGCGCGCGCGATGTCAACACGCTGCCGGAAATCAGCCCGGACGTCACGATTGTCCGTATGGGCGAACAGAAGGCGAAAGCGCCCCCGCTGCCGCCCGTGCCATCGGATCTGGTCTGGGTGTGGCCGACAGTTCTGGTCGCCGCCACCGCGACCGCTGCGCTGGTTCTTTTTACTCGCTCCCGTCGCTAGGAGCTGCGTTCATGCAACCGACGCCTGACCACGCCCAACTGCTCCGGCAGGTACGGCTGGCGATGAAGCAGGAAAACTATGCTCAGGCGATTGAATACCTGAAGCAGGCCGCCGCGCTCGCGCACCGCGAAGGCGACGTCGCCGCTGAAGGTCGTCATCTCGGCAGCATTGCCGTCATTTACAATCGGCTCAACAAGGCCGATCAGGCCTTCTATTACTTCGAGCGGGCGCTGGAGATTGCGCGTAAAGCGGGCGACCGCATGACTGAAAATGGCCTGCTCGGCAACATGGGCAGCATCATGCGCGACGTCGGCAAGCATGAGCACGCGCTCGCCTACCTCGAAGACGCGGTCAAGCTGGCGTATGAGGTCGAGGATACGCGCGGCCTCGGCATCTGGATGGCGACGCTCGGCCTGGTCTACGACGACCTGCGCCAGTTCGACCGGGCGATTGAGTATCACAGCCGCGCGGTGCAGGTCGCCCGCGACCTCGACGACAAGCGCGGTCTGGCGCAGCGGCTCGACAACCTCGGCAACAGCTACGCCTCGCTCGGCGACTACGCCACCGCCCTCTACCACCACAACGAAGCCGCCAGCCTGTACCGCGAATTGAATATGTGGCAGCCGCTGATGCAGCGGCTGGCGACGATGGGCTACCTCTACGGTGAGCTGGCCGCCTATGCCGCCGAAGCGCAGGACGCGCACATCTTTCGCTGCGTGGCGGTCGATTACTATCAGCAGGCGTTCCTGCTGGCACACGACCAGCTCGACCGCTACAGTCAGGCCGAGTTCCTCATCAGCATCGGCGGGCTGTTCACCAGCATGGGCGATTACGATCAGGCGATTTACCGCTACGTCCCGGCCACCCACCATCTGGCCGCGCTCCAGCTCCACGACCGGCTCAACGACGTCCGCCAGCGCATCGCCGGGCTTCAGGCGCAGCGCCTCAGCCGCTAAGCCTCAGAGCCTTCCCCCTGCCGCTCTCCGCAGCGAGCGAGGGGATGAAAAAGGCAGCGCTTATTTGGCGGTCGATCAGGGCGGCTGCGTCGAGACGACCCACGTGACCAGGCACAGTGACCCGACCTACGGGGTCGATGGCGTGGTGCATTACGGCGTCGCCAATATGCCCGGCGCGCTGCCGCGCACGTCGAGCTTCGCCCTGTCGGACGCGACGCTGCGCTACGTCCTGCGCGTAGCCGACTGCGGCCTGTTCGACGCGCTCAGGAGCGATCCCGGTCTGGCGAAGGGTCTGAATGTCTATCAGGGACAGGTGACGCATGCCGCCGTCACGCCGGAAGCGGTGATCGCGTAAAGTGACGCTCAGAAATACGGTGACTCGTCCACTCGCTTGAGAAACAAAAACAGGTCGAGGTCATGTACCCCGGCCTGTTTTATTTAGATCGAACCGATCAGGCGAACATCACTTCAAGCTCACGCACAAGTTCAGCTTTGCTTTGCGATTCCTTCAACGCCTCGCCAGCATCTTCCAGAGCGCTTGACAGGACATCCATCAACAGCTCAAACCTTGAATCGGCATCAGGATTTTGAAGCACAGTCCAGATGCGATTCAATTCAGGATGCTTTACGAGAAACCTACTCTTGAAATTCTCAAACCAGAAACCGACGATTTCTAGCTGTTCCGGCTCAACAAGGGCAGCAAAATCGCCCTGTAGATAGTGAATGGAATGACGGCCACCCGACACGAACTTCACCATCAAGACATCAAAGGAATCATCATATTGATAGGTGAAATCCGCATGTGAAGCACTCGCTAAGAGCCTGTGCTTAAGCTGATTTGTGAATACTAGCGGTTCAAGATAGGCCATACTGGATACTCCTCGGACTTCATTTGATGAACTGCATAGGCAGTGATCAGAAATCCTTCTTGATCGTCGAATTCGACAACGACCTTATAATAATTTCTTGCATCCCGACGACCATAGTAGATACAGCGATCTTGATGCTCCTTGTCGCTAAATATCATCCCATATACCGGGTTCTCTATCGTTCTTTGGACATCGCTTTCGTGTCCATCCATATCATCACCGTGGAAAGCGATGACATGTTCAAGCCACTGCTGTTCGGTACAAACGACGTGCCATCCTCTGGGATCAATAGCCTCAAACAGAGTAACCACTGGCTATTTCCCCACGGTGTCAATGCGGATCAGTTTGCGCCACCTGAGCTTGTATTGCCGCGCATCTCAAGCTAGCCAGTGACAGGTCCATAAGCTTACGCTTACTGTCAAATAGCGTCAATAACATCCGTCAATCTCTCTCGAAATTCACATCGTCGCTCGGCGCAGCATGGAGATCGCCCGGTCGAAAAAAGCAGGTCTGGCATCCATCAGATGTCGGTCACTTTCGTTTCTGGTCGAAACACTGCGGCGGTTACTTGATCCCCGGAATCGGCAGGTTGATAAGGTGCTGCTGCTGAAGCACGAATAACCCACCAGCAGCGACTATCAGCAGCACGCCGATGACCAGAAAGCCGGTCGCCAGCCGGACGATGTGCCGGATGTGCCGGAGCGCGTTATGCAGCACGATCAGAATCGCCGCCCCCGCCACGGCGGCCAGCGCAATCGAGATCGTCACAGTCAGCGGCATCGCGCCGATGCCGAGTTTCGTCACCGCCGCTGGAAACAGCGTCGATCCGGTGAACGGGTCGGCGTGGCCGAGGTAGAGGAACCAGATCCACGCGCCGACGAAGCCCAGCACCGCGCCGACGACGGCATCGAGCCAGACGCGAAAGCGCGTGCCGAGCAGGTAGACGACGACGAAACTCAGCAGGCCGGTCAGGAAAACCGTGTTCCCGGCAATTTCCCTGACCATCGTCTGCACGTCAGGCGACTTGTTGTCGGCCACCGCCGTGACGCCAGCCAGCAGACTGGCGAGGAAAATCTGGCCGATGCCTTCCGGCACGTTGCCCCTGTAACCGGAATGGAGCGCCCGGAGCGTCGCCGCCGCCGGAATGGCATACTGGCTGCCCAGTTGGAGCGTATGGGTGATCGTCGCCTGATCGATCTGCATAAGTCACCTCAGTCTTCGTCGCCGCGTTCGGCTTTCATCATAGCATCGCCCGCGCCGCATGGCTCGACTCGTCGGGCAAGCGTCAGTCGAGCGGCGGCGCGGTCGCGTCGAGCCGCGCCGTCAGCCACTGGTCGATGTCGCGCAGGCTGGCCTCGCTGACCTGATGCGCCATCGGGTATTCGCGGTAAGTCAGTTTGACCGGCAGCGTCGTCAGCAGGTCGCGGACAGCGCGGCCCTCGGTGATCGGCAGCACGTTATCATACGTCCCGTGGACGACCATCACCGGGAAGTCCTTCAGCCGCTCTGGCGCGGCCCAGGTCGGCTGGAGCGCAGGCAGAATTCGCCCACTCATGGCGACGACGCCCGCGATCAGTTCTGGCGTGGTCAGCATCGTATTCAGGCTCATGATCGCGCCCTGACTGAAGCCGAGCAGGGTGACGCGCGCCGGGTCAGCGCCGAACGCGGTCGGCGCAGCGCGGATAAATTCGTTAATCAGCGTCTGATTCTGGGCCGCGACTTCAACATCGGCCCGCGCGCCCTGCGGCGTCAAGCGCAGCGGATACCAGCCGTAGCCGCCCTGTGGCAGCGTGAGTGGCGCGCGCAGGCTGACGGTCATCAGGCGGTCGTCGAGGGATGAGGCCAGCCCGAACAGGTCGCCCTCATCGCTGCCGATGCCGTGGAGCATGATAAGCAGCGGCGGCAGCCGGTCAGGATGGATGACGGGCGGACGCAGGAGATAGGTTAGCGGCAGGGCCGGAAGGTCGGTCATCAGGGCAGCCTCACAAAATGTTGGCTCCATTGTAACGGGTAATGAGCAAAGAACAGAACCGAGAAACGAGAGCCGAGAAAAAGACAGGCGACGGCTGTGACCGTCGCCATATCCGGGAGACAGGCCACAGGAAGGGCAGGAACCGCAAAAAACGGAAACCGCCGGACGGTCGCGCCAATTTACCAGACTGGCTTTTAGTGGGTCATGGCGGCTCAGAGGGACTTGATCGAATCCCTCAAGGCCCCTATAATCGAGTCCTGAGCTGCGTACTGCGAGTCCTCTGATGCCGAAGAATCCGATTCTGCTCGACATCCCGGATGCCTTTGAAACCGAACGCCTGCTGATTCGCGGGCCGCGCCCCGGCGACGGCGCGGCCCTTCACGCGGCGATTGTCGAGTCGGAGCGCGAGCTTGCGCCGTGGATGCCGTGGGCCAACCCGGTGCAACCGGTCGAAGAAGTCGAGATTCTGGCGCGGCGGATGATGGCGCGGCGGATTCTGCGTGAGGAGTTCATGTGGCTGCTGTTCCGCAAGAGCGACGGCCTGTTGGCCGGAAGCTGTGGGATGCATCACATCGACTGGGATGTACCTCGGTTTGAAATTGGTTACTGGCTCCGCACCAGTCTGAGCCATCAGGGTTATATGACCGAAGCCGTCTCCGGTCTGGTCGAATTCTGCCGGGATGCGCTGAACGCGAAGCGGCTCGAAATCCGTTGTGACGCGCTCAACAGGCGAAGCGCCGCCGTCGCCGAGCGCGTCGGCTTCACGCTGGAAGCGCGGCTGCCCGCAGACCGGCGCGGGACAAACGATCAGCTTTCCGATACGCTGATCTTCGCAAAGCTGTTTCTGACTCAATCAGAGAAGCCCTCGTTGAGGTAAATCGCACAGATTCGCTAAAAAATTCCTGAAAATTTCAAACTCGTAATTTACAACAATTTTAATTTGTGGGATGATTACTATGGTAGTGTAAGGAACGTGTCTGGGCCGAGATCGCAGCTCTTGCGCCTGTGCCTTAAATCGGGGGGCCAGGGTTCTCTGTGCGCCATAGCGTGCGACTGACTATCAATTGTCTGTTTTTTTTATGCACAGGAGAGCATGAAGTGGGTAAGAAGTTATACGTTGGTAATTTGCCCTACAGCGCCACAGAGGCCCAGATACGCACACTGTTCCAACAGGCGGGCGAGATCTCGGAAGTGACCATCATCACAGATCGTGAAACGGGCCGCTCGAAGGGTTTCGGGTTCGTCGAGATGTCGACGGACGAAGAAGCGCAGGAAGCCATTCGTCGTTTCAATGGCTTCTCGATGGACAATCGACCGCTGACTGTCAACGAAGCGCGTCCGCGTGAAGATCGCGGCGGCGGCGGTGGCGGTGGTTACGGCGGCGGCAGCCGTGGCGGTGGCGGCTATGGCGGCGGCGGTGGCAGCTACGGTGGGGGTGGCGGCTACGGCGGCGGCGGCGGCGGTTACGGTGGGGGTGGCGGCTACGGCGGCGGCGGCGGAAGCCGTGGCGGCGGTGGTGGCAGCCGTGGCAGCAGCGGTGGAGATCGCGGCGGCTACGGCGGCGGCGGAAGCCGTGGCGACCGTTACTAGAGCGACGCAGAGTCATCGCGTCTGACAGGCTCAGGACAGTTCCAGTTCAAACCACTAACCCGAAAGAAATGGGGCAGGCCAGTACGGCCTGCCCCATTTTGGTTTTAGCTCAGGCTGGCCCAGAAACCGTCTATCGCCTGTGCCGTCGCGTCGAGCTGCTCGAACTGCGGCAGGCCGAGGGTCGGCACGATCCGCGCGCTGTGCCAGTTCTCGTGCCGGGCGACGACTTCGCCGAGCAGGTCGAAACGGACGAAGGCATCACGGTCGTATAGCACCAGCGTCGGAATGTCGGTCAGTCGGTCGTAAAGCGACTCGGCGGCGTCACGGGTGAACAGCGCCCCACTGACGAAGTACAGCGGAGCGAAGCGCGCGCCCGGCTGGTGCGAGGTCGCGTAACCGTAGGCTTCGAGGCCGGGATCAACCGGGCCGACGAAGCTCATCTTGAGGAAATAGCGGATGCTCGGTCGGGTCGCCAGCAGATCATAGAACGCCTTACCCCAGAGCGGGAACGAGAGCAGACGGTAGATAAGGTCGCTGCTGCCGCCATCGTTGGCCCGCTGTGAAGCTCGCTTATCCTGACGCGCCGTGAAACCGCTCGGAGAAATCAGCGTCAGCGAGTGGAACAGCTCCGGGTGCTGAAGCGCGGCGCGAGTGGCGAACTCGCTGCTCAACGAGAGCGCGACCACGTCCGCCGGTTCCCCAACCTTGATCCGCAGTAAATCGACGATGGCCTGTGTATACAGATCCGGCGTATAAACGCGGTCAGCGCGTTCGGACGCGCCAAAGCCGGGCAGGTCGAGGGCATAGACCGGACGCTCGCCGCGATAACGCTGGAAAAGCGGGCGCATCTCATACGAGCAGCCTGCCGCGTTGATACTGTGAATCAGCACCAGCGGTCGGCCTGTCGCGGAACGGTCGAGGTAAAGGTTGAGGAAGCGGGTATTCTGGCCGACGAAGCGCTCCTGATCGGCGTCGATAGCGGCGGGTAGCGGGACATGATGATCGACGCCGATGGCGCTATAGACAATCCAGCCTGCGATGGCGGCTGCCGCAGTCAGCGTGCCTGCCGCGCCCGCTTTAACAAGTGTCTGATTATTGCCCTGCCTGCGTGACATAATGAACCTTTCGGTATGGCCTGATATCGCTCTGATCGTGTTATCGCTGGCCTAACGTCTGCTGAGAAAAAGCCGAGAATCTACCGTGAAACGGGCCGTGACTCCGGCGGCAAAATGCGCGACAATCGCCGCACTTCTTAATCCACCAGGAAAGGGGTCATGCATGTTCATCGTTCAGGTCAGTATTCAGGTCAAGCCAGAGCTAGTCGATGCGTTCATCGAGGCGACGAAAGATAACGCCAGCCACAGTATCCACGAGCCGGGCGTGGTTCGCTTCGACTTCCTGCAAGACCGCGAAACGCCGACCCACTTCGCGCTCTACGAGGTCTACCGCGAGCCGGCTGACTTCGACCGTCACCGCGAGACAGAACACTATCTGCGCTGGCGCGAGCGCGCTGCCGAGATGATGGCCGAGCCGCGCGCGTCCAACCGCTTCACCAATCTCCTGCCGCTGGACGGAGACTGGAAAAAATAAAGGACTGAGTGATTGAGGACTGAGGACTGAGTAAAAGATCGAGGAATTGCAACCTTCTGTTTTTTGACTCAGTCCTCGACCCTCAGTCCTCAGTCCTCAGTCCTTTCCTTTTCCCTCTTGCATCACGCCGCTGCTGATGGAATGATTGACCCTCGTCAGTTAGAGTGACGGAGCGTTCGCAGGCATGAATTTGAAATCGATTCGCATCGGCAGTCAGGTGGTCGAGACGCCGCTGCTGCTCGCGCCGATGGCCGGGCAGACCAACGCCGCCTTTCGCCGTCTGTGCCGCGAAATGGGCGACTGCGGCCTCGTCTGCACCGAGCTGATTAGCACCCACGCCATTCATTATAAGAACAGCAAGACCTGGAAAATGTTCGACTGGTCACCGGACGAGACGCCGTTCGCGGTACAGTTGTTCGGCTCCGATGCCGACATTATGGCCGAGGCGGCGCGCGTGGTCGTCGATCAAGGCGCGCAGATCATCGACATCAATATGGGCTGCTGGGTTCCCAAGATCGCCAAAGGCGGCGCGGGCGCGGCCATGCTCAGGGACGTCTGTACGGCTACCCGCGTCGTCGAGCAGATCGTCCGCGCGGTCAATGTCCCGGTGACGGTCAAAGTGCGGACCGGCTGGGACCCGGAGCATGTGACCGCCATCGAGTTCGCGCGCGCCGCCGAGCAGGCAGGCGTGCAGGCGATTGCTGTCCACGCGCGCTACGCCTCGCAGGGCTTCACCGGCACGGCTAACTGGGACATCATCCGTCAGGTCAAGGAAACAGTCAAAATCCCGGTCATCGGCAACGGCGACGTGCTTGACGCCGACGACGCGCGGCGGATGTTCGAGCAGACGGGCTGCGACGGCGTGATGCTCGGTCGCGGCGCGCTCGGTCGCCCGTGGATTTTCCAGCATATCGCCCACGCCCTGCGCACCGGCGAGACGCTGCCCGACCCGACGCCAGCGGAACGCGCCGCCGCCGCGCTGCGCCATGCGCGCTTGACGGTCGAGACGACGCTGTTTGAGGAACAGATC
This sequence comes from uncultured Anaerolineaceae bacterium, assembly GCA_964652205.1. Lineage (GTDB taxonomy): Bacteria > Chloroflexota > Anaerolineae > Aggregatilineales > Phototrophicaceae > ZC4RG36. Next base: position 1,494 of record CAZZAO010000029.1, on the reverse strand, counting down.
GCCATCCGCGAGCTGCGCGGGCAGATCGTCAAGTATGCGCTCGGCATCCCCGGCGCGGCAGCCATGCGTGACGCGCTCGTGCGCGCCGAAACGCTGGCCGACGTCGAGGCGATCCTGCTGCCGGTGCTGGAGCGCGAGGCGGCGTAAGCAGCCGCCTGCGCCGCCCCTCACTCAGTCAGTCAGTCGCTCGACGCTTTATCCCAAATACCCCAACCCACCCGCTTGAGGCCACTCCCGTAGAGAGCAAGGCGAGGCTGGCGCAAAAGGCGAGCGCCCTGTATCCCAAATATATCCCAAACCGACATTCCTCATCCGGTCAGAGCCGCATAAGGATTGGGCTGTGACAGATCACGACACAACGGACGCCGGGTTATCGCAGATTTATCGCAAACACGACAATGGATTGATGATTCATTTTCGTAACATTGTCGGATGATTGAGGATGGTTTGAGCGAGCGCCGACTCTGATCCAAACGTTGTGATAACCCGATTTATCCCAGGCCCCAATTTGGGATATCAAAAAGTATCGCGCTCAAAATCGAAGCTTATAAGACCGCCTGAAAGTTTGTATGAGTCTCTGGATGACTCCTGCGCCCCCGATCTATATCCCAAATTTATCGCAAGCGCTTCGCGGAGATTTCGCAAGCGCTTCATGAACGGTCAGGCGCAAAAGCGGCGCGTTCGTGTTTACCATGCGCGCCGCTTTATCCCAAATTTATCGCAGGCACTGCGTTAGGGATATATCCCCGGCGTCAACCGAAACCCAGGGCAGGTTGTCCCCATCCGCCAGCGCATTACGGCAGCAGCGCGCGCCCGTCAATGCGCGCGCCGTCTGCGGCTGCGCCACGGCGCAGGTCGGCCTCGTCGAACCAGCGCAGCCCCGTCTGCGGGTCGAGGGTTTCGAGCGCGACACGGTGCGCTTCGACGGTAAAGGTCACGTCGAAGATGTCTTGGAAATAGCGCGTCGGCACGCCAGCCGACGCGCCCCGCCCTGTGACCGCTTCCGTCTCATAAATGCCCGCGAAATTCATCCGCAGATCGACCGGCCTGAGCGCGGGCAGGACGGCAAACTCCTCGACTAACTCTTCGCGCAATTCGCGGAAAGGGCTGGTTTCGCGCCCACTGCGCGTCAGGAACCAGGCCCGGAAACGCTCGATTCGCGTCGGGTCGATGAACAGGCGCAGGTCATGCGTGTCGTCGTTCTCCGGCACGGCGACGAACGAGGCCAGCGGCGTCGGGTCGAGCCAGCGCAGCGCTCCGCCGATGGGCATATAGATGGAAAGACCCTGCGCGCGCCGGTCGGCATTCAGGCCGAGCAGATAGCGTCCGCGTCCGTCACGAATGCGGCACAGAGCGGCGCAGCTCACGCGCTGTTTCTGGTCGAGCGAGACATCCATCATGATCGAGCGTCCTTTCGTCAAGGCGCGGGAGCCGTTCAACAGGGGATGATGCAGGCAAGCCCATAGCTGTCAATTTAAGGATCGTGCTGCCTAT
>CAZZAO010000028.1:0-47170 GCA_964652205.1 uncultured Anaerolineaceae bacterium | reverse complement strand
TGAGGATAGCTTCTCCTTATCTTGGTGCCTATGGGGCGACCCGCCGGGTCGCCCCATTGCTGTCAACTTAAGCGGATAAGGCTGGAAAGTTCCTGCCGGTTGTGACCGTTTCCCCCTCGCTGCTTGCGGAGAGGGGGCCAGGGGGTGAGGTCGGACAGACAGCACGATCCTTAAATTGACAACTATGGGGCGACCCGGCGGGTCGCCCTTACTTTGACCTGTAGAGACCGCTATTGGATCGTTGAAGGGTGACTATGCAATCGCCCTGCTCAACCTGTCCTTTTGGGCAATATCGACTGGCGCGCAGCAGGGCTATACTGAAGTTGTCCGTTGACAGTGATCTGTCTGCCTGAGGTTGTTATGGAACCCACCCCGCAGTTGATGCGCGATACGATGCGCTTCTGGGCCAGCGGTGTCTCGGTCGTCACGTCGGTACACGACGGCCTGCACTGCGGCATGACCGTGAGCGCCTTCAACTCACTCTCGCTCGAACCCCCTCAGGTGCTGATCTGCCTGTTCAAAGCAACCAGCGTCGCCAGACGGATTCAGGAATCCCGGCTGTTCGCTGTCTCCGTTCTCGATGCCGACCATGCGGGCATCTCCGACCGTTTCGCCGGGCGCGTGCCGCTCGGCCCTGATGGCGACCGCTTCGACGGCGTGCCGACCTTCGAGGCCGAAACCGGCGCGAAGATTCTGGCTGACGCGCTCGCCTGGGTGGACTGCCGCGTGGCGTCGATCCACGACGGCGGCACGCACTGGATCATCGTCGGCGAAGTCCTCTCCGCCGGACACGATGAAGGCGATCCGCTGGTCTACTTCAACCGCAGCTACCACGAGCTACAGGCGCAGAAAGAGCGGCTGTAGCCTCTGCCTCGGCTATTTTCAAGCGGGATGCGCAACGTGTATCCCGTTTTGATTCCGGCTCGCTCCGCAGGCGATTTCCTAATCCAGCGTTATGTCACTGCGGCACGTGAGCCTGACCCGTCCGCCACGTACAGGGCAAACGCATCAAAATCGCAGCTCAGGCTATAAAAGGTCATGAGGGTTTGTAGGGGCGACCCGGCGGGTCGCCCCTACGTTACCGTTGACCCTGGATAAACCGATATGAGCTTTCTTGAAACTCCGATCAAATTTGATGCGTTTGCCCTGCCGCCACGTAGACGCTACCTTGACGTTGAACCTGCCGTCCACTACAATTCTCGCTGCCCTACGAGAAGAATGAGCCGTTGCGGATGTTCGAGAATCTCAGCCAGCGCCTGCAGGATACCTTTGACCAGCTTGGCCGCGTCGGCAAGCTGACCGAGCAGGACGTCGATAAGGCCATGCGTCAGGTACGGATGGCGCTGCTCGAAGCCGACGTCGCGCTGCCGGTCGTCAAGGATTTCGTCGGTCGCGTCCGCGAGCGGGCCATCGGCGTCGAAGTCGCCAGAAGCCTCAAGCCGGGGCAGCAGGTCGTCAAGATCGTCAACGAAGAGCTGATCGAGACGCTCGGCGAGCCGGGCAAGCTCGACTTCTCCAAAAGCCCGAATAAGCCGCACGTCATCATGCTGGTCGGCCTTCAGGGCGCTGGCAAGACGACGACCGCCGCCAAACTGGCGCTGTGGCTGCGCCGCGACAATCGACCGCCGTTCCTGATTGCGGCAGATACCTACCGCCCTGCTGCCGTCGATCAGCTCGTCACGCTGGCAAAGCAGATCAACGCGCCGTACTACGAAGAAGGCACGCAGGCCAAACCGCCGGACATCGTCATGCGCGGCTTGCAGAAGGCTAAAGAAGCTAACGCCGCCGTCGCCATCGTCGATACGGCAGGCCGACTGCAAATCAACGAAACGCTGATGACCGAGCTTGAGGAAATCAAGCGCCGCACCAACCCGGCAGAAATCCTGCTGGTGGCGGACTCAATGACCGGACAGGAAGCCGTCAACATCGCTCAGGGCTTCAACGAGCGGCTCGGCATTACTGGCATGATCCTGACAAAAATCGACGGCGATGCTCGCGGTGGCGCGGCGCTTTCCATGCGCGCTGTCACCGGCGTCCCGATCAAATTCCTCGCCACGTCCGAAAAGCTCGACGGCTTCGAGGTCTTTTACCCCGACCGGCTGTCGTCGCGGATTCTCGGCATGGGCGACGTCCTCACTCTGATCGAAAAGGCCGAAGAGGCATTCGACGAGAAAGAGGCCCAACGCCTGCAAGCCAAACTGATGAAAAATCAGTTCACCTTGCAGGACTTCCTGGAGCAGCTTCAGAAGATCCGCAAGATGGGATCGTTCGCGTCGCTGCTGGGCATGATCCCCGGTATGGACAAGCTCAAGGATCAGATCGACCAGGAAGAAATGGAGCGCCGCGTTGGACGGGTCGAGGCGATTATCAACTCGATGACGTTGAACGAGCGCAATAACCCGCGCGTCCTCAATGCCTCGCGTCGGAAGCGGATTGCTTCCGGCAGCGGCGTTGAAGTTCGTGATGTGAACGATGTGCTCAAGCAGTTCAATGAAATGCAAAAGATGATGGGACAAATGCGCAAAGGGCGCTTCGGCCTTCCCGGCCTCGGCCCCGGCGGCTTACCCCCCGGCATCAGGCGCTAGGGCTTGAACCCCCTTCCGCAACTGAGTCACGTTCTATCGTGCCAGTGGCTCTCCGCCGCGTCTTGCGGTGCATGAGAGCGAAATTTCTGAGGAGCAGAAACAAAAATGGTTCGTATTCGTCTCCGTCGTGTGGGCCTGAAAAAGCAGCCCAGCTACCGTATCGTCGTCACCGATCAGCGCAGCGCGCGTAACGGCGACATCATCGAGAACATCGGCAATCATAACCCGCGCACCCGCCCGATCACCGACGTGATCGACGAAGCGCGCGCGCTCTACTGGTTAAGTGTCGGCGCGCAGCCCACCAGGGCTATTGCGACGCTCTTCCGCCGCACCGGGACGCTCGCCCGCTTCGAGCGCCTGCGCAAGGGCGAGTCCATCGAGGCGCTCGTGGCCGAGGCACAGGCCGCCTTCGCCGCGCAGCCGCCGATCAGCCCGCGCACGAGCTATCCGTCGCCCGGCCCCGGCGAAGGTACGTTCAAGCCGAAGGCCGAGTAATCACTTTCTCACCCCCCTCTCCCGGTGGGAGAGGGGGGATTCTCCGGCTTTGGCGAGTTGCATCATTGTGTGCTAGATTCGCTCCAGAAAATGACACGCCTTCCTCGCCACAACTCTTTCTCTCCTCGCTCTGAGGGCGTAGCGCCCCGAACGTTCTTGGTTCGGGGGCAGCCGCAGCGAAGCGAGGCCGCGAAGGGGCTGGTGGTGGGGGCATTTAAGGACATCGACGATGGAAGAGCTGATCGAATACATCGCCAGAAGCCTGGTTGATGACCCGACTGCGGTCAAGGTAAGGCGGCGGTCAACTGGCTCGTCCATTATTCTGGAGCTGCATGTTGCCCCGCAGGACACAGGCCGAATCATTGGCAAAGGTGGCCGCGTCGCCAACGCCATTCGCACGCTTCTGCATGTCGAGGAAAGCACCCTCAAGGGCAAGCGCGTCATCCTGAAAATCCTGTAACGCATGACCCAATCTGCGCGCGAAACACCCGAATATCTGCTGCTCGGTGAAGTGCTGCGTCCGCATGGCGTGCGCGGCGAGCTTCGCCTCCGCATCCTGACCGACCACCCCGAACGCATCAACGATCTGGAGCGTGTCTTCGTGGGCCGCGACCCGTCGCAGCCCAACGCGCAGCCTTACGCGGTCGAGCAGATGCGGATGAACGTCGAGTACGGCCTGCTCAAGCTCAAGGGCATCGACGACCGCAATCAGGCAGATCGACTGCGCGGCATGTACGTCATGATCGATCTGGCGCACGCCGTCCCGTTGGAAGAAGGCGAGTTCTACCTTTACCAACTGATCGGGATCACCGTTCAAACGGCGCAGGGTGAAGTCCTCGGCACGATTACCGACGTGCTGGAAACCGGCGCGAACGATGTCTATATCGTCGCCAGCCCAACTTACGGCGAGATTCTGATCCCCGATACCGAGCAGACCGTCCTCGATATCGATGTTGACGCGGGAGTCGTCGTGGTCGAACTGCCGGACGGTTTGCTGCCGCCGCTCGGCAATCAGGGCTGATCGTCGGCGCGAATTGCGCTTGACAGCGCGAAACTCTGCCTCTATCCTGAAAAACAAGCATCCCGCCTGTTGAGAACAGCGATCCCCTGCCGTGAGCGAGCGCAAATACTGGCTTGGCTTCAGTCTCGTGCCTGAAATCGGGCCAAAGCGTCTGGCGCAGCTTGTCCGCGCCTTCGGCGATCTGGCGGCAGCCTGGCGGGCCAGCGAGGGCCAGCTTCGCGCGGCGGGCTTTGAGGGCGTCGTCCTCGGCAGCATCCTTACAAACCGGACGAAGCTCAACCTCGATGCAGAATGCGAGCGGGTCGAACGCGCCGGGGTCAGACTCCTGATCCTGACTGACGACGATTACCCGCCCCTGCTCAAGACACTGGCTGACGCCCCGCCCGTCCTTTATATACGAGGGACGCTGCGGCCAGCCGATCAGCGGGCGCTCGGCATCGTCGGAACGCGCAAGGCGACAACCTACGGGCGTGACGCCGCCGCCGATATGGCTCGACAGCTTGCGCGACACAACGTCACCGTCGTCAGCGGGCTGGCTCATGGCATCGACGCCGCCGCCCATCGCGGAGCGCTCGACAGCGGCGGACGAACGCTGGCCGTGATCGGCTGCGGTGTTGACGTCACCTACCCGTCCGATCACCGCGCGCTCGCCGGGCAGGTGATGGAACAGGGCGCGCTGGTCAGCGAGTTTCCGATGGGAGCGCCGCCCGAATCGCGCAACTTTCCCCGGCGAAACCGGCTCATCAGCGGGCTTTCGCTCGGCGTACTGGTCGTCGAAGCGCCAGACCGCAGCGGCGCGCTGATTACGGCGGAGACAGCAGTCGAACAGGGGCGCGACGTGTTCGCCGTACCGGGAAGCATCTACAACGCCATGAGCGCAGGCACAAACCGGCTGATTCAGGACGGCGCGAAGCTGGTTATGACAGTCAACGACATTCTTGACGAGCTGAATATCGCCCATCAGGCAGTCGAGAATCGACAGACAGCGGAGCAGATTGCCCCCGCCGGGGGAACTGAAGCAGAGATTCTCCAGCGGCTGGGAACTGACCCGACCCATATCGACGAGCTGGTACGCTCCTGTGGGTTACCGGTCGCCGTTGTAACCAGCACTTTGACCATTCTGGAGCTAAAGGGGCTTGCGCGAAGCGTCGGAGCAATGCAATACTGTTTGCCACACCGATAACATCGACAATTCCTTCTTTTGAACATCATTGGCGCATTAGCACAAGTGATCTATCCTTACAGTTAGTCCACGCAATGAACGATTGTCCGATCAGGGAATCGCAGGAAACCGCATGAGTGACCCAATTCAGGCCTACTGCGTGAAATGCAAGACGACACGCACCATGAACGACCCTCAGGCCGTTTACACGAAGACCGGCACGCCGGGGACGAGAGGCGTCTGCCCGGTCTGCGGCACGACCCTCTTCCGCATGGGCGCGACCGAGGCGCATATCGGTTTGCCGAAACCGGAGCCGGTCGCAGCCGCGAAACCGGCCAAAAAGGCCGCCAAAACTGCGAGCAAGACGACGGCTCGTAAAAAGGCCGCCGCCAGAACGAAAAAATCCACCACTTCGACGCGCGTCAGCGCTGCCAGCGCTTCGACCGGCAAAGTCGCCGTCGAGAAGGCGTTCCGGCCTTCGCGCGGCGGCAAGGTCGGCAAGCTGGTGATCGTCGAGTCGCCTTCTAAAGCCCGCACGGTCGGTCAGTTTCTCGGCAAAGGCTATACCGTCAAGGCGTCGAAGGGCCATGTGCGCGACCTGCTGGTTTCGCAGCTCTCGGTCGATGTCGAAAACGAGTTCGAGCCGAAATATCGCGTCCTCAACGACAAGCGCGACGTGGTTAAAGACCTGCGCTACGCGGTCGAGAACGCCGACGAAATCTTTCTGGCGACCGACCCTGACCGCGAGGGCGAAGCGATTGCCTGGCATTTGCTTCACGCCACCGAATTGAACGAGAAGAAGGCGCAGCGCGTCGTCTTTCACGAGATCACCCGCCCGGCGATTCAGGAAGCCTTCAGCCACCCGCGCGCCATCGACATGAATCTGGTCAACGCGCAGCAGGCTCGGCGCATCCTTGACCGGCTGGTCGGCTATAACATCACCGAGCTGCTGTGGCAGAAAGTGCGTAACCGCCTGTCCGCAGGCCGCGTGCAGAGCATTGCCGTGCGCCTGATCGTCGACCGCGAGCGCGAGATCGAAGCCTTCACCGCGCAGGAATACTGGACACTCGACGCTAAGCTGCACAAGCAGAAGCACCGGGGCGACGCCAGCTCGCGTCCCTTCCTCGCTCGCCTGATGCGTTACAACAACAAAGACGTCGAATTCGGCAGCGAGGGCGACGTCACGCCGCACCTCACCGCGCTCAAGTCGAGTAAATTTCGGGTTGACGACGTCAAACGCGGCGAGCGCGTCCGCCGTCCGATGGCCCCGTTCACGACCAGCACGCTCCAGCAGGAAGCATCGCGCCGCCTCGGCTTTTCCGCCAAACGGACGATGGCCGTCGCGCAGCAGTTGTACGAAGGTATCGACGTCGGTCACGAAGGTTCGGTCGGTCTGATTACCTACATGCGTACCGACAGCACCGCCGTCTCGCCGCAGGCACAGGCTGAGACACGCACGTTCGTCAAGGCGCGCTTCGGCTCTGAATATCTGCCTGCTCGCGCGCCGGAATACAAGACTAAAACCAAAGGCGCGCAGGAAGCCCACGAGGCCATCCGCCCGACCAGCACCGCGCGCGAGCCGGACAGCATCCGCAAGGGGCTGTCGAACGACCAGTACAAGCTCTACAACCTGGTCTGGCAGCGCTTCGTCGCCAGCCAGATGGCCCCGGCGATCTACAACACCCTGCGCGTCGAGATCAATGCCGGGCCGAGCGAGACGCAGATGCCGTACAATTTCCGCGTGTCCGGCAGCACGATCAAGTTCAACGGCTTCCTCGTCCTCTACGAGGAAAGCCGCGACGAGGACGCCGCGCCGGACGACGACGAGGGCCGCATCCTGCCTGATCTCGCTCCCGGCGAATGGCTCGACCTGATGGCGCTGCTGCCAGAGCAGCACTTCACTCAGCCGCCGCCGCGTTACACTGAAGCAACGCTCGTCCGCACGCTGGAAGAATATGGCATCGGACGTCCAAGCACCTACGCGCCGACTGTCGCGGTCATTCAGGATCGAGAGTACGTGGCGAAGCATGACAAGCGCCTGATCCCGACCGACACCGGCAAAATCGTCAATGATCTGCTGACCAGCTATTTCCCCGACGTGATGGACTATGAGTTCACTGCGCGGATGGAAGACCGGCTCGACAGCGTCTCCGAAGGTCAGGTCGAATGGCGACCGATGCTCGGCGCGTTCTACGAGCCGTTTGAGACGCGGCTGGTCGCGGCGCGCAAGACGATCCCCAACATGCAGCAGGAAGAGACGATTGGCCGCGCCTGCCCGGTCTGTGGCAAACCGCTGGTCATCCGTTACGGTCGCTTCGGCAAGTTCATCGGCTGCTCGGACTACCCGGAGTGCAAGCACACCGAGCCGTTCCTTGAGCTGATGGGCATCCCCTGCCCGAAATGCGGCGTCGCCCACGGCGGCGAGTTAGTCATCCGGCGTTCACGCCGTGGACGGACGTTCTACGGCTGCTCACGTTACCCGGACTGTGACTTCACAAGCTGGCAGAAACCGGTAGCGCGGCCCTGCCCCAACTGCGGCGGGCTGCTGGTCGAGACGAGCCGGACGCGAGCCAAATGCATCAACTGCGGTCGTACTTATCCCATCGAGGAAGCCGCCGCCGCCACTGAACCGGCGTAGGTACGACGGTTTCTCCCGGCAAAGCGGGGCGCGTGACGCGCCCCGCTTTGTATTCCCCGTCTACCGCCCTGATTTGCGCAGCGGTGTAAATTCGCTTGAATATCGTTTGCGCGATAACGCCTGAAACGTGTACTATAGTGGTGAATGAAGCACTGATCCCGTGGCATAAGTGCGATGAAAGGGCTGTCTCATGGGGGGATTGACCGGATTACTGCAAGGGCTGCAAGGGGTCATTGGCCCGTCTCTTCCCAGACGTAAAACCCTGATTATTCTGGTGGTCGCGTTCCTGCTGGGGCTGTTCTGGGCCTACGTGATCGCCCCGACAATTTATTACGACGCCGACCCGAGCACCCTGCGGCAGGAATTTCAGGATGAGTGGGTCAAGCTGCTGGCCGACCGCCAGGCGGCGACCAACGCCGACGTCAGCCAGAACGTCGCCAGCCTGCTGCTCTACGTCGATGACCCGCTCGGCATCGTCGACCGGCTGATCGCCAGCCCCGCCGAGGCCGAAAATGTCGCCAAGCTTCAGGCGATTCGTCCGGCGGCGGAACAGGCTGAAGCGGCAGCCAAACACGCGCCGCAGCCGAATATGCTCGCCAATATTCTGCCTTTCATCATCGGCCCGCTTGTGCTGCTGATCCTCTCGCTGATCGTCGCCGTCCTGTGGAATCTGATCATCTATCCGTTCGTCGAGCCGAGCCTGAGTAAAGCGGGCCTCGGTCGCAAACGCGGCACCGGCACTGTCTCCGACGAACACGCCGCTGCGGAAATTTCCGCCATCAAAGCGGCGAAGGAAGCGACGAAAAATCAGTCGTCTGACTTTGCCGCCAGCGGCCTCGGCACGCCGCTGATTCAGAAAATGTCGATTTACGCGCTCGGTCGCGGCCAGTACGACGACTCGTTCAGCATCGAGGACGAAAACGAGAAGTTCCTCGGTGAGTGCGGCGCAGGCATCTCGGAGACGATTGGCGTCGGCGATCCACAGAAAGTCACTGCCGTCGAGGTCTGGCTGTTCGATAAGGACGACTTCGTTCGCACGGTGACAAAGGTGTTTGCGTCGGCTCATGCCTTTAATGATCCGGCACTGCGCGCCAAGCTGGAACCCAAAGGCGACGTCATGCTGGCTGAACCCGGCGCGGTCGCGGTGATGGAAACGGCCTCACTGCGCTTGCAGGCCCGCATCGTCGATATGACCTACGGCAGCGGCCCGCTGCCCGCCAACAGCTACTTCGAGAAGCTGACGCTGGAACTGGCGGCGTGGCGCAAAGTTCCCGGCTCTGCGCCGATCCCGGTCAACCCGGTGACTGCGCCTGTAACCGTTCCGGCTGCTCCAGTCGCCGCTGCGCCTGCGCCAGTTGCCGCCTCGTTCGCGCCGCCGACCACGGCCCCCCGGCCTGTCGGCTCTTTCCAACCCGCCAGCAGCGCGAACGCGCCGACGCAGGCCATTAACCCACCGCCGGTCGCGCCGTCGGGCGTGCCGCCGGTGTCCCCCGGCAGTTCATCGCCGCCGCGCCCCGCGCCGAGCTTTTCGCCGCGTCCATCGCAGCCCCCACCGCCCCGACCTCCTGCTGTTGACGACGATCCTTTCGGCGGCACAGGCGACTTCACGCCGCATCGCTAGGCTATCGCGCAATCAAACGGAGTCAGCCTCATACGGCTGACTCCGTTTGATTTTCTGCCAGGACAGTGAGGGCCGGCGCTAACCAACGCGCTTGATCTTGAAGGTAATGTCCCCGGCGGGCGTCTTAACCTTGACCTTTTCGCCGACCTTGCGACCAAGCAGCGCGCCGCCAATCGGGCTTTCGTTCGAGATTTTGCCCTCGCGCGGGTTGGCTTCCGCTGCGCCGACGATGGTATAGGTTTCTTCGTCGCTGCTGTCATCCTCGACAATCGTCACCGCGCCGCCGAGGCTCACGGTATCAGATTTGCCGCTCGCCTGGATAATCGCCGCCGAGCGCAGCACATTTTCGAGATAGGCAATCCGGCCTTCAAGGAACGCCTGCTTCTCTTTGGCGTCGTGATAATCGGCGTTTTCTTTCAGGTCGCCCTGCGACACGGCCTCGGTGAGTTTGGCCGCCAGTTCCGGGCGCTGGACGTTAATGAGCAGTTCCAGCTCGCGCTTAAGTTCTTCTGCGCCTTCGGCTGTAAGATAGGTCTGATCCGGCATTTCTACTTTTCCTTACCACTGCAACTGGGAAGATCGATTCTGTGCTGTAAGCATACTCTATAATCGGGCGAACTCTCCACGCTGACTTGCCAGCGCTGCGACATTCTGCCGGTGAAGCTGTTCAGCCATGCCGTTGAGCAGAATCCGGCTCTTGCCACACTTCTCCAGATCAATCGCCGCCAGCGCCGCGTCCGGGTCTTTGCTGACGAGCGCGCCGTCAACCAGTTTCTTCAACGCGCGCAGATAAGCGATGTCACTTTCGATTTTTTCTTCGATCTCACCGCGCAGGATCACTTCACCATGTCCTTCGACCACGTTCTCGAAATTGCCATTACGCAGCCCTTCGAGCGAAGCCAGAAAGTCATCGTAGCTGCCGTCGACAAAATAGGGAATCGCCATCAGCGTGTCAGCGGCGAACAGGACACGGTCGTCCTTGACCAGACAGACAATCGAATCCGGGCTGTGGCCGGGTGTCGCCCACAGCTCAAAGACCTTGTCGCCGAGATGAAGCGCGAATGAGCCGGTCGAAAAGACGATCTGCGGCAGCACCAGATCGACCTCGCGCATTTCGCCGCTCGACGCTTTAAGCCGCTCAATGCTCTCCCGCCCGCGCTGTTCCAGCAGGCTGCGGCACAGCTCATGGGCGACGACAGTCGCTTCGGGAAAGAATGAAGTTCCGGTCGTGTGGTCGGCGTGGAAATGGGTATTGATGATGTAGCGCACCGTCGATTTGAGGCGGCTCTCGACGAAGCGCCGAATCGCCAGTGTTTCCTCAGGAAAGACGAGCGTATCGATCATGACCACGCCTTCGGTCGTCAGGACAACGCCCGCTGTCACCTGCGCGTACAGATCGCTCGTGAATACGTAAATATCTTCCGCGACACGCTCTCGCTGCATCGGACACCGTATCCCTGTACTCGCCAATTCTTTGGGGAGAGACAGTATAAGAAATCGACTATCTAAATGCAAGATGATAGCCCACTCGTGCGGCGAAGAATATACTGTATAATAACTACAATTGAAATTAAGGAGGTAGTCGTGATCAAAAGTGCGTCCAGGTCGCTCACATTCAGCATCATCGTTCTCGTCGTCTTCCTCGCGTTTGCGCTTCAGATCACTTTCGCTCAAGGGAACGCCACCTTCAAGGTCGGCGTGCTCGACAACGACAACACCCCGCTCACCAACGGCGCGCGGCTGGCGGTCGAGGCCATTAACCAGGCAGGCGGCGTGCGCGGCGCGGACGGCACAATGTTCGATCTTGAACTGACGATTATCCCGATTTCCGCCGATGCCAACGTGACGCAGGCCATCGCCAATCTCGACGGCAGCGGCGTCGTGGCGATCCTCGGCCCGATCACCGATGAAGCAGTTGCCAAAGCCACGCAGACGCTGCCAAGCCTCAGGACCGCCCTGCTCACGCCTGCAACCGGCGACACACTGCTGCTCGACGACCGCACCGGCCACATCTTCCGCAGCCGGGCCGCGCAAGCCTATCAGGGACGAGCGCTGGCCGATTACCTCATCACGGTGCTCGGCCTGAAGCGGGTCGCCACCGCGCAGCTCGACACCGACAGCACCGCCGCGCGGGTCGCCTTCACGACAGCGGCCAACGGCGCAGGCATCACCCCCGCTCCAGCCCTGCTGTTCGACTCGACCACGACGATGGACACGCTGGTGACGCAGGTGGTGCAGGCCAGTCCTGAAGTCCTCGTGACTTACGGCCCGGTCGATCAGGGCGTGCTGCTGTTCCGGCAGCTTCGTGCGGCAGGCTGGATGGGCCTGTTCGCTTTCGACCAGGCCGAAGACCCCACCTTCCGCCAGAACTTCACGCCTGCTGAGGTCAACGGCGTCCTCAGCACGACGACCTGGGCTTACGCTTCCGCCGACACCGTCAGCGGCGGCTTCCTGACCAGCTACGTCCGCACTTACGGCGAAATCCCCAGTGAGATCGCCGCCGCAGGCTACGACTCAATTCAGCTTCTGGCTGCCGCCATCGGTGAACCCGGCGACCTGACGGCCAATCTGGCGAAGCTGACGACCGTCACTGGCGTACAGGGCATCCTGCGACCATCGAGCTATGCCCGTGGCGAAACCAGCACCAACGTCGCGGTCATCCAGTTCAATGCCTACGGCGCGCCGGTCGTCGTCAGCCGCTACCTCGACGGCCTGCGCCAGCAGCTCGACGTCGTCAACGTGCCGACGCCGATTCCCAACGGCGTGACCATCACGGTCAAGGGGACGCTGCTCAACGTCCGCTCTGGCCCCAGCACGGCCTACCCTGTGATCGGCACGCTCAACCAGAACCAGCAGGCGCAGGTCATCGGCACGTCCGCCGATCATACCTGGGTCGTCATCAACTTCCAGAATCAGCAGGGCTGGCTGGCCGCCTATCTGACGAACGTCGTCGGCGACCTGAACACCGTACCGGTCATCGCGCCGCCGCCGATTCCAACGCCGGTCTTTACCGCCACGCCGCCGCTGCCGACCGCGCAGGCCGAGCCTGACCTGATTATTCAATCGGCGACGGTGCAGCCGCAGCCGATCCAGCCTAACGCGCCGTTTCAGGTGAGTGTCACGCTGCGCAACACCGGCAGCACCGACGCCGGGCCGTTCCTGGTCGGCGGGACGTTCCCGCCCAATAACGTCCCCGCTGTGGCTGCCGTAAGCGGCCTGCCCGCCGGACAGGCGATCACGGTCACGCTGCAAAGCGCCCTGAGCAACACCGGCTACTACTCGACGCCGCTGACGGTCGATGCCAACAATCAGGTCGCAGAAGGCCCGGTTGGCGAGGCCAACAACCTCTATAATCTGCCTTATGTCGTCGATGTGCCGATCCTGAATACCGGTTCGCAGACGCTCAACCTCGGCGATACTATCGACCTCGAAGGCAATGCCACCCAGGGGGATGCCAACTGGAACAGTGACGGTGGCAGCGGACTCAAGGCGATCTTCGGGTCGAAGCTCGGCCTGCTGGCGGGCAGTGACCTGAACCTCGTCCACTGGGATCTGATTAACAGCACGGCCATCAACCGCGACTCGATCCCGCGCGGCGAGCTGAATCCCGGCACGCTGATCGGCATCGTCACGGCTGACGGGCATCGCGGCGCGCTGCGCGTCGACAGCGTCAGTGACAGCCAGCTTGCGGTGTCGTTTAAGGTCTATGCACAGTAGACCTTACCCCTCACCCTCTACGCGACGTCGCAAGCAGTGAGGGGACACGACAGCAGCAGGCTGCGTAGGGCTTGATACATCAAGCCCGTCCTGATCTCGCTTTCGACTTTCGGAGCAATCACCGCCCAGCTTAAGCGCCGCTGCTCGTTGAGCAGCGGCGCTTAAGCTTTAACGCGAACAGCAGAAAAGCTATCGCGCCGAGTCGCTGTCTTCTTGCAGGCGCGTAGTTTTTCACGCCCGCGAGCCGCAAGTCATCGCTCAAATCCGTGATTTATCACGGATTTGAATCACGGATTAAGCTGGACGTCGATCCAGGTGATGCGGTTAGGATAGACGTAAATCAGTTTCTGGAAACGCAGGCGATTGTCGGCGCGCACCGTGACGTCATAGTAATTCGCCGGGATGTCGCCGAGCGTGAAGTTTTCATGATACTGATCGTCGCCATGCACCGAATCATCGGCGTAGGTGAAGGCGTTGCGCGTAATGCTGCTCGACTTGACCTGTAACGTCACCTGATAGAGCGGCGCGCCGCTGGCGTCGGTCACACGGCCTGCCAGCGTGCCAAAGCCGCGATAGGGAAACAGCCACATCTCGGGGTTGCGGGTGGCGTCGAAGCTGAACGGATCGCCGAGCCGAACCTCGAAATGGACGTGCGGCCCCATCGCTACGCCAGTCGCGCCGACGTAACCAATCACCTGCCCCTTCTTCACCACGTCGCCCTGCGTAACCGCGACGCTATTCATGTGTCCGTAGAGCGTGTAGACGGGCTTGCCTTCAGGCGAGGCGAAGGGATGCTGGAGAATGACCAGATTGCCGTAGTAATTTGTCCCTTTGCCGATTTCGCGCGTCAGGTCGTCGCCCGCGTAAACGACCGTACCATCGGCGGCGGCGATGATCTTCGTCCCGGTCGGGTTCACGAGGTCGTCGCCATGATGCACCTGCAAGCGCCCGCCAGACGTCCCGCCGTAGGGATAAGTGCGGTCAACCCAGTTCTGAGCGCCGTCAGGGATCGGTCGGCCAAAGTGAAGATGGTCGGCCAGCACGGCGGCAGGATCGAGCGGCGGCGGCGTCCAGGTCGGCGGAGCCGTACCGTCCGGGTTAGTCGTCAGCACAATCGTCGCCGAAGGAATCGGCAGAGACGTCGCTCCTGACGTGGGCAGGTCAGTCGTTTCAGGCGGCAGCGTGTTGGTCGCCAGCGCCTCGAAGCCGGGGATCAGAGTTGCGCTCGGCGTCAGCGTCGGCTCTGGCGTATCAGATGGCGTCAGCGTATCGGTGGGAACGGCGGTCGCCGTGCGCGTCGGCGCGAGATCGACGGTCGGAACGAGCGTCACCGCTGAGACGATGATGGTCGGTGACGCCGTTGGCTCGACGGCGGGAAACGGCGTCGCGGGCGCGTCAGGGCGGCAGGCTGCCGCGACAAACAGGAACAGACAGGCCAACAGGAAGGACAGACGCCGTAAGCTCACTCGAAGGATACTCCGCGAAAATCGCCGGTCGTTTCGCCCAGACGCGCTTCGAGTAAAAGCGTTCCGGCTTCTGCTGGCAATTGTAAATACGCCAGAGCCGAATTGACCAGTGCCGCCTGTGGGACCAACCCGACCAATTCAGTCTGCGTCACGCGGACATGACGGCGCAGCGCCTCACGGCGGACGGCTTCGAGCGCCTCGAACAGCGACGTCCGGCGAAAATCGACGATATTCATCGACACCTGCGCCTGCCCCTTGACGAGCAGGCCGAGCGCCTTGAGCGCGGGCAGCCCGCCGCCCGATTCGCGCACAGCCACGGCGATAGCCTGCGCGATGGCGACATCTGCCGTATCAAGATAGGCGTTGAAGGCGATCAGCGGGCCGCGCGCGCCGATGATGACCGCGCCCGCTGGCCCAACGCGCGCAGGCCCGGCATCCGGCAGCCGCGCGGGATCGTCGGCGATGGCCGTCCTGAGGGCCTCATAGCCGCCGCGCCGGACGTCGGCCAGGTTGACGCGCTCAGGCCGCAGCGCCGCTGCTTCGTAGAAGTAGACCGGCAGGCCGAGCGACTGGCCGACGCGCTGACCGAGGTCATGCGCCAGCGTCACACAGTCGGCCAGCGTACAGTCGCGCAGTGGGACGAACGGGATGACGTCCGCCGCGCCAAGACGCGGATGCTGACCGCTGTGCTGGTCGAGGTCGATGCGCTCAGCGGCTGCGCGAATGGCGCGATAGGCGGCCTCAGCAGCGATCTGCGGTTCAGCGGCGAAAGTGACCACGGTGCGATGATGATCGGCATCGCTGCTGACGTCGAGCACGAACGCGCCCGCCGAGCGCGTCGCCTCGACAATCGCGGCGATCACGTCGGGGCGGCGTCCCTCGCTGAAGTTGGGGATGCACTCGACCAGCGCCATCGACTACTCGCGGTCGTCATCGACGAAGGTCGGCGGTCGGGGCGCGTCACGCGGGCGCGGCGGCTGCGAGGCGGGTGGCGCTTCCTTCATCAGCTTCTTCAGCGTATCGTCGTCAACGATCCGGCCATTGAAGCGCGCATAGAGCGCCGGGCTGACGAACGGGTCAATAGCGTAGCGCCACTGATGATTGCCGGTTTCACGCAGCACCGAGCGGCAGTTGGTACAGCGGACGGTGCGGCGGGCGCGCGGAATGCCGAGCGAGCGCTCGTAGCGAGTTTCGATTTCGAGGCGGCCTTCGCGGCAGACCGGGCAGCGCTTGACGACGAAGCCCTTCGCGTAGCGTTCGGTTTGCAGGATGCCGCGCCAGTACAGCCCGGCGTAGCCAATGACCAGAAACAGACCGAGGCCGCCGACAAGCGCCTCAAGCGGGAAGCGCGGGCTGCCTGACGCCGTCGGAAGCCCCGGAAGCGGCGCGGGTCCGGTCGGCACGCTGGCGACTTCCGGCGCGCGCGTCTCGGTCGCAGTCGGCGGCGCGTTCGTCGCCGTAGCTTCCGGCGCGGCAATCACGGCAGTCGCTTCGAGGGTCGTGGCAGCCGCTTCAGTCAACGTCGGCGTATCAGTGGCAGTCGGGATCGGCGTCTCGGTCGATGGCGGGCGCGCAGTACGGGTCGGGCGCAGCGTCGCGCTCGGCGCTTCAGTTGTCGTGTTAGTCAACGTCGGATGGACGGTAGCACTGGACGTGACCGCCGCAGTCACGTCTGCTGTTCCGGTCGTCGCAATCGGCTCCTGCGAGAGCGCCAGCGCCAGTGATTGAATCAGATCGGTCGTCGGCTGCGCCTGCTCAGACGCGACCGCAGTCGCCTCAGCCGTGGCCGCTGAGGTTTCCTCAGCGGTCACGACTGCCGCTGCCTCGATGGTCACTTCGGCGGTGACAGCGATAGTCGCCTCGGTCGTTGCCACGGCTTCCGGCGTCATCGTATCCGACGGCTCCGGCGTTTCAGTCGCCGTGATCGTGGCGGTCGGCGTCGCGCTCGGCGCTTCAGTTGCCGTATCGGTCAGCGTCGGAACGGCGGTGTCCGTCGGCCTGCGTGTCGCGGTTACAGTCGGCACAGGCGTATCCGTTTGAGTGGGCGTGGCCGTCAGGGTTGGCGCAGCAGTCTCGGTCAGCGTCGGCGTCACGGTGTCCGTCGGCTCAGGTGATGGCGTCCGGGTCGCAGTCGAAGTTTCTGTCGGCAGCGCGGTATCGCTCGGCACGATCAGCGCTTCGGTCGCAGCAGGCGTGTCGGTTGGAACCGCCGTCCTGGTCGCGGTCGGCGTCGCCGTCGGCCTATTGGTTGCAGTCGAGGTCGAAGTACGTGAAGCGGTCGGCGTCGCCGTCGGCGTCCGTGTCGAAGTCCTGGTTAAGGTCGGCGTGTCGGTCGGCGTATAAGTGGTGGTATGGGTGGCCGTTGCTGTCTTAGTCGCGGTCGATGACGGCGTCCGGGTGGCGCTCGGCGTGTCAGTCGGCGTATGAGTAGCAGTATTCGTCGCCGTTGCCGTCTCAGTCGCAGTCGAGGACGGCGTCCGGGTGGCGCTCGGCGTGTCAGTCGGGGACGGCGTTAGCGTCATCGTCGCCGAGGGACTGCCGGTATAGGTGGCCGTCGGCGTCAGATTATCGACGTCAACCAGCGGCAGCGTCGTCAGATCGGCCTGCCAGCGAACGAGCTGCGCCAGCACCCAGGCGAAGCCCTCGTTATAGCGAATCAGAATCCAGCTTGTATCGGCATTGCGGCCCAATGGCTCGACGACCGTGCCGGGGCGGAGCGTGCCGAGATTAGCGTACTGAAAGGCCGGGCCAGCGCGGACGATCACGCCCCCCGGCACGACATCGACGTAGCTGCCGGTCGGCGTATAGGTCGGGTTGACGCGCGTGACGTCGCCGATTCCGGGGATCGGAGTTGGCGTCAGCGCGCCGACTTCAAGGATCGGCAGCGCGTCGATATTTTCCACCCAGTGGACGAGATCGCGGCGCACCCAGCCATAAGCGCGGTTATAGCTAATCAGCACCCAGGTGCCGTCAGCGTTGCGATTCTGTGGCAGCACCAAATCGCCGGCAACAGCGTGGCCGACCGGCAGATAGTTTTCGCCCGGCCCGCTGCGGACGTAAATGCTCGCGCTCAACACGCGGCTTCCGGCGGGAGTCGGCGTCGGCGCGACGTCCTGCGCGCGCGCGACAGCCAGCAGGCCAGCCTGCACGCACAGTACGAGCGCAAAAATAAACAGACGACGTTTCAAGACAAACCTTTAGCAAAGGCAATAATCACGCATCTTAACACGACTATGCGATCTTACCAAAGGTTAGCTGGTTGTGACGGTGAAGGCCAGCGCCGAGCCAATCGGCTGGTTGTTGGCCGAAAGCTGCACCGTCCAGTCACCGGGGGTAAACGAGTCGAGGTAAAACCAGACACACAGGCTCGATTCGTCGGTCGGGACGCTATAGGATTTCGAGTCAACAAGCTGCCCGCCCTGCTTCCACTCCACGCCCATCTGCGTCCCGGCGCGGATATCGCGCGCCTGCGTGACGACGTAAATTCGGGCGGTCGAAGCCGGGAAACTGGTCGATGAGCCATCCGCGCAGCCATCGGACGCGCGAACGGCACTGGTGGTCACAGTGTTGGCGAACGCGCCGCTGACCGCAGGCGCAGTCGCCCCGGCGGCGGGCAGGCTGGTCGGCGCGGCTCCGCTTTCGCCCGGCGCGCCGAGCGTCACCGGCCCGGCAATACCCACCGGCCCGGTCGGGTTGATAGCGATGACCTGCTGCGTCGGCGGGTCATTAGCGCGCACCGTCGCCAGCAGCTTCAGGTTGATCTGATCGCGCGTGTAGACGTAGGTTCCCGACCAGGTCGCTGTCCCCCAGACCTCGGTTGTTCGCGCGGCTGCCGTCGCGGCAAGGTTCGTCGCTTCGGCGACGTAGCCGCTGTTCTGCGCGTCGAGCGTCCCGCTGGTGTTCGCAGGCTGAAGCGCGCTGCATCCGGTGACGGCCAGCGCCAGAACCAGAGAAAGGCGCGCCCCGTTACCCACTATGCGAAATATAATTGACGATGAACTCATACGGCGGCAGCCCGAATGACAGGAATTCCCTGATTATAAACAGATTCGGCGGCAAACTCTCACTACTTCGTCGCCTGACCGCCCGTTTCCTCGTCGGGCGGCGTTAACGGTCATGTGCCGATCAGCGTAATGCTGATAGACACACGACCATTCTGATGTTAAAGTACGCTCAGGATGTTTGAGCGAACAATCCGCCCCATGAAAACGCCAGTGGTTCATCACTTTATGTTCGTTAGCCCAGGCATAACGGTGACAGCGCGGGTTGGAACCGACCATGAATAAGCAGGAACGCCAGCGCCTGATCGCCGACCTGCTCGCGCAGTCGCAGGAGACGCTCGAAACGCACGCGCTGGCGCAGCGGTTCGGCGTCTCCGATATGACGGTGCGCCGCGACCTGCGTGATCTGGCCGACGCAGGACGCCTGCGGCGGCAGCACGGCGGCGCGACGTCAATTCAACGGCCATCGTCCGCTGACGGGCCAAAAGCGATTGGCATCTGGCTGATCTCACGCAGCGGCAAGTACAGCGACCCCTTCTATAATGAAGTGCTGGAAGGCGCGGATCACAGGCTGGCCGAACTGGGCTACCGGATCGCCTACGTCAACACGCATGCCGAGGTCAAATCGGCAGCGGATGCGCGCGACCTGCTCCAATCGACGGCCATCAGCGGCGTCCTGCTGATCGGCCCGCGCCTCGGCGATGCCTCGATTGACTATCTGAAAGCCAACGCGCGTGTGCTGGTCGCTGCCATTTCGCCGGTCGGCCCGGCCTTCGACGCGATCACCTTCGACGGCTTCAACGGAATGCGCGATATGGTCGCGCATCTGGCAGCGCGTGGCTGTCAGCGGCTCGCTTTCATCAGCGGGCAGAACGATGCCCGTTTGCAGGGCTTTCTGGCTGAACTCAAGGCGCAGGGGCTGCCGAATGAGCCTGAACTGCGACTGACGCTGCCCTTCAGCGCCGATGGCTGGACGCCCGAACTCGGCCAGCAGGGCGCGGCGCAGTTGATGGCGCTCGACACGCCGCCGGATGCCCTCGTCTGCGCGTCCGACCTGATCGCTATCGGCGCGCTGCAATGGCTTCAGCAGCACAATATCCGCGTGCCTGAAGACGTCGCGGTGTCCGGCTTCGGCGATATCCCGGAGTCGGCCTTCACCGTCCCCGCGCTGACGACGGTTCATGTCCACAAGCGGCTGATCGGCGCGCTGGCAGCAGCGCGCGTCGTCCGGCGAATTGAGGACGCCGACGAGATTCCGCTCCATATCCAGACGCCGACCCATCTGGTCATCCGCCGCTCATGCGGGGAAACACGCGAGCAATCCCTTTGAGCAGGGCAAACGCATCAAATTTGATCGGAGTTTCAAGAAAGCTCATATCGGTTTATCCAGGGTCAACGGTAACGTAGGGGCGACCCGGCGGGTCGCCCCTACAAACCCTCATGACCTTTTATAGCCTGAGCTGCGATTTTGATGCGATTGCCCTGTCCAGCCTGCGTTTTCGACTGACCACGAGCAGCGCGCTCGCCAGCAGCAGCGTGATCCCCGTGACGGCGGCGCCGACCGTAAACGCAGGCGGCGCGAAGACGAGCTGAACCCGATGCGCGCCCGGTGTCAGCTCAACGCCGAGCAGGCTGGTATCCACGCGCAGGACACGGGCGGGCCGGTCGTCAACCGACGCCTGCCAGCCGGGAGTCCATGTCTCGCTGACGATCAGCAGCATCACGCGCGGCACGGTGATCGTCAGATCGACCCTGCCGCCGCTGGCTTCGCGGATAGTCGCCGGGACGAATCCCGGCTCGACATAAGCCGCAGTCTCCAGCGCCGATGCGACCGTCGCCGTCTGGCGCGGGTCGATCTGATCGAGCGGCACAGCGCCATCCAGCACCTGACCGACGGCAAAGGCGCGCGGCAGTTCCGCGTCATTGCGATAGACGCGCAGCTGGCCGTCCTGAGTCAGCAGGCGCCGCGCCGGCGCCGCTCGCAGGTCGAACGAGGCCAGCAGATAGCGGACGTTCAGCAGGCCGAGCAGGCGCGGATCAGGTCGAGTCAGGCGGTTAGCATCGACCGACCGTTCGGTTGACGCGCAGGCCGGAATCGCGGCAGTGACGACGTCGAGCGGGCAGCCGCTCGCCAGCCGCATCAGATCGGCGTAATCGGCGAATTGAAACGAGTTCAATCCATCGACCGATTGCAGCCCTTTCCACGTCAGGATGTGATCGCCGAGTTCCCGCTGCGTGCCGTAAACGCGAAAAATAGCGCCGCGCTGCCGGTCAGCAATGACCGGCGCGACCGCGCTCGATAGCTGATAGAGATCGTCGAACGGCCTGAGCCGCAGATAGGACGCGGCCAGCGGCAGCAGCTCGACCAGCAGGCACAGCACGAGCAGCCCGCGCGTGGATGAGCGCGGGAACGACAGCGCCAGCATCCCGACGATCACGCTGACCGCCGCCGCGACGCCGAGCAGCCAGTCGGGTTCTTCCGGTCGCCGCATCAGGAAACGCGCGGCAATCGTCAGCACGCCAAACAGCCCGGCGACGGCGAGCCAGCGCCGGTCGAGCGGCTGCGCGCGCCGCAGCCACGCATCAAGGCCGAGGGCGCTCAGGGCGATCAGCGGCAGCACAGCGAAAAACAGCATTCGCGCCGGGACGCGCATCAGGCTGAAGCCGGGAACCCAGCGAACAAACGCGCCGTACAGCGGCGTCGCCGTCCCCAGCGCAAACAGCAGCGAGAAGAGCAGCATTGCCACCCACAACCCGACTTCACGCCGCGACGGATGGCGCAGCCCGATCAGCGCCAGCACGAGCGGCAGCAGCCCGACGTGAAACGTCCATTCGGGGAACCTGAACGGGCTGGGATAGAGGAACTCGAACAGGAACGGCCACGGCAAAGCGAGGTAGTTAGCATCGGCCAGCGTCAGCGTTTGGCGCGACTGATAGGGCAGAAAGGTCAGGAACGGAAACAGCATGAAGGCCGCCGCGCCGACCAGAAAAATCGCCAGCACCAGGCCGACGCCGACGATCTGCCGCAGTCCGCGCCGGTCGCGCCGAGTCTCGATCAGGCGCAGCAGCGCGTAGCCGCCGACGAAGATAGCGAGATAGAGGAAGTTGACGAAGTTGAGCGTGAACAGCAGGCCAAAGCACAACCCGGCGACAATGGCCCGGCGCAGCGAACGCCGATCCAGCGCCAGCCGAACGCA
Source organism: uncultured Anaerolineaceae bacterium (assembly GCA_964652205.1). GTDB lineage: Bacteria > Chloroflexota > Anaerolineae > Aggregatilineales > Phototrophicaceae > ZC4RG36. The sequence continues at coordinate 25,267 of CAZZAO010000028.1, read as the reverse complement.
GGCCAGCGTCAGCGGCGTCCAGCACAGCCCGGCGGTATAGCCCATGTCGCCGACGATGTTGGCGCTCAGGCGCGGCGTCAGCAGCATCACCAGCGCGGCGGCAAAAGCGGCATAACGGCTCACGCGCATGACGCGGCTCGCCAGAACGTACATGCCAACGCCCGCAATCCACAGGTTGAAGGCGTTGACACAGGCGAAGCCGAAAAATAACGAGGTCGGCGCGAGAATCGCCAGCAGCATCGGCGGGTAAAAGACCCGCAGGCCCGGATTACCGACCAGCGGCAGGCCGCTCAGAGTCGTATCCCACCACAGGGGAAAATGGCCGGTCGTCGCCAACTGCTGCCGGATGAAGTAGGCAGGCGACCAGTTGTAGGTTGTCAGGTCACTGCCCAGACCGGAGCGCGGCCACATCATCATGTCAGGCGAGAGCAGATAGGGGGCCATCAGCGCGCAGGCGACGACGGCCAGCAGCACAGCCGCGACCAGATCAGGATGCCAACGCCCCCAGAACATCCATCGGCGGCTCACGAGCTGCCAGCTCGCAGCCGATAGAGCCGCATCCCGCTGCCATAATAGCCGGTCGGGATTTCGTAAAGCAGCTCATAATCTCGCTGAAACTGCGAGTCCTGTTCCAGACCGAGGCGCACGAACGCTTCCATCGTCACCAGATAAGCCGGTCGCGCGTCGGTAATCAACTGCGGCGGGATGGCATAATTCTGGCCGTCGGCGATCAGACCCGGCGGGAGCGGATAGTAGCGGCGCAGCTCTGGCGTGACCAGCCCGACGGTGTCGATGATGGTCGCGCGGCTGAAATAGCCAATCGCGCCGATGTCCGCCGAAGCGACGCGCGTTTCGGGCGTGACGCCGTATTTGTCGCGCAATTCTGTTCCCACCTGCTGATAGAGGATTTCGATCTCGTGCCAGGCCATCTTCGGCGCGGGGCGATCCGGCGCGTGGTCAGGGTGCAGCGTCCAGCCGTTGAGCGAAAGCGCCAGCCACAACAGCCCGACGAGCGCCATCGCACAGCGCGTCAGCCATCGCGCGCGCAGCGCCGAGCCAGACTGGTCGAGCAGCATCCACGTTCCAGCGACGAGGCCAACGATCAGCGCGGGCAGCGGCGGCGCGACGTACCAGCGAAAGACGAGCGGATTGGCGAGCGCGAACACCAGCAGATAGAGCCAGGGATAGAGCAGGAACGGCAGCAGCTTCGGCAGCCGCCGCGCGGCATAGACCAGGCCGAAGGCGCTGAGGGTCAGGTAGACAACTCCGGCGACCATCGCGCCCACCGCGCCGAAGGTATCGAACTCGCGGAAGGGCGTGCTGTAAACCGGGATGAAGGTTTGCAGCGCCGCGAAGGGCGGCATAACGTAAGCTACCGTCTTAGCCGAGAGAGAATTGGGCAGCGGCGAGCCGAAATAGAGCGCGCTAAAGACCAGCCAGGGCAGCACTACGACGGCGCAGATCAGCCACGTCGCCCACGGGACGCGGCGGATGAGCGGCTGACCGCGCGCGCGCCGCCAACGATCCGCCCATTGAAACAGGAACAGCAGGCCGACCCAGAGCGCGCTGTCAATTCGCGTCAGCAGGCCGAGCGCGGCGAACAGGCCGAGCAGTCGATCTCGCCCGGTGACGAGCGCCCAGGTCGCCGCGACCAGCCAGAGGACGACGACGCTCGTTTCCATGCCGCCGACGGCAAAGGTGACACTGTAGGGGGAAACCGCCCACAAGAGCGCCGGAATAACTGCTGCAACGCGCGAACCAGTCAGACGGAGCGTCAGCAGGTAGAGCAGCGCCACCGTGAAGGCGTCGGCGCTGGCGCTGGCGACGATGGCGTACCACTGAAAATCCTGCCCGCGCAGGATGCCGCTCGCCAGCGCCATCAGCAGGGTAAACAGCGGCGTCGTCGTGCCGAGCGTATGGACGCCGAGGTTATAGACGAAGCCCTGTCCCTCGACCAGATTGCGGCTGTAACGAAAGGTGATGAAGGCATCATCAATCGTCCGCGGGCCGGGGATCAGGCGCGCCGCCACGGCGATCAGCATCAGCGCCGCAATCAAAAGGAGATTTAAGCGAGACAGGTACGAGTCAGAGCGTATAAGCACCAGAAAGCCTTGCAGGAATCCTATACAAATGTCGTTATTCCGCCGTCGAATACGTAATAAAAAAGCGCACAGGCTTATCTTAAACCTGTGCGCTCGCATCGACACGTTAATGTCGGGGCGACGTTACCGCGACGTGGCTTCCTGATTGACCGGAATCGGCTCCAGCTCAGCGGCGCGCTCCTCAAGCCAGTGAGTTGCGCTGAGGGCCGCCGAGACGCCTTCCCCGGCAGCAGTCGCCGCCTGGCGCCAGATGCGATCCTGAATCTCGCCCGCCGCGAACACGCCCTCGACGTTGGTACGCATCAACTGGTCAACCAGCACGTAGCCATCGGCGTCGGTCGCTAACTGCCCGCCGAACAGGCCGCCATTAGGGTCGTAGCCGACAAAGATGAAGACGCCGTCGGTCGGGCGCTCGTAGACTTCGCCCGTGCGGACGTTCCTCAGCACGACGGCGCTGACCACGCCGCGCTCATTCCGCTTGATCGCCTCAACGACCGTATCCATGATGTAGCTGAGCTTGTCGTAGTTCCGCGCGCGCACCTGAAGCGCCGTGCTGGCACGGAACTGATCGCGGCGGTGGACGACGGTGACATGCGTACCGAAGCGCGTCAGGAAAATGGCTTCCTGAAGGGCCGAGTCGCCCCCCCCGACCACGGTGATGTCCTTGCCACGGAAGAAGAAGCCATCGCAGGTCGCGCAGTAGCTGACACCGTGACCGACCGATTCACGCTCGCCGGGGACGCCGAGCTTACGCGGGTTCGCGCCGTTGGTGACGATCACCGCGTCGGCGACATAGGTGTTATTCTGGGTTTTGATCGTGAACGGCGACCCCTGGCTGAAATCGACCTCGGTTACTTCGTCGAAGTCGAAGCGCGCGCCGAAACGCTCGGCCTGCTGCTTCAGCTTTTCGGCCAGCTCCGGGCCGGTGATCCCTTCAGGAAAACCGGGAAAGTTATCGACGTCGTGAGTCGTTGAGATCTGACCGCCGAACTGGGGGCCAGTGATGACGACGGTGCTGAACTGCGCCCGCGCGGTATAAAGCGCGGCAGTCAAACCTGCCGGGCCAGAGCCAATGATGACTACTCGTTCTCGCTGCATTGCTTCCTCATCGGGATAAGATCGTTGTCATGGAAAGCGGGTTTGCCGCTTCAGGAATTCGCGGGGGAAAGCTTGCCATCGTTTTCGGCCTGAATAATCGCCATCAGCGCGTTGAACTCTTCACGACAGTCAGCGCAGCAGTTGAGATGTTCCTCGACCGCCGGCCACAGTTCGCGCAGGTCGCCCCCCTGCCGCGCCATCTCGACCAGACAATCGAACTGCCCGGAACAAGTTTCACAGTCGATGGTCGATTCCTGATGAACGGCGAAAATGGCATTCAGCAGCCGTTTCATTCGTTCTTCGTGTTCTGCCATCCTGCCCACGCTCCGTTCCCACCTTCACAACACACTGACGAGGATCGCCTGTATCATCTTACATCGAATTACACGGTCAACTTCCAGCGATCCTACGGACTTTTCACAAATTATTCGCCAAATAAATTCATCACGTAGTCGAGCGAGATACCCTGCGTTTCGAGCTGGGTACGCAGCTTGCGGCGGGCATCATGCAGCAGCTTATAGAGGGCGTTGCGGTTCGTCCCCATCCGTTCGGCGACGACTTCCAGGGGAACGCCGTTGACCGCGACGGCAATCAGGGCCTGATACTGGCGTTCGGTCAGGCCGCCTTCGAGCGCGGACGTAATGCGCGCCAGAATCTCGGCACGCTCGGCAGCGCGTTCGGGCTGCGGCGGCATATTGCCGAGCAGGTTTTTCGCCGAAGCGGGCAGCAGATCGCCATCCGCCGTCAGGTCGTCGAGGGAGAAATCCTTGTAGCGGGCGCGGCGCAGCTCGCTGATCGCTACGCGCACGGCAATCCGCGTCGCCCAGGTCGTGAACAGGCTGTCGCCCCGAAAGGACTCAAGGTTTTCGAGCACGCGCAGGGTTGCGTCCTGCGATAAATCCTCGGCCATCTTCGTCAGTTCGCCATGCGACAGGCCGTTCAGGTCGCTGCGCTCGCGGCTGAGGTAAAAAAAAATGCCCCGCTGCAACCGTTCGCGCAGGTCTTGCAGGGCTTGTGCTTTCACATCTGGCACGCCGGTCAAGTCGGCAAGCCACTGCTCGTTAGCGCGTTCGCTCATGTCAGGGTATCCGTTGCTCGGATCGTCCCGCCGTCGAGGTCATGCAGGCCGGGACGGGACGCCGTTGAGTGGCGCTTAGTATACCATCCATGAGCGACGGACAAAACCCGAACACAGGCACTCGATCTGTGGCGAAATGGGCAGCGGCTATTTGTCGCTCGGCTCAGACGAGGGGGCGCGCTGAAAGCGGATCGTCAGGACGAGATGGCCGAGGCGGATGTCATCGCCATCGCGCAGCACGCGCGGCTGCTCGGCGACCAGCTTCTGGCCGTTGAGGTAGGTGCCGTTCGGGCTGCCCCGGTCGACGATGCGGAGCGCGCCGTCACGGCGGATGATCGAGGCATGACGGCGGGAGACACCCTTCTCCGCCGCGCCGAAATGACGCAGGTCAACCTCAGGCGATTCATCCGTATCCGGGTCATAACGACCGATCACCAGCTCGTCGATGTGGTCGGCGTCATAGGTGAAGCTCCCCGCCTCGTCACGCACGCTGACCACCAGATTCATCCGCTCGGCAAACTGGGCCGATCCCCAATGCTGCGCGGTATCTTCAAAGTCGTCGCCGTCGTCGAGCGAGCGAGTGGTCGAATACTCATCTTCTGCCGAAGTCAGGAGCGCGCCACAGTAAGTACAAATGGCGGCGGAGTCTTCCTGCTCATGGTCGCAGTTAGGACACTTTCTCACGATAACCTCGCTGTCATCGGGGCGGCAACCCTTTGAAAAGACTATGAACAAATTGTAACATCGTTCCTTATCCCCGACTCGTAAGCCTTTTACGAAATCCCGAATTCCCCGTGTGGACGCGGCGCGCCCAATTGGCGCGACTCTCACTTCCGGCTCACTATCGTTGTATTGACCTCGACACTAAGGACAGCTATCATCTAACTAAGGCGCAAATCCCCTCGCGCCGTCAGGTTGTTGTGGAGACGCACCAGGTGAACAACAGACCCCCGGATTCAAATAAAAACGGCAGCAGTAACAACAACCCCTTCTCCAGCCGGAACGCTCAGCGTTTGTGGCTGGTGCTGGCGGTGGTCGTCCTGCTGTTATTTGTCGTCATCTTCGGGACGCCGGATTCGCTGCCCAGAGGCAATACGATCACGTTCAACAACCTTGCCGAGCAAATCGAGCAAGGCCGCGTGAGCAAGATCACCCTGCGCGGCAGTACCGACATCATCGTGACCTACCAATCTAATCAGAATCAAGTCGCTTACCTGTACAAGACGCCGGACACGCGCCTGTTCGACACCTTAAAAACGCTGGGCGTGAGCGATACCCAGATGCAGCAGGTTGACTATGTCGAGCAGCAGGGCGATAACACCAGCGGCATCCTGTTTCAACTGCTGATCGCGGTCGTGCCGACGCTGCTGATCGTCTGGTTGCTGTGGCGCATGATGCGCTCGGTACGCGGCAGTCAGGATCAGGCGATGAGCTTTGGCCGCAGCCGCGCCCGTGTCACCCGTGACATGGAGCGCCCGCAGGTCACGTTCTCGGACGTGGCGGGCGCTGAGGAAGCCAAGCAGGAGCTTCAGGAAATCGTCGAGTTTCTGAAGGAGCCGGAGAAGTTCATCCGCCTCGGCGCGCGGATTCCTAAAGGCGTGCTGATGGTCGGGCCGCCCGGAACCGGCAAGACGCTGATGGCGCGCGCGGTCGCTGGCGAGGCGGGCGTGCCATTCTTCAGCATTTCCGGCTCGGAGTTCGTCGAGATGTTCGTCGGCGTGGGCGCGAGCCGCGTCCGCGACCTGTTCGAGCGCGCCAAAGCCGAAGCGCCCGCCATCATTTTCGTCGATGAAATCGACGCGGTCGGTCGTCACCGTGGCGCGGGACTTGGCGGCGGTCACGACGAGCGCGAGCAGACCCTGAATCAGATTCTGGTCGAGATGGACGGCTTCGAGACCGGCACGAACATCATCATCATCGCGGCGACTAACCGCCCGGACATCCTCGATCCGGCGCTGCTGCGTCCGGGTCGCTTTGACCGCAAGGTGGTCATGGACAACCCGGATATTAAGGGGCGTCAGGACATCCTCAAAGTCCACGCCAAGGGCAAGCCGCTGTCCAGCGACGTCGATCTCGAAGCGATGGCGAAGATTACGCCCGGCTTCTCCGGCGCTGATCTGGAAAATCTGGTCAACGAAGGCGCGATCCTCGCCGCCCGACGCAACAAGAAGTCTATCGGCATGAGCGAGCTTCAGGAAAGCATGGAGCGCGTCATCATGGGGCCGGAGCGCAAAACGCGCGTCATCACCGAAGAAGAGAAACGCAAGATCGCCTATCATGAGGCCGGACATGCGGTGCTCGGCTACGTGCTCGAGTATTCTGACCCGGTGCATAAAATCACGATTGTCGCGCGCGGGCGGGCCGGTGGCTACACCATGTATCTGCCCGACAGCGATGCCTTCCTGCAATCACGCGAGCAATTTGAAGATTCGATTGCCGCCATGATGGGCGGTCGCGCGGCGGAAGAAATTGTCTTCAACCAGTTCACCACCGGCGCAAGCAATGACCTTCAGCGGGCGACGCAGCTTGGCCGCGCGATGGTTACGCAGTACGGGATGAGCGATCAACTGGGGCCGCGCACCTTCGGCAACAGCGGCGGGCCGATGTTTCTGGGCCGCGAGCTGTATGAGCAGCGCGACTACAGCGAGCAGGCCGCAGTCGAGATCGATACGGAAGTCAAGCGGATCGTCTCAACTGGCGCTGGCGCTGATCGAGCAGGAAACCGTCGACCGACAGCAGTTCGAGGAGCTGATGGAAGGACGCAGCCCCGCCGCTCCAACCGTCCCGCCTGCGTCTCCGACAGCGCCGCCGTCGCCTGCGCCGAGCAGCAATGGGCCGATCCCGCCGCTGCAAAGCCCGGCTCCGGCCATGTTCAGCGAGGCCGATAAGCCCGACCCGACTGTGAGCAGCTAGCCGGTTCTACCGACAACGCAAACGCCCGCCGGAAATTGATGCCCGGCGGGCGTTTTTGATTAATTAGCCCTCACCTCCAACCCCTGGTTAGACCTGCTCGCCCTGCGGGTCGAGACACCGCCGCGCGGCGCGAGCAAGCCCTAACCACTTCGTCTCCCAGGGGGAGAGGGAGCGAAAGAAATGCGGTTTTGCAGGGGCTTGATGCCTCAAGCCCGCAGTCAGCTATTGGAACAACAAAAACACCGGACGCGCAGGCCCCCGGTGTTTTGTTGTTCGAGTTATCGAGCGCGGGTACGAAAAATCGTACCCTACGCAAGTTATGAGCGGTTGAAGCGCGAGACGCCGCTGCCGAAAATCTTGCCGCCGAGCCGGAAGCCGTACTGATCGAAGCGGTCGGCGAAGTTCGGGCGGAAGCCGGTTGGCTCCAGCGTACCACCACCTTCATGGGAGTAGGTCATGCCGGTGTGACCGGGGGTACGATAGACGAAAATATCCTGAATGGTCATCTGGTCGCCTTCCATGCCCTGAATTTCGCTGATCTGGACAATCTTGCGACTGCCATCCTTGAGACGACTCTGCTGAATAATCAGGTCAACCGCGCCGGCGATCTGGCGGCGGACGACTGGAAGGGGCAGATCCATCCCGGCCATCAGCACCAGTGTCTCAAGGCGCGCCACGGCGTCGCGCGGGCTGTTGCTGTGAACAGTCGTCAGCGAGCCGTCATGGCCGGTGGTCATAGCCTGAAGCATATCGAGCGCTTCGCCGCTGCGAACTTCGCCAACGACGATCCGATCAGGGCGCATACGGAGCGAGCCTTTGACCAGATCGCGGATAGTGAGCGAGCCAGCCTTGCCATCGCGGCCCGGAATCGGCGGAGCCGTCTCCAGCCGGACGACGTGGCGCTGCGAAAGCTGAAGCTCGGCGGCATCTTCGATGGTGACGATGCGCTCATCCGGCGGGATGAACGAACTGAGTACGTTGAGGGTTGTTGTTTTACCGGAACCTGTGCCGCCAGAAACGACGATGTTCAGGCGCGAGACGACGCAGGCCTGCAAGAACTCGGCCACCTCCGCAGTCAGCGAGCCAAACTTGACGAGGTCATCCATCGTCAGGCGCTTCTCAGGGAACTTGCGGATGGTCATGGTCGTGCCGTTGAGCGCTGAGGGCGAGGTGACGATATGGACGCGCGAGCCATCAGGCAGGCGCGCGTCAACCATCGGATACTCGCGGTTGAGCGCGCGCTGAAGCGGTCGGACGATGCGCTGCGCTGTCCAGAGCAGATGTTCCTCGTCGTCGAAGCGATACTGGCTCTCGACCAGCTTGCCCTTCATCTCGGCGAAAACCACGTCGGGGCCGTTGACCATAATTTCGGAACACGCCTTATCGACAATCAGCGGCTGGATCGCGCCGAAGCCGAGCAGGTCATCGTAGAGGCCATTTTTGAGGTCGTCCAGCTCCTGACGGCTCAACTGCCGCCCCATGCGTCCGAGGACGGTGTCGATCCGGCCACTGAGCAGGCTCTGCTTGTCGATGTCCTCGCGCGACCAGTCATCGGCTTCGTCAGGAGTCGCCAGCAGTCTGGAGCGAAGCTGACGGCGCAGACCGACAACATCCGGCGACAGACTCACTTTGCCAGCGCTGCCGACGCTGATCGGTCGGATAGGCGCAGCCGCTGATGCAGGCTGTGGCGGGTCACTAAACGGGTTATGCTGGGGATCGGTCGGTCGATTGGCATCCCGCGCCGAAAGGTCGTTGAGTTTACGCTGCAAGATTGTCCCCATTTCTGCGGTCATCTCGTGATGAGTTCCGCCCCAGCTTTCAGTGTACGGGAAGTGGCGTTTCACTACAATGAAGGGCGCGGTAATTTCGGATGATTTTCACATCCGGGCAGCCTCGCGTTGACAGCAGCGCTCGCCAGCCCGTAAAATCAAGGTTGTCCACCCTCAGAAGGGAGCAGCCATGCTGCGCTGCGGCATCGACATGATCGAAAACAGGCGCGTCGCCGAAGGCATCGAGCGGTTTGGCAGCCGATTCCTGTCGCGCTTCTTCACCAGCGGGGAACGCGCCGACTGCGCCGACGAAGCGCACCGACTGGCGGCGCGGCTGGCGGCAAAAGAGGCCGTCGCCAAAGCGCTCGGCACGGGCATCGGGCCGGTCGGCTGGCGCGAGATCGAAGTGCGCTCGAACAGCGCGCAGCCCCGCCCGACGTTGATTCTGCATGGGGCAGCCGCGCGCGCATCAGCCGCGCTTGGCCTGAGGGACTGGGACATCAGCCTGACGCACACCGCCGACTATGCCGCTGCGGTGGCGGTGGCTTCTGGCCCCTAGCCCACGTGAAGCTGCTGGCTGCGCTCCTCGATCAGCCTACAGGCGTCGGCAGGCGTGGCGACCAGATAGTAACGGGCCGACGCGCTGGGGAACAGCCGGGTACAGACCGTATACAATGAGCGCCAGAACGGCAGGTCGGTGATGAGGACGCGGAAGGTTTCGTTGAAGTGCCGAAGCACGCAGATATGCTTAAGCTGCGCCATCAGGTCTTCAGGCAGGTAGGTCGTTGCGCGCAGGTCGAACAGCAGCGCAATCGGATGATCGACGAGGTCTGCAAGGTCGAAGCCTGCCGACAGCGCATCATAGAGATCATCCCAGCTCCACGTCCCGTTGAACGTGAAGCATAGAATGGCGCGTTGCGAGTCGTGCCACGCCACTTGAATGCCCATGATAACTCCGCCGATAACATAATTAACATTGTCATTATAGCACAAACCGAGCATCCAGACCATGACGAATCCTGAGACCCCTCCTGCTAGCTGCCGGATACCTTCCGCTAGCTACCCGATTGGTAACAATCGGATCGGTTACAGTCGGCCTGAGCATACGGTCAGACTGGCCGCCTTCGCCGTCAGCCCGACGACCGTGACCAATGTCCAGTTCCTCGGCTTCATCGCCGCGCATGGGTACAGCACGCCTGAATACTGGACGGAGATGGGCCAGAAGTGGCTGAAGCAGAAGCCAGTGCGCCATCCCGGCTTCTGGGACGATCCGCTGTTCAACCAGCCCGAACAGCCAGTGGTCGGCGTCTGCTGGTATGAGGCTCTGGCCTTCAGCCAGTGGCTGGCGAAAGCGACCGGCATCCCGTGGCGACTGCCGACCGAAGTCGAGTGGGAAGCGGCGGCGCGCGGCGTCGAAGGTGACGCGCCCCTGCCCCGACACTACAACACGGTCGAGCGCGGACTCGGTCACGCCTGGGCCGTGACCGAAAAAGGCAACGTCTCATGGTGCGGCGCGCGTGACATGGTCGGCAATGTCTGGGAATGGTGCAGCACCCGCTGGGGCCATAGCTGGCAGAGCCGCGACTACCTCTATCCTTACAGCACCGACGACAGCCGCGAGCGGCTCGACGGCAGTGACGCGCGGATTATTCGCGGCGGCTCATGGTTCGACCCGCTGCCCGACGCCGACCCGACTAATCGCGCCCGCTACCTGCCGGGGTCGCGCGCCAGCAACATCGGCTTCCGGCTGGCGTACACGCTGGAATAGCTATGCGCTCCACCACGCCCCGACGGAAGGCGACCCCTCCCCCTGACCTACGCGGCCTCCGGCTCCTGCCGAACAAAGAGACCTTCGGCACGCTCCGTCCCCGCAAGCGGAGAGGGGGGGAGCGAACGCAACCGGCAGCAATTTTCCAGTCTTATCCGCTTAAGCTGGCGTCTACGGGATGCGAAAAATCGCGCCCTTATGGAAAGCCGCGCCTAATCTTTCTCCGCTCGCCCTCCGGGAGACGAAGTGGTATGGCCTCGTTCGCGCCGCGAAGCGGCGTCTCGACCCGCAGGGCGAACAGGCCATCACCAGGGGCCGGGGGTGAGGGTCAGCGGGTCAGTTCTCGGCTCTTCTGTTTCTCAACCTTACGCCGTCGGCAGGCGGCGAAACGTTCTGATCTCAAGCTGCCAGTCAACGCGGTCGGCGGTCGGCTCGACCTCGACGACGGCACGCCCGTCGGCTTCGACGGTGAACAGCAGCGAACCGGCCCCGGTTTTATAGAGCAGCAGGTCTTTATCGCCGGTCGTCGCGCTGACAAGATAGACCGCCGTCGGCCACTCGTCCGAAAAGCGGTAATCAAGGCGATACTGCCCCGCGCGGAAATCGAGCAGCTTCGTCGCGGACGCGCCGCGCCCGTGAAGCATGATCGGAGCGGGATCGTCCCCACGACGACGCGCCTCCCGCCGCGATACACGGCGCAGGCTGACCATGACCGCCAGCGCAACCACAAGGACGACGATGGCGAGCAGCAGCGGCGCGCCGTAGGGCGTCATGCGGGCTTCCTCCAGATCAGCCGATAGCGCCAGTCAGTCGAAATCGGCGCGGATTTTGTCGATACTCAGACGGGTTACTGCACGCTCGTGCGCGCCATCGCCGACAACTCGGTGTTGGCCGACCAGTTCCCGGCTAAATCTTTGGCCCAGACCGCAAATTCATAGCCGTGGCCGCTGGCGCCGGCATACTGCGCCTGTGTCTCGGTTGTCTCCTGCAACCACGGCTGCCAGTCGCCGCCGTCGATGCGAGCGAAGACAGTGTAAGCAGCAATGCCGCTGTTATCGGTTGCGCCCCAGGCGACTGTGAAGGTCGGCGGGCTGATGAGCGGCAGCGGGATCATCGACGGAATCGGCGGTGTCGTGTCGCTGGCCGGATCGACCGTCGGGCGAATGAGCGGCGCGTCGGTTGGCGCGAGCGTCGGCGGCGGGGGCGTGGACAGCAGCGCGTCCTGGGCCTGGGTACTCGTGGTCGTGACCGGCCCGCCGCCGCCGAGAACCGATCCCGGCGTCGGGTGAACTTCGCCGCCAGCGGGCAGGCCGAAGCCGCCGACGCCGCGCGTATCGGTCGGGCCGTGATTCGGGTCGAACGGCTCCAGGTCGATCAGCGCCGGGTTGATCTCGCCCGCGCCCGCCGCCAGCTTCTCGACCATGATGAAGGTCGGGCCGCCGATGGCCGAGAACTGCCCCGGCAGCAGATAGGGATAATCGTCCGGCGTGGCAGCAGGCAGGCCGATGGTATATTTGCCGTCAGTCGGCGCGATGACGTAATCATGGTTGTCGAGCGTGTACAGGTCGGCGCGGTCGCCGCTGGCAGGCAGGTTGAGGTTGCTGCGCGTGCCGGTGCTGTTCCACATGACGTAGATGCGCTCGCTCGTGTCGGCGCGGTCGAAGGCGATGACGACCGCCGAGTCGCTCAGGTTGAGCACCGTTCCGCTGCCAAACGGCTGTGAAAAAACCTGCGCCATCAGGTGAAACGCGCCTGCGGCAGGGCGCGCCGTCCCCGGCAGCGGACTCTGGCGGAAGCAGACGGCATTGCGGTCGTTGCGGAACAGGCCGTGCGCGTCGCCCCAGCACGACTGCCCCGCCTGACACAGGCCGGGATCGTTGGGCGGAAAATCAGTGCCGGACGCCTGATTGCCGCAGTCGTCGTAAAGCTGATGATAAAAAACCACGTCCGCGCCCGATGCCCAGGCGTAAGCCGTACTCTGGACGACGAAATCGGCGGCCTGCTGCATGGTGGCGCGCAGACGGCGGCTGGCCGGGTCATCGGCAGTCCAGGTCGGGCCGGGGTAATCGTCCCAGACCGGGACGCCGCTCTCGTTGAGCCAGACAGGCCGCGCCAGTCCGTAGCGCTTGAGGTCGTCCTGCGCCTGACGGATGACGAAGCCGCTGTGCCACGGGTTGCTGTAGTTATGGACGGCGACCTGATCCATGTACCAGTTACTGGCAGTGCGACCGGGGTCGGCGGCGTAGACGGCCAGCACCTTCGCCAGCCAGTCATCGGCTTCAGGGTTGGTGTAGGCCAGCCCGGCGAACATGACCTGCGCGCCCGGATCGGCCTGATGCGCCGCCAGATAGGCCACCTTGAGCAGGCGCGCGTACTGCTCGACTGTGCCACCCCAGAACATCGTCAGGTCAGGCTCATTCCACGCTTCCCAGACGCCAACTCCGGCTCCGCCCGCCGAAGGGTAGCGCGCGGCAGCCGCATAGACGAAGCGCGCCCACGGGTTGCCGTCGCTCGGCGTCTTGCCGGGGCCGGGTGTGTCGCTGCCATCGCTGAAAACCGGGCTGTCCAGCCCGCGAATGGTCTGGCCTTCACGGTAAAAATCGGGGATGCCGAGCAGAATGGCGTCAATCCGCAAGCCGTGCTGTAGATCGGCAGCAACCAGCGCGTCATAGACGCTCCAGTCGAAGCTGCCGGGCTGGCGCTCGACGTTCTGCCAGTAGAGCGGCCAGCGGTTCCAGCTCGCGCCGAGCAGCGCCGCCTGCTGGTAGCGCGTCTCGTCGGCGGGGTGGTCGGCGGACGAAATGAAGGTGATGCCGAGCCGGTCGGCGTGGACATTGGATGTCGTCTGAGCGCTGGCCGGGCTGCCGCGCAGCGCGCCGATCAGGAGAGCAAAAACCGCGTAAAGAATGGGTTTTATCATTGAGCGCTTAGCTCGACACTCAGAATAAGGCGCGCGCGCTGATCTTGCATCAGCCATGTTTGTTACAGTCACGATCTATCGTCCCCGCAAGCCCGTCAGCCGTACTCATCTTCATTCACTTGACGATCCGATTCTAGCAGAGGCAGCGTATAAGAGGTAGCGGACATGGACGCGGATAACGGCTACAATCGCGGGCAATTTCACGGGTAATTTCAGCACCAATGGAGCGCCTGATGAGCACAACCTACCGCCTGAGCAAAGACCAGCGAGCCTTCGCCTTCGACCCGTCAATTCCCCCGGTGCTGGAGATCGACAGCGGGGACAGCGTGATCTTCGAGACGGGCGATTTCGCCTATCAACGGCTGTTCGACGGCGAAACGCTCGATACAGTCGGCCTCAACTATATCAACGCCGTCACCGGGCCGGTACGGGTGCGCGGGGCGCAGCCGGGTGACGCGCTCAAAATCGATATTCTCGATATTCAGGTCACGAGCGCGTGGAATATGTGGGTTCCCCAGTTTGGCAAGCTGCGCCACCTGACGAACAGCACGCAAATCCGTCAGGTGCCGATGCGCGATGGTTACGCCTACATCACCGACGAGATCAGAGTCCCGCTTCGCCCGATGATCGGCTGTATCGGGCTGGCTCCAGCGGAAGGTCAGGCGCTGACATTCCGCCCGACCTACCCGTTCGGCGGCAACATGGATCTGCGCGAAATGGAAGTAGGAACCACGCTCTACCTGCCGGTGCAGACGGTGGGAGCGCTGCTCTCGGTCGGCGACCTGCACGCAGCGATGGGGAGAAGCGAGCCGACGTCGGTCAGTCTGGAGTCGGCGGGCAGCGCTACGCTCCGAATCGCGGTTGAGAAGGGGATGACGCTACCTGCCCCGCGCCTGCGAATCGGCAGCGATACCTATCTGATTGGCATGGGCGACTCATGGCAAACGGGCTATCAGCACGCGCTCGATCAGGCGTATACCCTGCTGACCGAGACGTGGAAGCTCGATCCTTTCGTCGCCTATACCTACCTGTCCGCTAACGCTGACATGCGGCTCGGCGGGCCTGCCGGATTTCTGGTGATGGCCGTCGTGCCGGACATCCCCGCTACTTAAGAAACCTCACCCCCGGCCCCTCTCCGTGTGTACAGAGAGGGGAGCAAACCTGCGGTGAAACCCCCTCGCGGCCTGCGGGTGAGGTTGGATATTGGCGCTTAAGTTGGCGTCTATGGTCGGCGGCGCGGCTGCCAACCCTCTCCATAGGGCCGGTTTGCGCCAGCCTCTGTCCTTTTGCTCGCGCCGCGCTCCGGTCCCCGGCCTGTGTGATCGGCTCAGATTCAGGTTTCAGATCGCGGCTTCTGCCGTCATGGTCAGGTCAGGCGTCGCCGTGGCTGCCGGTTCCTCAGTCGACTCCGTCTCGATGGGCGCGCTGCTCTCGATGGTCGCCGTCGTATCGACGTCGCCATAGCTGCCTGCCCCGGCGTGCGTCACCCAGAGGGTATAGGTTTCCGGCTCGTCGGCGCTGAAAGTCACCTGCGCGTTGTAATTCTCAGTCGCGTCGTAGTCATCGCTGAAGGCCACGCCTCGCCCCGACGAATCAACCACTGCCAGGAGAGTATCAACCGAGCCATCGAAAGAGTTAGCCTGAACGACGACCGTGTCGCCAGCCTGAAGGTCGAGCGTGTAGCGGATCAGGTGATCGTACTGCATCGATTCGGTTGAGGTGAAGTCCAGCTCCAGCGCGCCCGCTTCAGTGATCTTATCAGGGCTGATCTGCGCGTAGGCGTCGATAGCTTCGGCAGCGCCCTGCGGGTCTTTGGCCGCATCGTCCACGTAGGCGCGCGTGACGTAGAGATCGCGCGAGCCGGGCGGCAGCAGCACAGCCAGCCGATCCATCGCCGTGTTGGCTGCGGCACGGTCGCCGACGCCGGACAGCGTTGCCGCCGCGCTGATGAGCACGTTGATATTGGCGCTGTTGAGGTCGAGCGCCCGCCGATATTCTGCCGCACCCGCCTTCGTGTTGTTCAGGCGCGAGTCGAGGAAATAGGCGTAGAGCGCGTGGAATTCGGCGTTATCCGGCACTTCGGCGATGGCGCGGCGGATGAGGTCGATGGCGGTGTCGATTTCGCCCAGATAGGCATCATAGTCATTAGCAAGATAGGCGCGGGTGTAGGGGTCATCGGAGAGGTAGCGCGCTTTTGTGGCATAAGCGCGGAAACCGGCAGTGTCGCCGCTGGCCCCAAGCGACTCCGCCTTGAGCAGGTTGGCATAGACGTTGTCGGGCTGAAGCGCCAGCGCCGTATCAATGGACGGGTCAGCGGACGAGGTATAGCCCTGACGCAGGTAGGAAGTCGCCTGAAGCAGCAGCAGATCGACATCGTTCGGGTTCCCGGCTACGAGCGTGTTCAGCTCATCGACGCGCGCCTGAAGGACATCAGGATAATAGAAGCCCAGCAAATTATACGCGGCCCACGAATCGGTGTAGCGCCCGGACATGACCGCCGCTTCGCCGAGGCCGACGTGCAGCACGGCATCGAGCGGATACAGGTCAGCCGCGCAGCGAAACTGGCCGAAGGCGGTCGCATAGTCTTTCGCCGCCAGCGACCTCTGGCCGTGCAGGCCGTTATCAATCGTCGTGTCACAGGTCGCAGCCTGCGCCGATACTGCGCTTCCCACGGCCAGAATAGCTGCCGCAATCAAGGTCATCCACCAACGAGACATCGTGTTATCCTTGTGGTAATCGCTTCAATCAAGTAAGAGACGTTCCGAGGCGATCCTTCGATCCACCAGCCCCGACTCTGGACATCCGCTGATCGCTGCCGATCTTGTCTACTATCTTACAACCCTCAACGCGAAGATACATCCGACTTTGGGTGGACGACCTCCGCGCCGGTTGATCCGAGTCGCGGGGCGCCAGCCAGGGGCGTTAGCCCGCACTTCAGCCGCTTAAAACACAAGCGCTCCTCAAAACGGGAGCGCCAGGATTCATTTTCAGCCCGCTGCGCCGTCATACCGGCGATCCAGGCGGCACGGTGAGCAGCGCGTGACGGACAGCAGCAGGATCATCGAACGGCCCGGCGCTGGAATCGATCAGGCGCGTTTCGAGCGTGAGCGTGCTGCGTTCCTGCTCAAGCGCGGACGGCGGATAGAAATGGCGCAGCGAAGGCTGGATGCGCTTTTCCAGCCGGTCGCGCAGCGCCGACAGCCGCGCTCCGTCGGTCGAGATCAGCGCCAGCGTCTCCGATTTCAGATGGCCGAGGAAATCCTCGTCGGCATTCTGCTCGTGGACAGCGCTGCGGAGCATGATGGTGATGGCGCGCATCACTTCGTCGGCAGCGAGAAAGCCGTAGGCGGCGCGTAATTCGGCCAGCCCGCCAATGCTGACCGACAGCGCCGCCCACGGTTGGTCGCCCTCAAGCGCGGCAGTCAGGCGCTCGCCGGTCAGGTCGGCGTCCGGCAGATCGGTGACGCTGTTGATGCTGCCCGGACGTTCGGCGCGGGTAATGGCGTTACGGACGCGCAGGCGCAGCTCCTGAATATCGAACGGCTTGGTGATGTAATCGACCACGCCGAGTTCCAGCCCGTGCAGCTTATCGACGCGCTCGCGCTTCTGCGTCAGGAAGATGATCGGGACGCTCTGCGTGCGCCGCTGCTGACGAAGCTGGCGGCAAACGTCGTAACCATCGATGTCCGGCAGATGGATGTCGAGCAGCACCAGCGCGACGTCACGCTCGCCGCTCAGACGCAGCGCTTCGCTGCCCAGCCCGGCAATCAGGATTTCGTACTCGCCGTGGAAGAATGTCCCCAGCATCTCGGCCAGGTCGGCATCATCTTCGACAATCAGGATTGCTGGCTTATCCACCGACCGGCTCCCACTGCGGAGATCGTCCGCTGGCGCTGAGGACTGAGTCAAAGCATAGGCCCTTCATGGCAGAGCGCAACTGGTTCTGGCGCGACCGAATCAGGGGCGTGCCTGCCCTCGCCCGATGGTTCGCGCCGGACAGGACTTACTTTCATTTTAGTGGGAAACCGGGCTGGCTGAGTAAAGGTTGGGGATGGTCGAGGCGCTGTAACAGGCTGTAACAGGTCGGACGGACGTTAACTTGCGTCCATCACCTCAACCGTTTCGATCCGTGAAGGCGGCTGCTTGCCGGTTATCAGCGCGACCACCTGATCGTGCGCTTCGGGCGTGAAGTACGTTTCACCGCAATCCTCACACACCAGCGCCTGCAAGTTCTCGATCAAAATCCAGCGACCGTTGTATTCCTGCATCCGGCTGACGCGACGTTCCTCAAGCTGACCGTGGCAATACACGCATTCATTCATTCTGGTTTCCCTGTCTTCAGATCTGCTTCCCATTTCGCGCGTGATGGGATGTAAACCGTGATAGTAGTCACCCTGGGTAGGGAAGTCTGGCGACGGTGAAGACACACGACGGCGCGCCGACCGCCTGACAGGCCGTTTCCTGAATCGGGTAGTCGGCGCCGCCGGTTGCCCAATGGGTGACTTCCTGTAACAGGCCGACCAGCGCCGCGCACACGGGCCGGTCGGAGACGCGACCATAGGCCATCGGCGAGGCATCGACGACGAAATGATAGCAGTCACCGTGGTCTTCGACGCGGCTGGGCTGGTCACTGAAACGGGTGAAGACGTCGGCCAGCGCGATCAGGCCGATCTGGCAGCGCCGGGGCTGTGGCAGCGCCTGAAACGACGCATCGCCGACGCCTGCCAGCGCGCCGAAACTGTTCATCCCCTGCGCCAGCCAGGCACGACCGATCCGCTGCGCCATGCCGCGTCCACCGCGAACACCGTACAGATCCTCGAGGCCGCGGTTGAGGGCGGCAAGGTCGGCAAAGTCGAACGTCCGGTCGAGCGTATCGGGCGGGAGCTGTTCAAGATACGGGTCGAGGCTGGACAGGCTGAGAACGGCGTTCAGGCCATGACGGCCAATCACCTCACGGGTGGCGAGGAAGAAAGAGCGCGCGAACCGGTTCGGGTAGTGGGGCTGGCCGATGGAAGGCATAGCGCGCGGCTGTCCGGCCTCAGATGAGCTGTTCGAGGTCCTGCACCGTGCGGCCAATGTCGAGGAAAATCAGGCCGAGACGGGCTTCGCGCCGCGCCATGACCGTCAGCACAGCTTCTTCGCCAACGGCAGTCAGGATGACGTAGCCGTACTCCCCCTTGATGTAGACCTGCTGTAAGTGGCCGCGGCGCAGTTCGGTCGCAATACGCTCGCCGAGCGAGAGCATGGCCGCCGACATGGCGCTGACGCGGTCTTCTTCAATCCCCGCAGGCATCGATGAGGCAATGCTCAGGCCGTCCACGCTGACAATGGCGGCAGCCTCGACGTCGCCCGAACTGGCTTGCAGGTCACGCAGACGATCCACCAGTTGTTCGGTACGAGACTTTGCCACGAATCTATCTCCTGTTACGAGGCCAGAGCGGCAGCGCTGATCTTAAGGCAGGCAAAGTAAGCCTGCTCCACTCAGTATAATGCGATACGAGCAGCCGTCGCAACACAGAAACATTGAGGCTTATCAGGCGGGCGGGAGCAGCAGCCCGCTCCAGGCGAACAGCGGTCGATTGTGAATCAGCAGCAGCACGCCGCCGACCAGCGCGAGCCGCCAGTAACGCGCCAGCCAGCCGCCGACGATCAGCGCGACCAGCGGATACATCTGTAAGACGTAAGTCCCCTTGATGTTATCGCCCTGATGATTAGGATACCGGATCAGGAAAAACAGAAACCCGACCATCGTCAGGCCAATGACCAGATAGAGCAGAGCGTAGCGACGACGGCGGATACTGCGCGCCAGTGCATAGATAACCACAGCCGTCGGCAGCAGGTTGACCAGGTTCATCTGCGCCAGCAGCGCAACCTGAGCGGGATCGACAGTGCTGCGCGACGGGACGGCCCAGAACAGCCAGTAATCGCCCCAGGTATCCGAATAAAGAATCGGCCAGACCTGATTATCAAACGATTTTCGGACGGGGGCGGAGAACAGCGCGCCGTTCCCTGTCCCGGTGAAGAAGGTCAGCGGCGGCAGCGCTTTCCCTGGCTCGCGGTTGAAGGCCATCGGTGTGCCATATTCGGCTGTCAGAAAGACGTAAAACCAGCCGCCCATGAACGCCGCCAGCAGCCCCGCAACCATCACCTGTTTCCAGCGCCAGCGCCGTTCGATGACGGCATACAAGCCGAGCGCCGGAATCGCCAGAATCGCCCACTGTCGCGCCAGCGCCGCCAGCCCCATCAGCAGGCCGACCAGCGCCGCCGAACGGACAGAGCCGCTGGAGCGACACAACACATAAATCGCAGCCAGTAGAAAAAAAGTCAACAACGGCTCGCCGCGAAAGAACGCCAGTGATTTGTAGTACACCGGCAGGATGCCGAGCGCCAGCAGCGCCATCGGCCCATGAAAAGGCCGATCAGGGCTGAGCCAGCGCGCGAGGGCGACCATCAGGAGCGTGATGCCAACCGAGAGCGGGAAGTTCTGGAACTGGCCGACTTTCCCCGCCAGTTCCGGCGACCCGGTTAACCAATAGGCGACAGCAGGGAGCAGATAGGCCAGCGGCGGCGAAAAGAATTCATCCGAGTTCCCCTCTTCTGGCAGATGACCGGTCGAAAGCACCTGAGCGTTGACGATGTGCCATTTGGTGTCGTAGCCGATGATGAACGGGGCCGTCACGGCGTTGAACAGGACAAGGCCGTTGATGACGATCAGCAGCGCGACCGTCAGCAGCGCGGCAAACCCCTCGTCAGTACGTAAACGAGCGCTCAGAGGCAGCGGCACGCGCTGGATGCCCTGTTCGTCAGGCAGCAGACGCGCAGTAAACCCGTGAGCCGGTGAGCCAGAAGCCATCAAGACCCTCTAGATCGACGTCGAATGGGGCTTAGTGTGCCATGACACCGGCAGCAAGGCGAACCGACTCGGCAACAATCGCCATGCCCTCGTCAATCTCGGCGTCGGTCAGGGTCAGCGGCGGCAGAAAGCGGATGCAGTTGCTATACAACCCGGCGCGAATGACGATCAGGCCGCGCTTGAGCGCTTCGAGCGTGACCGCCAGCGTCTCGGCGGCGGCGGGCGTTTTGGCGTCCCGGTCTTTCACCAGCTCCATCGCCAGCATCGGGCCGATGCCGCGCACATCGCCGACCAGCGGCACTTCAGCCTGAATCGCCAGCAGATGGCCGCGAATTCGCTCGCCGACCTCGACCGCGCGCGCCAGAAATTCTGGTTGACGAATCATGCTGATGGCCTCGATAGCGGCGACACAGGCCAGCGGATTGCCGCTGTAGGTTCCGCCGAGTCCGCCGGGATGCGGGCCGTCCATGATCTCGGCGCGTCCGGTGACTGCCGACAGCGGCAGCCCCGCCGCAATCGACTTGGCCGTAGCGATCAGGTCGGGGACAACGCCTGCGTGCTCGACGGCGAACAGCGTGCCGGTACGACCAAAGCCACACTGAATCTCGTCGGCGACCATGACGATGCCATACTGCGTGCAAAGCTCGCGGATGCGCTGCAAGAAACGCGCGGGCGCGGGGATAAAGCCACCTTCTCCCTGCACCGGCTCAATCACTATCGCGGCACAGGCTGACGGATCGATCTGAGCGATCAGGGCGTTTTCGAGCCGCGCGATGGCGTCGTCGATGAAGGCTTCCTCGCTCAGGGCCGGTGAGCGGCGATAGATATTCGGGAACGGCAGTCGATAGACTTCCGGCGCGAACGGGCCGAAGCCCTTCTTGAACAGGCCGTACTTGCTGGTCATCGACAGCGTCATGTTGGTGCGACCGTGATAAGCGCCCTCAAAGACGATGATGCCAGAGCGTCCGGTAGAGGCGCGGGCGATGTTGACAGCCGTTTCGATAGCTTCCGCACCGCTGTTCATCAGCACAGTTTTCTTGCGGAAATCGCCGGGCGTGACTTCGTTCAGCAGCTCAGCCACGCGCACGAACGGCTCATAAGTGCCGACGATAGCGCACAGGTGCAGAAGCTGCTCGGCCTGCGCCTTGATGGCATCGACGACCAGCGCGGGCGTGTGGCCGACTGCCAGCACGCCGATCCCGCCTGCGAAGTCGAGCAGGACGTTCCCATCGACATCGACGACGGCAGCGCCGTGGGCGCGCTCGACGGCAATCGGCGTCAGTTTGGACGCGCCGCGCGGAGTCGCGGCTTCGCGCCGGGCGACGATCTCGCGGCTTTTCGGGCCGGGAACTTCAGTGACAAGGTTGATGACAGACATGAGTTAAACTCCTCGAATAACCCCTCTCCCTGACCCGCTCCCCTCTCTGCGGGGTGCGGTTGGGGCCTTACGCTTTGAAACTGTACGAAACGCGGTTATCAACCGCGCTATCTCTCCCGTGGCACGACTTATCGTACCCCATAGCTGTCAATTTAAGGATCGTGCTGCCTATCCGACCCCTCCCCCTGTCCTACGCGGCCTCCGGTTCCTGCCGAGCCAAGCACGCTCGGCACGCTTCGTCCCCGCAAGCGGAGAGGGGGAAACGGTCACAACCGGCAGCACTTTTCCAGTCGTATCCGCTTAAGTTGGCGTGTATGGGGTACGATCAATCGTGTCCCCCTCAAGGTTTCACAGTAGCTCGGAACGCTGTAGGGTTTCGCGGTTTACTGATGCGCCTGCTTCGTCCCTGCCGCCAGCGCCTCAGCGAAAATGCCGAGGGCGCTGTCGATCTGACCCGACTGGACGACCAGCGGCGGAATCCAGCGGATGACGTTCTCGTAGCTGCCGCAGGTCAGGAACAGCAGATTGCGCTCCAGACACGCCTGCTGTACGGCTCTGGTAACGGCCTTATCGACGTGGCGATCCGCTACAGTGAACTCGACGCCGACCATCAGCCCCTTGCCGCGCACGTCGCCGATGATCGGGTACTCGCTTTGCAAGTCTTTCAGGCCATCGATCAACTGCGTCCCCATGCGCGCGGCGTTAGCGGGCAGGTCTTCGCTGACGATGACGTCGATACTTGCCAGCGCTGCCGCCGTCGCCAGCGCCCCGCCGCCATAGGTTCCGCCATGTGATCCCGGCGCGAGCTTCTCGGTCAGCTTATGCGACGCGCCGATGGCGGAAATCGGGACGCCGCTGCCGAGTCCCTTCGCCATCACCAGCACGTCCGGGACGACGCCGGAATGCTCGAAAGCGAACAGCCTGCCGGTGCGGCCAAAGCCGGTCTGAACTTCGTCGAGCACGAGCAGGATGCCGTACTCGTCACAGACCGTCCGCAGCTCGCGCAGGAAGCGCTCCGGCGCGGGGACGTAGCCGCCCTCGCCGAGGACAGGCTCGATGACAATCGCGGCAGTTTCTTCCGGCGCGCTCTGCGACTTGAGCAGCAGTTGAAGCTGCGCGAGGCAGAAATCGACCGTCGTCTCGTCATCCCAACCGTAGTGATAGCTGTACGGATAGGGCGCGACGTAGACGCTGCCGGGAAGCACCTGATAGCCCGCGCGGTAGATCGTTTTCGAGGTCGTCATCGCCATCGTCTGGGCGGTGCGCCCGTGGAAGCTGCCCTGAAAGACAATCACGTTCTGGCGTCGGGTCACAGTTCGCGCCAGCTTGACTGCGCCCTCGACCGCTTCCGCGCCGCTGTTGGCGAAGAAGAAACTGTCGATAGCGGCAGGCGTCAGCTCGTTGAGTCGGTCAGCCAACTGAACAGCAGTCGGCGCAATTACCGTGCCAATCTGGCCGAAGATCAGCGCCGCCGCCTGCTTTTGAATCGCTTCGACGACTTTCGGGTGACAGTGGCCGGTATTGGTCACGCCGATGCCGCTGGTGAAATCGACATACTGCGTGCCGTCGGCGTCGTAGAGATAGATGCCTTCACCGCGCACCGGCTGAAGCGTCGTCAGGTGCGACCATGCAGGCGAGAGATGATCGAGCGCGGGAGAAACCATCAGTATTTTTCCTTGAAGACCTCGTTGGGACGGAAACTGCCTCTGAGTGTACCGCTGTATTGACCGATGGCGATAGACACGCCGGTAGTCTGCCCCTATAATGCGACCATTCGAGTCGATTGACCGCGCGAGGGCGCATGTACATCCCGAAATCGTTCGCCGAGACGGATACTGCCGTTCTCTATCAGTTCATCCGCGACAACAATTTCGCGCCGCTGGTCACGCACAGGGACGGCGAGCTGCTGGCCTCGCATATCCCGTGGATGCTCGACAGCGAGCGCGGCGTGCTGACGGCACATCTGGCGCGAGCCAACCCGCAGTGGAAGGCGTTCGACGGCAGCGAGACGCTGGTGATATTCACCGGGCCACACGCCTACGTCTCGCCGACATGGTATGAGACGCATCCGAGCGTACCGACCTGGAATTACGCCGCCGTCCATGTCTACGGCGTGCCACAGATCATTGACGACGAGGCGCGGATATGCCCGATTCTGCAATCGCTGGTCGAGAACCACGAGCAGGGTCGCGCCCCCGAATGGACGATGGTCGATCTGCCAGCAGATTACTTGCAGACCATGCTCAAGGCGATTGTCGTCTTTGAGCTGCCGATTGCTCGCGTCGAAGGCAAGTACAAGCTCAGCCAGAATCGCTCTGACGTCGATCAGACGAACGTAATCGCGCATCTGGCCGGGAGCGCCTACCCGGTCGAAGTCGAGACGAGTCGGCTGATGGAACAGCGACGGGCTAAATAAACCCCTTCACCCTCTGACCCGCTCTCTGCAAGCAGTGATGGGAGAGGTCGCGGATTTCCATGTATCATCTTGCTCCCCTCGCCCTCCGGGAGAGGGCCGGGGGGTGAGGGCGGCGGGCGCGCCGAATAGAGCGGACGCCAGCAGGCTTCCACCAGCGAAACAGCGGCGACCGCTCAGGGGATCGCGCGCCGAGAATGATCGAGGCCGGATCGTTTGGAAGCCTGAAGCGCGGCCTGGGCCGGTTTTCGGGGCTTCAGCTTGACGACGTGCTGACGTGGCTGCACCGACCTGACGATGCCCTTTTTCGGATCATAGTCGGGGTTTTCCCACAGGAGCGCCACGCCATAGTTCATGGCGCGCGGGTCATCGTCATAGTTGGGAATCAGGTTCTTCGCCTTGAATCCCATGTGGAGCTGTTTGGTCAGGTTATTGTCGAATCGAACGCCCGCGACCACTTCGCGGACGTAATCCTCAGGCGAAATCTGGTCGGCAACCCTGTGGTAGTCCATAATCATCCCACCGGCGATCATGCCACGAAGGTTCAAGCGGCGCAGGACGTCGAAGCGCGCGGCGGTCAGTTTGCCGCCAATGCCCTGCCCCTGATAGGCCGGGTCAACACACGACTCGACGCCGTACATCCATTCGCCCTGCGGATTATGCGTGGTCAGTCAGCCATAATTCGTGGTTTCGACCCAACTCTCGAGCAGCGGGTACTCCGGGTTGTAGTCGATGCGCATACTCATCGTATAGCCGACGACTTTATCAGTCCGGGTATCGACGGCGACGAACTGCCCTTCGGGGAAATGCTCAATCTGGCTCAGAACTTCTTCGACGGTATAGCTATCCTCAATCGGAAAGCCATAGGTGCGGCAGGTCAGATCGCTGATCTGCTGCGCATATTTGGGGGCCGTAGGCACAACGCGGATCAAGCTCCCGTGGTCTTGCGGTGACCTTCGATCGCCATCCCGCCGA
>CAZZAO010000027.1:22663-47347 GCA_964652205.1 uncultured Anaerolineaceae bacterium | reverse complement strand
CAGGATTATATGCGCCGCTATTACGATCACGCCGTGCGGATCGGCATTTATCCCCGGCTCGACCGCGAAGCCTGTCAGTATCAGGTCGAAGCCCACATCGCGCCGAGTGTCGGCTACCAGAAAACGCGCAGCGCGCTCAACGGCATTCTGACCTCACTGGCGCTCGCCAGCCGTGATACGGGCCTCAAGACCGCTATTCTCTCCTGTTACCCGACCGAAACCGACTTCAAATCGACCGACCATCCCAAAGTCCAGACCGCATCCGAGCTGATGAAGGAAACCAACGGCCTGTTCCCGGAGTATGCCGAGCGCCTTCAGGCCGCGCACGAGCGCTACCACGTCACCGAGCCAAGCGGTCACATCGAAATTTTTCGCAATCAGGGCTGTCACATCCACATCGATATTGCCGGTCGCTCGGAAGCCCTCGGCCTGCTGACCTATTACACCATGCTCAAGAGCGCGTCGTCGATGGCGAATGCAGCGGTACTCAAGGGCGGGCCATTCGTCAATGGAACCTGCGATGCCGAATTGCTGTGCGCGCGCGGCTATCTGCGCAGCACCACTGCGACCGGGCGCTACCTCGACCTGCCGACCAGCCCGCATTTTTCAGTCGAAGGCATGGAACATTATTCGTCGCTGCTCTATAAGGAGCGCGTCAACGCAGCAGGCCGCGCCATGCTCTACGATGGCTCGCTCGGCGAAGGCATCTCCGTCATGCACAACCCGATTGGTCGCGTCCGCCCTGACCTGACGACGCTCAAGCGCGTCTGCACGGTCGAAAGCACCGGAATGCCGGTCAATATCAGCCCGGCGCGGATGGCTGCCGTGCTGGCCGACTTCGAGTTCAGCCATACGCTGATCGAGGACTATTTCCGCAAGTACGGCTGCGACCTGAACCCGATGTACGAAGATAAGACGCTGCTGGCGATCCTCGGCCCGCTCGACGAAGCCAGCTTTGTCGAGCAGAACGATCAGTCCGACCGAGTGTGCAGCGATATGGTCGTGACGACCGCCGCCGGAACCTCGATGCGGTTGGCCGAGTTCTACGAGATGAAGCGCCGCTACATGCACCGCGCGCTGGCTGATATCATGGAGATCACACCGCGCGATATTGACGAGGTTTATACCAGTCTGTGTCGGATGCTCGAACCGCCGAGCGGCCACGAGGCGCAGACCATCGAGCAGTACATCCTCGACCCCAAGCTGCGCAGCACCGGCAACTGGGGCAAAATTCTGCGTAACGCTTTTATCGAGATCGGCGGCGTGCCGGGCGAACACAACCCGCAGGCGGTGCAGCAGGTCGTCAATCGACTGCATGACGCGATGGCCGCGCGTTACCTGAAGCAGTAAGGATAATGCCCTCACCCCCGGCCCCTGGTTAGGCCCGCTCGCCCTGCGGGTCGAGACGCCGCTGCGCGGCGCGAGCGAGGCCGTAATTACTTCGTCTCCCTCAGGGCGAGGGGTGAAAGATTTGCGGAAGGGTCTATCCTCGGTTTCGCTATCAGACCCAATCTGATGAAGTCACGTGAGGGCATGAAGGACAGACTGTGCCATCATTGTCGATTGTCGTGCCGGTCTATAACAGCGCGCTCAGTCTGCCGAAGCTGGCTGAGGCGCTGGCCGTGACGCTGCCGACGCTGGCAGCCGAATATGAGCTGATCCTCGTCAACGACGGCAGTCGTGATACGAGCTGGCAGGTGATCGCCGGGCTGCTGCGCCAGTATCCGTGGATTCGCGCCGCCAGCCTGATGCGTAACTACGGCCAGCACAACGCGCTGCTGTGCGGCATCCGCGCCGCCCGCTATGATGTCATCGTGACGATGGACGACGATTTGCAGCATCCGCCCGAAGAAATCCGCAAACTGCTCGACAGGCTGGCCGAGGGCTGTGATGTCGTCTACGGCGCGCCAGCACACGAGCAGCATGGCCTGTGGCGCGACCTGGCCTCGCAGACGACCAAGATCGTCCTGAGCGGCAGCATGGGCGTCGATGTCGCCCGTAACGTCAGCGCTTTTCGCGCTTTCCGCACCTATCTGCGTGAGGCTTTCGCCCACTTCGAGGGGCCATTTGTCTCCATCGACGTGCTGCTGACGTGGGCGACGACCCGCTTTGCGACCGTCACAGTCCGTCACGACGAACGCAAGTACGGCGCGTCAAACTACACGCTGCGCAAGCTCATCATCCACGCCGTCAACATGATTACTGGCTTCAGCACGCTGCCGCTCCAGCTTGCCAGCCTCACCGGCTTCCTGTTCACGCTGTTCGGCATCGTCGTGCTGGTTTACGTGCTCGGACGCTACCTGCTGTTCGGCGTGGTCGTGCAGGGCTTCGCCTTTCTGGCGTCGATCATCGCGCTGTTTTCCGGGGCGCAGTTGTTCGCGCTCGGCATCATCGGCGAATATCTGGCGCGAATGCATTTCCGCTCGATGCAGCGACCAACTTATGTCAACCATTCCGGCTTCGTCGATGGCGCTGCACTCGATACGCCGCCAATGCCCTCACCCCCATCGCCTGGTTAGGCCCGCTCGCCCTGCGGGTCGAGACGCCGCTGCGCGGCGCGAGCGAGGCCGTAACCACTTCGTCTCCCTCAGGGCGAGGGGTGAAGGATCAGTAGAGGTTCGGGCTTTATGACCACACTTTCGGTCGTCGTTCCGGTTTATAACAGCGAGCAAAGCCTGCCTGAACTGGCCGCCGAGCTGGGGCGCACTTTGCCAGCGCTGACCTCGGATTTCGAGCTGATTCTGGTCAATGACGGCAGCCGCGACCGTAGTTGGGAGGTCATCAACCAGCTTCGGGCGCAGTATCCGTGGATTCGCGGCTTCGATCTGGCGCGCAACTACGGTCAGCATAATGCGCTGCTGTGCGGCATCCGCGCCGCGCGAAACGCGGTCATTGTCATCATGGACGACGATCTCCAGCACCCGCCGGAAGAACTCCCTAAGCTGCTGGAAAAGCTCGATCAGGGCTACGACGTCGTCTACGGCACGCCGGAACACGAAACCCACGGCCTGATGCGCGACTTCGCCTCGGTGTTCACCAAGTTCGCGCTGCGGCGGAGCA
Organism: uncultured Anaerolineaceae bacterium; assembly: GCA_964652205.1. Taxonomy (GTDB): domain Bacteria; phylum Chloroflexota; class Anaerolineae; order Aggregatilineales; family Phototrophicaceae; genus ZC4RG36. The sequence continues at coordinate 44,287 of CAZZAO010000027.1, read as the reverse complement.
TGGGCGTCGATGTCGCTACCAAAGTCACCTCGTTTTTCGTCTTTCGCACGCGCGTGCGCGACGCCTTCCGCGACTATCGCGGGACGTTCGTCTCCATCGACGTGCTGCTGACGTGGGGAACGACGCGCTTCGGCTCGGTGACGGTGCGCCACGACGAGCGCAAGTTCGGCGCGTCGAATTACACGCTGTCGCGGCTGATTACCTACGCCGTCAACATGATTACTGGCTACAGCACCGTCCCGCTCCAGCTTGCCAGCCTGATTGGCTTCGTCTTCACCGTGTTCGGCTTTCTGGTGCTGGTCTATGTCCTGATCGAGTATCTGATTCAGGGCGGTGACGTGCCGGGCTTCGCCTTTCTGGCGTCGATCATCGCGCTGTTTTCCGGGGCGCAGTTGTTCGCGCTCGGCATCATCGGTGAGTATCTGGCTCGCGTCCATGTGCGGACGATGGATCACCCGGCTTACGTCGTGCGTGAGGAACTGGACGATAGCGCTGGAAATACAACTTCACTCCCCGCCGCCGATCAACCGGGCCGCGAAGCGTGAAGTTCACCGCTGAATTCAACGCTGTTCGAGCGCTCGTCTCGGCCTCAGCCCATTAGCCCTAGCTGGCGCATCAAACCCATATCGTCCCGGCTGACCCAGCCTTCAATCGCCTTGCCGTTGGCGGTTCGCCAGTAATTCATGCCGGTGATGTTGAACGCTTTGCCGGTCGGGGGAATGCCAAAATAATCCCCGGTGTGCGTGCCGGTCGCCGTCCAGCGGAGGACGATATCCTCGCCGTTGGCGACAACATCCTGAACATGAAACGCGAGATCGGGGAAGGCAGAGCGCAGCGTCGTGATGTGGCGTTTGACGTCGTCCAGCCCGCCAATCGAGTCGACGTTGGCCGGGTCATGGTGCAGATAGTCGCTGGCAAACACCTCGTCGACGACGGCGAGGCTGCCCTGGTTAGTGCCTTCATCAAAGTAGCGTTGGAAAAGCGCCTTGTTCGCTTCCGGGGGCATCAGCAATCTCCTTTTAAATTGAGGTCAGATCATTATGCCGGTTGGCATGTCGTCAAGGCCATAGGGAGCGCAGCAGCGATCATATCACGCCGACGAAACACTGTCTATCAGCGGCGCGTTCGCGCGACCGTCCACTTTGTGCGCGCTCATCCCCTCTGGTAAACTCAACAGGCTGTTGGCTCGATGAAACGATCTCCGCTATGCACATCGTCCTGCTCTGCGCGACTCAACGCGGCCATCGCGTCCTCAATAAGCTGATCGAGCTGGCTCCTGACAGCCAGCTCACGGTCTTCACGTTCCCTGAGGACCCGTGGGAGCCGCGCTACGTCGATGACATCCGCGCGATGACCGAGGCGTTCGGCGGGACGCTGCACGAGGCGAGAAGCGTTAGCGCGGACAGGTGGCGCGCCTTCTGGCAGGCGACGCCTATCGACCTGATGCTGGTGGTGAGCTGGCGCTACCTGATTCCGGCGGAGATTTATCACCTGCCTCGGCTCGGCACATTCGTCTTTCACGACTCGCTGCTGCCTGCCTATCGCGGCTTCTCGCCGACGGTCTGGTCAATCATCAACGGCGAAGATCATACCGGTGTGACGCTGTTCGAGATGGCCGACGAAGTGGACAGCGGTGAAGTCGTCATGCAGACCCGCCTCGCCATCGGCCCGGATGAAACCATCGCCGACCTGCTGGAGCGCGTGACGGCGACCTATCTGACGACGCTCGAACAGGCGCTGCCGCTGCTGCTCGAAGGTCGCGCGCCCCGGCTGAAACAGGATCAGTCACAGGCCAGCTTCACCTGCAAGCGCCTGCCGGACGACAACCGCATCGACTGGACGCGACCGACCAGCGAGGTCTACAATCTGATTCGCGCCGTGACCGCGCCCTATCCCGGCGCGTTTACGACCTTCAACGGCCAGAAACTCACAATCTGGTCGGCGCAGCGCCTGCCCGACACGCGCCGCTATGTCGGCCTCATTCCCGGACGAGTCGCGGCGATTCAATCTGGCGAAGGCGCGGTTGTTCTAACCGGCGACGGGGCGCTTTTACTCCGTGAGGTTCAGCTTGACGGCCAGTCGATCCGCTGTGCCGATCAAGTGCTGACCAGCATCGGCCACACCGTAGGCCGCTGATCGAGGTTCGATTGACTCCCTATCACATTCCCTTTAACAGGCCGACTGTCATTGGCCGCGAGTTCGAGTACATGGCGCAGGCCGTCGCTAACGGCCATATTTCCGGCGACGGCCAGTTCACCCGGCAGTGTCACGCGCTGCTTGAGCAGGCGCTCGGCGCGCCGAAAGTTTTCCTGACCACGTCCTGCACGCACGCGCTGGAGATGTCGGCGCTGCTGCTCGGCATTCAGCCGGGCGACGAGGTCATTATTCCGTCGTTCACTTTCGTCTCGACGGTCAACGCCTTCGTCCTGCGCGGCGCAAAGCCGATCTTCATCGACGTGCGCGAGGACACGCTCAACCTCGACGAACGGCTGCTCGAAGCGGCGATCACGCCCCGGACGAAAGTCATTGCGCCGGTGCATTATGCCGGTGTCGCCTGCGCGATGGACGCGATCATGGCGATTGCTCGACGTCACAGCGTCCCGGTCGTCGAGGATAATGCTCACGGTCTGTTCGGCCAGTACCGGGGCAAGAACCTCGGTACCTTCGGCGCGCTGGCGACGCAGAGCTTCCACGAAACCAAGAATTTCTCCTGCGGCGAGGGCGGCGCGCTGGTGGTCAACGACCCGGCGCTGATCGAGCGCGCGGAGATTCTGCGCGAAAAAGGCACCAATCGCAGCCGCTTCTTCCGGGGGATGGTCGATAAATACACCTGGGTAGACGTTGGCTCGAGCTATCTGCCATCGGACATGCTGGCCGCGTTTCTGTACGCGCAGTTGGAGCGCCGCGACGATGTCCAGGGCAAGCGCCAGCGCATCTGGGATTACTACAACGCGCATCTGACCGAGTGGGCGGCGCTGCACGGCGTCCGCCTGCCGGTCGTGCCGGCGGACTGCGATCAGGCGTATCACATGTTCTACCTGCTGCTGCCGTCGCTGGAAGAACGGCAGGCCCTGATCGCCTACCTGAAAGAGCGTGGCATCTGGAGCGTGTTTCATTATTTGCCGCTGCACCTGTCCGACATGGGGCGGCAGTTCGGCGGTCAGCCGGGGGATTGCCCCGTGACCGAGGACGTCAGTGACCGGCTGCTGCGTCTGCCTTTTTACTACGAACTGAGCGAAGCCGAGCAGGCTGACATCGTTGCGGCGCTGCATGGCTTCGAGGACTGGCATTGAAATTGGGAGCGCGGCAAGCTCACCGACCGGCGAGCTAATGTCCACGGTGGAACCTTTCCGCCGAAATGAACGTCCGCCTAAAGACGGTTGCACTTGCAGGCCGTCTGTTTTACGATAGCAATGTTTCATTTCATCTGAAGGAAAGGGACACAATATGAAGTTGCGCTCTCTTGCTCTGGCGCTGGCGGTCGGCCTGATGTTCGGCATCGGCCCGCTAGCCGCCCAGGAAGCTACGCCGTCGGCGCGCGGTAAAGCGGCTGACTCGGCCTCTGCCAGCACCGGCGCGCTGCTCGACTTCCTGCGCTATGTGCCGAACGAAGCCGCCTATCGCCAGTACGTCACTTACGGCGATAAAGCGGCCTGGCTCAAAAGCTGGAACGTACCAGATGTATCGAGCATTGACGCGCTCAATCAGCTTGCCGATCAGCCGCGCCGCCGCTGGATGATGATTATGCCGCAGCAGACGCTGGTTCCGTCGGCGCTCGGTTTGCAGTACCTTCTGACCGGCGACGACATGAATTACTACGGCTTCGATTTCTTCGCCGCTGACCGTTACCTCGAAGCAGGGCAGCCGCCGGATATGATTTCGGTCATTGACGGCCAGTTCAATCCAACCATTATCGATGCCCGCCTGAAGAAGCTTGGCTACAGCACCAGCCCGATTACGCCGGAAGGGACGCTCTACAGCATCCGCGGCGACTATGAAACTGACCTGAGAGCGGAAGGCTCGATGCCGGGCAAGCTCGGCGCGCGTAACCGGATCGCCCTGATCGGCGCGCGGATGGTGATTGCGCGGGCCACGGCGACGATTCAGACGGCCCTCAGTGCCGGAACGGGCGCGACGAAGTCGCTGGCCGACGCGCCGGAATATCAGGCTGTCGTGGCCGCGCTCAACGATCCACAGTTAGCCGACGTTGGGCCGCTGATGGGCGCGCTGTTGATGGATGCCCGCCAGATCACGGCTGACCCTGCTTCGCTTCTCGGTATGCAGGCGTCAGCGGAGCAGCTCAAGCAGCTTCAGGCAGCTCTCGACAGCCAGCCCAGACTGACGCCTTACGTCCTGAGCGCCTTCACCACGCACCACAACGCAGGCAAAACCTATCTGGTGCTGGCGCTGGTTTTTTCGGCGAACAGCGATGCCGAAACCGCCGCTAAAAACCTGGGCGAGCGCATCCAGAATTATACCAGTGTGGTCAGGCAGACTCCGTTCCTCGACGCGATCCATGCCAGGTTCGAGCGCTCGCTGGCGGTCGAGGCGAACGGGCTGCCGGTGGCGCTGGTCGTGCTGTCTGCCGATGATCCCGGCCCCGATTCGACCGCCGTTCCCGACTGGACGCGCGTCGTCTTCGCCCGTGACCTCGGCTTCCTCTACGTGAATCCATAACGCGACCTTTCAACTCAAAGAGTCCAGCGTCAGGCAGGTTCCTGACGCTGGATTTTTGATTCGGCAGATTAGCGAGCTTATCGGAGCGGGCGAACAAGTCATGTTACGATGAAGGTATTCAATAAATCATGTTCGGGGACATTATGGACGCGCAGGATTTCACGCAACTTCACGAGCGGCTGCGATCTGTCGGCGATCCGGTTGACTTTCTGGCGTCGCTGTTCCTTTATGCCCCGGTTGGATTCGCCATCTGGAAGAAGGATGGTCATGTTCTGCTGACCAATCCGGCCTTCCGTGAGCTGATGGGCAGCGAACCGCCGCCCGAATACAGCCTCCTGACCGACGAACTGGCCGCGCGCAGCGGCTTGCTCGGCCTGATTCAGCGGGCATTCGCCGGGGAAACTATTCAGGTTCCGACCACCTGGTATGGCCCGCGTGAACTGGAGCAGGCGCATGTTCCGACCGGCAGCCGGGTGGCGATTTCGCTAACGCTGTTCCCACTGCTGGACGATGCCGACGGCGTCAGATTCGTCGCCGCCACCTACAGGGACGAGACGGCGGCGCTGCGGGCGCAGGAGCAGTTGACGAGCGAAAGCGAGCATCTGCGGCGGCTGGTCGCGCAGATGGAAGCGGACGCTGCCGAGCACCGCCGTGCCGAACAGGCCCTGCTCGAAAGCGAGCAGCGTTTTCGGGCGCTGATTCAGAACTCGGCTGATGTCGTCCTGCTGCTCGGCGACGATGGCTCGATCACCTACGCCAGCCCGACGGTGACGCGCGTGCCTGAAGAGGTCACGGGCCGAGCGCCAGCCGATTACGACGTGACCGAGCGCCGACAGGCTGAAGCGGCCCTTGAGAGCAGCGAGCGCCGTTTTCGCACGCTGATCGAGAACAGCGCTGACGGGCTGACGATGTTCGACCGCCAGCGCGACCTGTTCTACGCCAGTCCGGCGGTCGAGAAGCTATCCGGCTTCACGCTCGACGAGTTGAAGAATCTCCCCGCCGATGTCTTCACCCATCCCGACGACGTCCCGGAGGTACAGGCAATTTTTGCTACGGCGCTGGCGAACCCTGGCCGCTCGATTCCGATCATGGTGCAGCAGCGGCGGAAAAATGGCGAGTGGATTCGGCTGGAAGGGACGCTGACTAACTGGCTCGACAATGCCGATGTGGGGGCGATTGTCTGCAACTTCCACGATGTGACCGAGCGCTGGAAAGCGCAGGAAGCGATTCTGGCGCTGAATACCGAGTTGGAACAGCGGGTGCAGGAACGGACTGCCGCGCTCGAAGCCGCCAATAAAGAACTGGAGTCGTTCGCCTATTCGGTGTCGCATGACCTGCGCGCGCCGCTGCGCAGCATTCAGGGGTTCAGCCAGATTTTGCTGGAAGACTATGCTGCCCGACTGGACGCGCAGGCGCTGAATTATCTCACGCGCGTGAGAGACGGCGGCCAATGGATGAGTCAGTTGATCGACGATCTGCTCAAGCTGTCGCGGCTGTCGCGCGGGCCGCTCAACCGAGCGACCGTCAACCTGAGCGCGCTGGCCGCCCAGATCGTGGAAAGCCTGCGCGCGCGCCAGCCAGAACGGGCAGTTGAGTTCATCATCGCGCCGGATGTGACTGCTCAGGCCGACCCGAACCTGATCCGCGTGGTGCTGGACAACCTGATTGAGAATGCCTGGAAGTACACGGGCAGGCACGACGACGCCCGAATTGAGTTCGGCACAGGTGAGCAGGACGGCCAACCGGTCTATTTCGTGCGCGACGATGGGGCCGGGTTCGATATGGCCTACTCGGACAAGTTGTTTGGCGTCTTTCAGCGGCTGCACGGGCAGGCCGAGTTTGACGGCAATGGCATCGGGCTGGCGTCGGTGCAGCGGATTATCAGCCGGCATGGCGGCAGAGTCTGGGCCGAGTCTGCCGTTGAGCGAGGCGCGGCCTTTTTCTTCACGCTGCCGTAGATTGTCTTTTCTGGCATCCTCAGGTAGGCTTTGAGCCTGTGGGTGATGGTGCGCGAGGATGCCGGGATGGAACTGATGCTGATTGCGCGAATTTTGCGCCGCTGGTGGTGGCTGGTCGCCATTCCCGTGGCGATTACGGCTGCGCTGGCTGCGCCTGCCTTGCTTCGGCGCGGCGCGGCGTCCGGCGGCTTCACCACGACGATCAGCTATACCGCGTCGCAGTCGATGACGGCTATTCCGGGCCGTGACGGCGATTATCAAGACGTCTGGCTGGCGTCGGAACTGGCCGTCAACGCGCTGACCGACTGGACGCGGAGCAACAGTTTCGCCACCGACGTGGCTGCCGAAGCCGCCGCGCGCGGCCTGACGATGGACGCGGCAGCGCTGTCGGTGGTTGCCGATAACGAGCGCAGCGTCGGGCAGATCATCCTCAGTTGGCCGGATGCTGACCAGCTTGAGACGATAGCGCAGGCGGCGATTGCCGTGCTGCAAAGCAGGAACGACAGCGTTTTTCCGCAGATGGGCGGCGAACCGGCGCAGGTGCGCGTGCTCAACGCGCCTCGAGTCGCGCCCGCGCCGCCGCCGCTAACGGATCGCTTCGCCCCGCTGATCCGCGTTGCGCTCGGCCTGCTGGCCGGGATCGCGCTGGCGTTTCTGGCCCATTATCTCGACCCGGTGCTGCGAGGCCGCGACGAGCTTGAGTCGCTCGGCCTGCCGGTCGTCGCTAGCATCCCGCGCAAGTAATTATCTTCGATGAGCCGACAGAGCGCGCCTCGAACGCTCGGATTATTCGTCGGCCTGCTGGCGCTGATGCTGGTCACACGCGCCATCGCGGCCCAGAGCGCCGACTATCAGCCTTACGCCTGGGCGGATGGCGATCTTGCGCTCGTCTACCCGTCGAACTGGGATGCGCCGTCGCCGTTCACGCAGGGCGAGCGCCCGGTTTTGCGGCTGGCGCAGGTGATGGCGGCAGACCCGACTCAGCGCCCGCCTGCCGCCGACGCCATCACGCTGATGATTATTCCCGATAGAGGCGAAACCAAGTCGGCGTTCTACCTTGCGTCCGCGCTCGGAGATCAGGGGACGCCGTGGCTTGGTGACTCGACTGACGTGCTGATCGCGGGCGTTCGGGGTGAGGGCGGCAGCGGGCGCGGCGGGCGGATGTTCGGCGTTGCCCGGCTCGCGCGCCTTGATGGCCGCCGCCTGCTGCTGATCGTCGGGCGCTCGACGCAGGAACGGCAGAATGCTTTTCTCGTCCTGTTTGACGCCGTCGCTGCCAGCCTTTCCCCCGGCGCGGACAGCACGCCTGCGATGCCTGACTATGGCGTGCTGTGGCGCGTGACCGAGGCCGAGGGCGCGCCGCTCGGTGAGTTGAACGCGCTGGCGCTTCAGGGTAACGCGCTGGTGGTGGTCGATGAGACGCGCGGCGCGCTGCGGCTCGACGCGCAGACCGGCGCAGTCAGCGTGATTCAACATGACTCGCCGCCGTTGACCGCTGCGACTGACGCCGCGCTCGATCACGCGCAGGTCGCGTGGCTGGCCGATCCGCTGTGCGCCTGCATTCAGAAGCTCAATCTACTCGACGGCAGTGTGATGCCGCCGCTGACGCAGTTCTATGCCAGCGCGCCGATCAGCCTGGCGTTCGACGCCAGTAATACCCTGTACGCGACTGACGCCGGGAACAGGGGGATCGTCGTCCATGCGATTTCCGCGACACAGGATCGCATTCTGCCCGTCGAGCATACGATCACACAGCCGGAGCTTGCCATCGACCGCAGCGGACGGCTGCTAGTCGTGACTGGCGAAGGCGCGGTGCTGGCGCTCGGCAAGGCTGACCGGGCTTTTCAACCTCTGTTCGAGCTGGCCGCGCCAGTTCCACAGGTGACGGATGCCGCCGTTGACCTCAATAACAATCTGGTGCTGGCGACTGCCGATCAGGGGGTGCTGGTCGTTAACTCCGCTGGAGAGATCGTCGAGCATCTGGGCGAGCGGGTGACAGGCGTGCCGGAAGCGGGGCAATTTGTCTCGCCGCGCGGCGTGGCAGTGGCTGACGATGGCACGATCTACGTGGTCGATGACGACGGCGCGCACGGCTCGGTGACGGCGCTCAGTCTGCGCGTTGCGCCGGAACGTGTCGGCGACGCCGCGCTCGCGCCAGAGCACACCGTGCGCGGCGCGCTCAACGCGCTGCATCCGCAGCAGTTGTGGACGCTGGCGGGCCAGCGCGGGCAGCGGGTGACGCTGTCAGCGGTCGGGGCGGAGTCGCTGCCGCTGGTGCTGCGCCTGTTCGCGCCAGACGGCACGCAGGAAATTTCGACTGAGACGCAGGCCAATGCCCTGCTCGCCGATCATGCGCTGGCGGTCGATGGAACCTACACCGTCGCTGTCGAGGCAGCATCGGGCGAAGGAGTCTACTGGCTCGGCTTCGCGCTGACGGACCGCTTCAGCCCCGGCACGGCAGCGACCGAACTGAGCGGGCGACTCTCGGAGATTATCCCCGTCCATTTCAGCCGTTTCGACGGCGTTCAGGGTCGGGTGTACACGTTTACGGCGGAATCAACCAGCGGCGACCTCGACCCGGCACTCAGGCTGATTGCGCCCGATGGCTCGGTCGTGGATGAAAACGACGATGCCGACGATCCCGCGCTGGGGACATCGGCGCAGCTTGCTCACGTCACGCTGCGCACCGACGGGGCGTACACGCTTGAAATCAGCCGGTCAGCGGGCGGTGGCGCGTACCGCGTGACCGTCGTGCAGACGTCAGGTTAGCTCCCTCGCCCACGTCTCTGATTGAATCCGCTCGCCCTACGAGTCGAAGTACCGCGGCGTGGCACGGGCGACTTACAATTACTTCGCGTCTCGGAAGGCGAGAGGTGTCAGGAACGGGCAGCCTAGTATTCTTCGTCGTCGCGGCTCGGCGGCGGGGACGCGATTCCGCGCGCGCGCATTTCTCGGCTGTGGAAATACCAGGCGGCGGCCAGTGTCGCCAGACTGAACAGCAGCCCGACCAGCAGGCCGACGATCAGCGCCTGTACCGCCATGTTGCCCTGCGCCAGTGAAATCAGCACCATGCAGACGATGCTGGTGACGATACCGATTCCCGCGACCGCGCCCGGCGCTGCCCATTCCCGACGAATCGCCAGATACATCCCGAACAGAATGAGGGCGAACAGCAGATAGAGAATCCAGCCGGCGATACTTTGCATACGACACTTTCCCCCTAAAGTCGCAGCGGACGCAGAATTGCCCGAACCGGCGACCCGCACGCGCCGTCCAGCTTGAGCGGCAGCGCGGTCAGATCGTAATCTCCGTCCGGGACGCCGTGGAGCATCAGCAGCTCCAGATTGACCATCGCATGGCGCCGGATGGCATGATGGCACGGCAGTTCGGTACTCGTGAACTCGTCGACCGAGGGCGAGTCGAGGCCGATCAGGCGGATGCCGTGGCGGGCGCAGGCGTCGATCAGCTCGACGCTCAGATACGGGAACTCGGCGGGCCACTGGTCGTCGGGCAGGGCGCTGACAGGACTGTGAATCAGCAGGCGCTCGGCCCCGGCTAAAATAGCCTCGCCGATCTCGCCCACGCTCAGCGGGCCGTCACGCCGCGCAACCGTCACGACTCGCGCTCGCCCGACGTAAGCATCGAGCGGCATGGCCGCCGGGGTGAGCGCTGGCGCGTCCTGATAGTGATAGTAGGCGTCGGCGTGGCTGCCAGTGTGCGGACTCAGGCAGATCGTCGTCAGGTTGACGGACGCGCCCTCGTCGCGGCGCAGGGTGTGGGCGACCGAGTACGGTGAGTCGCCGGGCCAGACGGCGGTTGTCGGCGTCACGGTTCGGGTGATGTCGTAGATCACAGGCGTATCCTCACGCATAAATGACCAGTGTAGCATAGCTGCCCGGCTTGCACTGTTACGGGTCATTGACAAGTCCTTCAGGCACGGCAAAAGTTGACGCGACCCGCCGGAAACAGGATAATAAAACGATCATCCGTTCGGTCATCAGACCGCAAAACCCACGTCTACCGTCTGCGCTCAAAGCCTGTTCCGGCGGAGTACGACCGTGCAGTTCACCCTCTATACTGAGCAAACTATCGCCCAATGCCTGTCGGCGCTGAATGAGCGGATGCATCTCAAGCCGACCGCGTCACGCCCGGCGCTCGATGGCTGGTTGGAGAAAAGCGGCGCGTTCAGTCTGGGGGTCTCGTCGGTGGTCGTCGGGCGCTTCAACCGTTCAACCTACCTGCGCGGCAAGCTCGAACGGCAGAGCGGCTACACGGTCATTCACGGCAGCGTTTCCGGCGGCGCGTCGCACAGAGACAAGCTCGTGATTTTTGTTACACTGGCGTTGATCGCTGCTGCGCTGGCCCTGCGCGGGAGCGTGACGCTGGCGCTGGTGGTCGCGCCGATTGCTGCTGCGCTCTATATTCCGCTGACGGGCGACCATCAGAACAGCGAGACGCTGATCGGCGAGCTGCAAAAGACGCTCAAGGCGCGCGGGACTCCGCCAAAAGCGGCGAAGAAACCCGGCGAGACGTCCCCTGCGACCGCGACTCGTCCGCGCCGGACGGCAGCGCACGTGCTGACCGACGAGGATGAGGCGGAAGTTGAGTAAAGGCAAGCCCTCATCCCCGACCCCTGGTTAGGCCCGCTCGCCCTGCGGGTCGAGACGCCGCTGCGCGGCGCGAGCGAGGCCGTAACCACTTCGTCTCCCGGTGGGAGAGGGGAGAAAAATACTAATGGTCTTCCTGTAGGGGCGCGATGAATCGCGCCCGCGTTAAGGTTTCACACCCGTTCGGAAATTCGTAAGGACAGGATGCATCACGCTCGCCTTTGACCGGACAGCTCATTTTTTACGAGAGCAACAGTTCTTTTCAGGAGTGAACCATGCCCGCAGCTTCGTTGGATGATCGCAGCGTGGCGATTGAATGGGCGAAGAATACGCTCCAGTCGCCGTCGCTGGTGATCCTCGATACCGAGACAACCGGCCTATCGAACCATGATGAGATTGTGTCCATCGGCGTGATTGATGGGCAGGGGACGGTGCTGCTCGACCATCTGATTAAGCCAACGCGCGTGATCCCGCTGGCGGCGACCAACATTCACGGCATCAGCAACATCGACGTTGACGATGCGCCGCGCCTGCCAGAACTCTACCCGGAGATCGCCCGCGTGTTGAACGGCAAAGTGGTTGTCGGCTACAACATCGACTACGACCTCGGAATGCTGCGCGCCAACTGCAAGAAATACAGGCTGCCGCTGATCCGACCGATGATCGATTACTGCGCCATGAAGAAGTACGCCCAGTTCAACGGCGCGCGCAACGACCTGACTGGCGACTACAAGTGGTTCCGGCTCAGCGTCGCCTGCGCGCAGTTGGGCATCCCGGCATCCCGGACTCACGCCGCCGTCGATGACTGCCAACTGACGCTGGCGCTCCTGCACGGCATGGCCTCGGCGCAGCGGACGCCGATTTAATTTCAGTCTATAACCGTGTCAAGAGGGCGTGGGCTAAAGTTCATATTTTTGGGATAAATCATCCAGCAGCGCCTCGCAGCCGATAGAGACAAGTTCGTAGACACGGTCGAAGCGGTGGTCGTAGTACGGGTCGGGGACGTCCTCGTCGTTCGTCAGGCCCCGACTGCGGGCGGTGTCGAGAAAGCGGACAACTTCGGTGCGGCTATCTGGCGGTCGGATGCTGTTGATGAAGCGCAGGTTGTCGCTGTCCATCGCCAGAATGAGGTCGAACTGGTCGAAGTCAGCACGGGTCAACTGCCGCGCCCGTCCGTTGTAGGCGATGCCGCTGCGCTGGAGCACAGCCAGCGTGCCGGGATGCGCCCGTTCGCCCGCGTGCCAGCCGCCCGTTCCGGCGGAGTCGATCTGGAACTGGTCGGCCAATCCGGCGCGATTGACGCGATCCTGAAAGATCGCCTCGGCCAGCGGGCTGCGACAGATGTTGCCCATGCAGACGAATAGAACTCGGATCATCCTTCCCCCTCTCCTTGATCTCAATTGTCTTCTGTATATTTCTGTGATATTAATCATCTGACTCTCCCCCTGTAGGAAGGTAATGGTATGAATCGTTATGGCTCACATCGCAGATTAATGGGGAATGCAAAAGCGGCAATCTTGGCGGCGATAGAGATTTATAATAAGCCACAGATTGCCTATCGGGATGAATGTTTCAGCATCTTACTCATCAACGCATGGGAACTACTTCTCAAGGCTGTCCTTTCGAAGAATAAACAGCTAATTTTTTATCCAAAGAAGCGTAATGAACCTTACCGCACACTATCTATGTCTCATGCTTTCGAACGCTGTCAGCCCTATTTCCCTCAAAGTATACTATTTGAGCCAACTCGGAGAAACTTAAATGCTCTTGAAGACTATAGGGATAAGGCAGTTCACTTTTATAACGAAAAGGGCATCAATATCCTTATATTTGGTCTGGCACAAACGAGTATAGTAAATTTTCGTGATTTGCTTTTCGAAACTTTTGGCGTTGATTTAAGTCACGACATCTCTCTTGCGTTGCTTCCCTTAGCATTGGGTCCTAGACCTGATCCTATTCAATTCCTACAAAATGCCAAGAATAAGCCACCCCGAAATTCTATTGCAGCGGGGTATCTAGAAAGTGTTTTTCAAGCCACTCAAGACCTTGAAAATCAAAGACTCGATACCGCACGTTTTCTGACAACATTTATAGTAAGTTTCCAGTCTCTTAAAAAGATTGCAGCGGCAGATATAATTGCTGGGGTTTCTGCTGACCATGCCTTACCCCCAGGAGCATTAGTAGTCCAGCGTAAGTCCGATCCCAACATAACACATCCCTTAAGGCAACGTGAGGTTTTAAATGAAATTGGCGATAAACTTCAAGGAGAGAAGTTTTCAAGTTATGTTTTTCAGGCTATTTTGTGGAAATATGCTATCAAATCAAACGATAATTTGTGCTGGACATCGAAACTCGGAAATACATCACAGTATTCTAGAGAAATTTTAGTGTTCTTGAGAAAACTCACTGCGCAGGAAATACAAGTAGCCAAATCTGGTTACAGTAACTACACATCACAGACTCCAGCACGGAGAAAGACAAACCGCTAACTTTGATGTGCGAATAATGGAAAGCAAGCAGTGTCTCGTTGCACACTGCTTGCTTTTTGAAATTACTTAGGTTGACTGTCTAGTTTCGTCCGTTTCGTCGGCTTCAGGGTCAGTCGGGTCGACGCTGGCCTGACCTTCGCTGGAGTCGGTCTGCGCGGGCAGATCGTCGCCCTGCGAAATGTTGCTAATCAGCGAATTATCGCCGTAGCCGCTCGGCGCTTCGTTGCCTTCGTGGATCATGTCGTCGGTGTTTTCTTCGGTCGCGCCCATGCCGACCGGCGTTATGCCTTCGATCTGGCGCTCATAGTCCGGCGGCTGCGGCGCAGCGTTCGACGTGCTGACGGAATCAGGCGCGCTGTCGGCGCTGCTACCCGGCGGCTTTGGGCTGTCTTTTTCATTCGGGACCATGGTGATCTTCCCGTCAATGAAGGCGCCTTCTTCGGTCGTCAGCGCGGCGGCGCGAATATCGCCCCAGATGCGACCGGTGCGCAGAAGCTGCACTTTCTTGCCGCTGATATTGCCTCGCACCGCCCCGGCAATCGAGATGTTGCGCGCGTTGATGTCGGCGTCGATCCGGGCGGTTTCGCCGACCAGGACGTTGCCGGTAATCTCCAGCGTGCCAGAGAAAGTGCCGTCAAGGCGAATATTGGAACTGCTGCGGAGCGTCCCCTCGATGGCGCTGCCCGCGCCCAACACCGTCTCGAAACCGACGGACGTTTGCGAGGCCATCGCCGGTTGGGGCAGCTCGGGCTGCTTTTGCGGCGCGCTGGTTGTCTCAGGCTCGGTCTGTCGACGGCTGCCAAAAAACGACATGTTCCCCTCCCTCATGCTGCGGCGTATCAGAAATATAACACTGAATATAGCAAACGGGTGTGAGATCGGCGTGAGAACGAGGAAAAAGAGCCGAGAAATGAGAACCGAGAACTGAGAAAGGAACAGTGAAGAAAGCAGACGACAGGGTCACATTGAATAGCTGCCTAAGCTTCCCCCTCAGTCCTTCTTTTTCTCGGCTCTTGTTTGGGCGATGTCCTGATCCAGCGCGCACGTTTTTCAGGGCTTTCAAAAGAGTCGCCGTGTGCTATGCTACCGAGTTGGCCCGCTTTAGAGCCATCCCCGACACGGCTCTATTGAGTCGAAAGGCGTCATGCGATAGGTTAAAGCAGGCGTGCGTAATCACTCTTTCAGCCCTCTTACCCTTTGAGTTGTCAGGACGCGCGCGTTTATGCGATTTGGCGCAGTTCGTGAGTTTAGCGCACCGGCAGAACGGTCGAATTTTAACCATCTCGTCGGTGACATGGTCTGGTATGGTCTGGCGCTGGCGGCTCTGAGCCGTTTCCTGTCGGTGTTTGCCATCCGAGTCGGCGCATCGCCGATGGATCTGGGGCTGATTTCGTCGCTGCCGCCACTGGTGCTGCTGTTTTCGTCGATGCTTGGCGGCTGGTGGATGCGCCGCTACAGCGATACGACCCGGTCGCTGCTCTGGCCGGGGCTGATTATGCGGCTGCCGTTCCTGCTCCCGGCCTTCACGCCGCTGCTGCCGCTCAATCTTCAGCCTGCGTGGCTGATCGTTTCGGTGACGTTTCCAGCGGTGACGCAGGGCGTCGCGGGTGTGATCTTCACGGTGCTCGTCCGTCAGGGGATCAGCGACAAACACATGACCGCGCTCCTGAGCGCGCGCAGCGTGACGATGAACGTGGCGATTGCCGCTGCGGCAGTGGCCTTCGGCATATGGCTTGAGGCCGTCCCCTTTCCGCTGAACTATCAGGCGATGTTCGTCGTGGCTTTCCTGCTGACGCTGGTGAGCGCGTGGCACTGTCAGCAGCTCAAACCGCTCGAACGGCCCGCGCAAGCGCCTTTGCCCGTCACGGCGACGCAGTCGGTATCAACGGCAAGCGTCAGCCCGTGGCGCTCGTCGCGTTTCCTCATCGTCGTGGCCGTGATTATGCTCAGTCATATCGCGTTCACCTCGATCACGTCGATCATCCCGATCCGGTTGGTCGATGAGATGGGCGCGAACGAGGGCTTTATGGCGATCTCCGCGCTGTCCGAACTGATGGCAGGCGCGGCGATTTCGCCATTCGCGGGTCGGCTGGTACGGTGGTTCGGCAATCGCGGCATGATCGGCCTGTCGATGGTCTTTACCGGCGCGTCGGCGCTGGTCATGGCTGTTGCGCCGACGCTGCCGCTGACGCTCATCAGCACGGCGCTCTCTGGCGCAGCGTGGACGACCGCGACCATCGGCGCGTTCGGCTTCTTCATCGAGCGGACGCCTTACGATGAAGTGACCAGTTACAGCACCGCCTATCAGCAGGTCGTCGGGCTGGCTTTGTTCATTGGCCCGATGATCGGCAGCGGGCTGGTGCAGGGCGGAATGCCGGTGGTTCAGGTGCTGCTGCTGGGCGCGGCGCTGCGCTTCATCGCGGGCCTGCTGACGCAGAATGCCATTACGCTCAAGAAAGGCCGCCTGGCTCGCGTCAGCAGCCCGCGCGCCGCCCTGACGCCGAGTAAGTAGCGCTGGCGCTAATCGGCGCGTCGCCAGGGAACCGCGCGCGCCGGTTGCCGTCGCGTCAGCCATAAAACGATGAGGAGCGCGCCAGCCAGCGCGGCCAGTCCGAGCGCGTTGAGCGGACGTCCGCTGAAGCTCCCCCACGCTGGCAGGCTTTCGTAGGACTGCGGCGGCGTGAGCGTGTGGACGCTGCCGCTGGCGCGGTCGTAGACCCAGACCGAGTGGCGGTTATCGACGCGCGAGATCAGGTCGAAGGCCAGTTGGCTGCCGTCGCGCGTCCAGCTCAGATCGCCGACGATTCCTGTCCAGATGAGCGATTGTTCGTCGGTCGCTGGATCGATCAGGTAGGCTCCGGCGATGCCATCACCGGGCGGCTCGGAGTCAGGCGAGGGCGGAAGTAGCAGCGGCGCGGCGAACTGGTTGCCAGCGGGAGTCCAGACGGGGATCGCTCCGGGCAGCGGCGCGGCGACGATCAGCCGCGTTGTGCCGTCGTCGGGGTTAAGGCTGAAGATTTGCGGTCGTCCTGTGGTTTCCGATAGCGAGACGATCATCAGGGTGTGACCATCCGGCATCCATCCGGCAAATTGCTCGACCGGACGGCTGTTCGGCACCAGACTGCGGACGCAGACTGCCCGCTGCGCCAGACAGGCGGCGTCGATGACGCTCAGCGCCTTGAGGGCATCGCGGACGTAGAGACGCGCGCCATCCGGCGACCACTGCGTGTCATAGATGCCGGAATCGAGCTTCTGCGGCGCTTGTGGCCCATCGGCCTCGAAGGGGACGTAGAGCAGGTCGCTGCGGTTCGTTTCGCGCAGCAGCAGCCAGCGGCTGTCCGGCGACCAGCTCATCGGGTTGATGCTGTCGGGCTGACTGCCGACGATGATATGATTGTGGCCCGTCGTCAGATTATAGGCGGCGAGCGCGCTGCCCCGGTCGCGGTAGACGATCCAGCGGCTGTCCGGCGACCAGAGCAGGCTTGGCGCGCCGAGGGGGATCGAATCGAGGCCGAATTCGCGCTCGGTGGCTGGATCATAAAGCAGCGCCCGCAGGTTGAGGCCGATCCGCAGCCGAAGCAGCAGTTCCGGCGGCGGCTGCGCGCGCAGGGCGAAAGCTGCCGTCAGCAGCAGCGAGGCCAGCACCAGCCCGATTCCCGCGAGGCGGAGTGTCAGCCGCGCGACCATCAGCGGCGGCCCTGCGCGGGCGCGAAGCTCACGCGCTCTGGCGAATATCGGTCGCGGTCGGTGGCGGTGTCGGCGTCGTGGTGGCCGTGGCCGTTCGACGTGGGATTTGGGTCGGTTTTACCGGGAAGGTCGCCGATGGCGTCAGGGTCGGGAGCGGCGTGACGGTTGGCAGCGGCGTCACCGTGATCGTTGGCCTGGGGGTCGGGTTGACGGCGCGAATGATGGTCTGATTCATATAGGCGGCGTCGAGACGGCGTGTCTCTGGCGTCAGGTCGATCAGATACCATTCGCTGTCGGGCGCGATACTGATGACGCATACGGGATCGCCTGCCTTATAGGACGTGACGATGCCTGCCGCGCTCGATGGCCCTTCGCGGACGATGGCGTTAGGGACGGTAACGACGAAATCCTGACAGGCAGGAATCGGCGTGGCGGTCGGCGCGCGGGTGCGGTTATCTTCCGAAAGCACCTGCGTGACGCGCCGAGCCGTGGCGCTGCTGACGACCGCGGCGACCTGGGTCGATTCCTCGACGCCACGACCGCCAGTTCGCAGGAAATTTTGCGCTCCCTGCCAGAGATAGTAAAGGCCGAAAATTAACGCCGCGCCCAACAAAAAAACCAGCCACGCGGGCAGCCCGTCGCCGCCGCCGCGACCTGAGCGCCCATACGAAGTCCTGTATGGCATTGCACGCTCGTCATCCACTCGTTCGTCTTGAAATGGGTTGTACCAGTAACCGGAATTTGCTGCCACCTATCGTCGGGTCAGCGGTGGGCTGGCGCAAGGTTTAGGCGCCGGGGGGGAGCAGCTTGCAGACGCGAGCGAGGATCAAGTTCCAGTCGAACGACTTGGAGATCAGATCGTCGGCCCCGGCCTGCGCGGCGTGATTGCGCTCCTGCTCGCGCAGCAGCGCAGTAATCAGCATGACCTTCATCGAGCCAGTCGTGCCGTCCTGCTTGAGCGTCGCGCAGACTTGATAGCCGCTGATGTCGTTCATGCGCACATCGACGACGGCCAGCAGCGGGCTGCGCTCGCGGGCCAGATTGAGCGCTTCGACGCCGTTTGACGCTGCGATGACGCGGTATCCGGCGTTTTCGAGAAACGATTGCAGCACCTCGCGGCTCATCCAGTCGTCGTCGGCGATCAGGATCAGGGGGCGTACTCGCGCGGTCGTCACAAGCTCATCTCTCCCCGAAACGCTATTCGCCACGAATTATAAGCTGACTGTAACGGTCATGCTAGTCGAATCACAAAAGCGCTGGCTCGCTTCAGCCATAACCCTATTCCATGTTAGAATATCCTGCGATGAATACGCTAACTCCTGATGAAACCATTCTCGGCCTGCTGGCGGCGGAAGCGCGCCACGGCTATCACCTGCTGGCCGCTTTCCGCGATCCGGCCCAGCTCGGTCTGGTCTGGGACTTGAGCACCAGCCAGCTCTATGCGGTGCTCAAGCGGCTGGAACGGCAGGCGCTGATTACCGGCGTCGAAGTCGCCCCGGCGGATGCGCCTGTGCGAATCGAATACACGCTGACTGAAGCGGGCGCGTATACGCTCGCGGGCTGGCTCGATCAGGCCGCGCCGTCGAGCAGTGTTCACCGCGTGCGCGTCGAATTTCTCAGCCGTCTCTACATTGCGCGGCTGCTCAACCTGCCGACGACGGCGATTGTCCGGCGGCAGAAGCGCGTCTGCCGCGAGCGTCTGGCGGAGATGAACGTCGAGCGCGAGCAGGCGGAGCCGGGAATCGGCCTGCTGGCGGTTGAATTAGGTATCGCTCAGTTGAACGCCATCCTCGGCTGGATCGAACGCTGCGAGCTGACCGATCTGAGCGATGAATCGTGAAGTGGAGTCGATTGATGCCCGGTCGGCGGGCGATGACGACGCTGGCGGTGATCGGCTTCGTGTTCCTGACACTGCCGCTGCTGGCGCTGGTGATTCGCGTGCTTCAGGAACAGGCGTGGGCGCAGTCGGCGGGGAGCGGGCTGGCTGAAGCGCTGCTCCTGAGCCTGTTCACAACGGTCACGTCCTCGCTGCTGACGCTGGCCTTCGGCACGCCGCTGGCTTATCTCTTCGCGCGCCGAACCTTCCGCTGCAAGCGCCTGCTTAACGTGCTGATTGAGCTGCCGATTGTGCTGCCGCCAGCAGTTGCCGGACTGGCGCTGCTGATCGCCTTCGGGCGGCGCGGGCTGCTCGGCCCGGCGCTCGATAGTCTCGGCGTGATGCTGCCGTTCACCACGGCAGCGGTCGTCGTCGCCCAGACGTTCGTCTCGGCGCCGTTCTACGTCCGCTCGGCGCAGGTCGGTTTTCAGGGTGTCCAGCGCGATATTGAAGACGCAGCGCGGGTCGATGGCGCGTCGCCGTCGGCGGTTTTCCGCTTTATCACGCTGCCTCTGGCGCGACGCGCCCTGATGGCAGGACTGGTCTTAAGCTGGGCGCGGGCGCTCGGCGAGTTCGGCGCGACGATCCTGTTTGCGGGCAGCCTGCAAGGGCGGACGCAGACGATGCCGCTGCTGATCTATAACGTGTTCGAGCGCAACCTCGACGCGGCTCTCTGGACAGGGCTGCTGCTGGTCGCGCTGGCGCTGGCGGCGCTGCTGCTCTCGCAGTGGCTGGCGCGCAGTGAGCAGGCTGACTAACGCTTCGATTCTTCCGCTGCATCACGCCTGAGCTGTTCGATGGACGCCCGTGCGCTGGCAGCAAGCCGCGTCAGAAAATCGTCAAGTGCCTCAAGCTGATGGTCGTCATAGCGCTCCAGCAGCGGCTCGAAGTTCTGGCCCAGCGCATTAAAGACCGCTAAAAATTCGGCAAATCGTGCCTGATCCAGTTCGATAATCACGCGGCGTCGATCTTTTGCGTCATGGATGCGATGAACGAAGCCCTTGCTCGCCAGGCGGTCGATCAGGCTGGTCACCGAAGGCGTTGTCAGCCCGGTCTGCTGCGCGACCTCACCGGCTGTCAGCGCGCCGCCGCTGAGGATGAACAACGTCTTGGTTTCGCTTGCGCCCAACCCGAACTGCTCGGCAACGGCGGTATGGAAGAAGACCGCCGCTGTACTGTTGTTGTAAACGGCCCACCGCACGGCTTCCAGCAATTCGGCGCGGCTTTTTGTCTCGCCCTTATCACTTGACAAAGTTCACCCCAGGTCATATGATGCGATGTGCCTAATATCTAGCCCAATCTAGATATTAGGCAGATCGTAAGATGATGATAGCATGAAGCTGAGATTGGAGCGAACCGACGATGAATATTCTCGTCATTGGCGCAAGTGGACGTACCGGACGGTTGGTCGTGGAACAGGGGATCAAACGCGGACTGCGAATGACTGCTTTCACGCGCCGTCCGCAGGCGCTTCAGACGGTGCCGGGACTTTCGAGCATCGTTCAGGGGGATGCGCTCAGGCCGGACGACGTGCGTTCGGCGCTGCACGGGCAGGACGCCGTGATCGCGGCCTTCGGCGGCAGCGACCTCGCGCGCGCGCTGATTCAAGCGATGGACGAGACTGATGTACGCCGTCTGGTCATGACCAGCAGTCGCTCGGTCGTTGCAACGCGCCCGTGGCTGCCGGTTACGCTGGCGTGGCTGTTCTTCCATGCGGCCTATGCCGATCTCGCCCGTGCCGAAGGCTACCTTGAAATGAGCGACCTCGACTGGACCGTTGTTCGGGCGACGCGGTTGGTCGATGGGCCGGGAACCGGGCGTGTCCATATCGACTTTGAGGCCAATGCGACCGGCGGCGAACCGACGCTATCCCGCGACGACTACGCTATGACATTGCTCGATGCCGTTAAAGACCCGGCCATGAGTCGTACATTTCCCGGCGTGTGCGGCGCAAAAGCGAGCGCGGCAGCCCGCGCTGTAGCGGTTTAAAGGAGAAGTGAGCATGACCCGGATAGACGACATCGACGCCATTCACGCCGTCTTTGCGCGGCTCGTCGAAGCGTGGAACAGCGCCGACGGCCTGGCTTTCGGCACGCTGTTCACGGCTGACGCCGACTACATCGACGTGACCGGAACGCACACGGTCGGCGGCGAGGCCATCGGCAAGCTGCATCAGTTCCTGTTCCACGGCCCGCTGAAAGGCTCGACACTTGAGTATAGTGGAGAGAGTGGTGAGGTTCATTTCCTCACGGATGACGTTGCGCTGGTCATTCAGGGCGGCGCGTCGAAGCTGGAAGGGCAAGCCGCAGCGCCTGCCGACCGCGTCTCGA
>CAZZAO010000027.1:10490-22653 GCA_964652205.1 uncultured Anaerolineaceae bacterium | reverse complement strand
CTCGATCAACACCAATATACTTATGAAGCAAAACGGCCTCTGGAAAATCCGCGCATTTCAGAACAACCGTGTCACGTCGATGAACTTCGGCCCGCCGCGCTAAAACACGATCACGCCGCGAGCGACGCTGCCGCCGAGCATCGACTCGAAGGCCTGGTTGACCTGATCGAGCCGATATTTCTGCGAAATCAACTGGTCGAGCTTGAGTTTCCCGGCGACATACAGATCGAGCAGCAGCGGGAAGTCGCGGGCGGCGTCAATCGTGCCGTAATAGCTGCCCTTGACGACTTTTTCCTGCCGCGTCAGCAGCGCGCTCGGAAAGTTGGTGCTGGTCCCCATCGGCG
The DNA here is from genome assembly GCA_964652205.1 of uncultured Anaerolineaceae bacterium. Lineage (GTDB taxonomy): Bacteria > Chloroflexota > Anaerolineae > Aggregatilineales > Phototrophicaceae > ZC4RG36. The sequence goes on along the minus strand of CAZZAO010000027.1, from coordinate 22,309 downwards.
AGATGCCAACCAGCACGAGCTGGCCGCCGGGACGGACATAGTCGAGGCACTGCTCCTGCACCTTCGGGATGCCGATGGCTTCAAAGACCGCGTCCGCGCCGCGCCCGCCGGTCAACTGGCGGATCGCGTCGAGCGTGCTGGCGTCGGCGGTCAGCGTGTGAGTCGCGCCGAACTGTGTCGCCAGCGCCATTTTAGCCGGGTTGGTATCGACGGCGATGATCGGGTACGCGCCGCACAGGGCTGCGCCTTGCAGGATGTTCAGGCCGACGCCGCCGCAGCCGACCACGACTGCGCTCTGACCGGGACGAACGCCTGCCGTGTAAAAGACCGAGCCGACGCCGGTGGCGACCGCGCAGCCGACCAGCGCCGCGACTTCGAGCGGAACATCCCTGCGGACGCTGATGCAGCTTTCCTGTGGGACGACGGCATACTGGCCGAAGGTCGCCAGCCCGCAGTAGTGATAGACTGGCGCGCCGTCGCGGTAGAGGCGCGGCGTGCCGTCGAGCATCGTCCCCGCCCAGATCGGCTCGGTGAAGGTTTCGCACAGGTTCGGCTGATCGTGCAGGCAGTAGAAGCAGTCGCCACAGGCGGGCGCCCAGTTGAGGACGACGTGATCGCCCGGCTGGATGCGCGTCACGCCCGCGCCGACGGCTTCGACGATGCCTGCGCCTTCATGGCCGAGGACTGCCGGGAGCGGGTGTCTGGTCGCGCCGCTGATGAGATGATAGTCACTGTGGCAGACGCCGCTGGCCGTCAGCTTGACGAGGACTTCGCCTGCCAGCGGCTCCTGAAGGGTCAGCTCCATCACTTCGAGCGGGGTGTTCGGTTGCAGCAGGACAGCGGCTTCGATTTTCATAATGACCTCGCGGCATGAAATTTTGAGCGCTGGTGACCAGGGTAACGCAAAGCGCCCCGCTGCTGCGAATGGCAGGGCGGGGCGCTCAGGCTGATAAAGTGCGGCGCGCCTACATATTGCCGATGACGGCGGTGGCGAACTCGCTGGTTTTGACTTCCTTCGCGCCGTCCATCTGGCGGGCGAAATCGTAGGTGACGACTTTCTGATCGAGGGTCGCCTCATAAGCGCGGTTAATCAGCTCGGCGGCTTCGTCCCAGCCGATGTGTTCCAGCAGCATGACGCCGCTGAACAGCAGCGAGCCGGGATTGACCTTGTCGAGGTTCGAATACTTCGGCGCGGTTCCGTGGGTCGCCTCAAAGACGGCCACTTCGTCGCCGATGTTCGCGCCGGGGGCAATGCCGACGCCGCCGACTTCCGCCGCGACCGCGTCGCTCAGGTAGTCGCCGTTCAGGTTCGGCGTCGCCAGCACGTCGAACTCGGACGGGCGCAGGATCATCTTCTGGAAGATGATGTCGGCGATGCTGTCCTGAATCAGAATCTTGCCCGCCGGAACCTTGCCGCCGTGGTTCTTCTCGACGTCGCTCCAGGCAATAGTTTCGTTCGGAAATTCCTGCGCGGCCACTTCGTAGCCCCACTTCATGAACGCACCTTCGGTGAACTTCTGGATGTTGCCTTTATGCACCAGCGTGACGCTCTTGCGTTTGCGTTCGATAGCGTATTTGATGGCTGCGCGCACCAGCCGCTTGCTGCCGAATGCGCTGATTGGTTTGATGCCGATTCCAGCGTCATCAAAAAATTTCGCGCCCATTTCTTCGCGCAGGAACTTTGCCAGCTTTGCATTTTCCGGCGTGCCAGCCTCGTACTCGATCCCGGCGTAGACATCTTCAGTGTTTTCACGGAAGATGACCGCGTCGACTTCTTCGGGGTGCTTGAGCGGGCTGGGGACGCCTTTGTACCAGCGCACCGGGCGGACGCAGCTGTACAGGTCGAGCACCTGACGGATGGTGACATTCAGGCTGCGGAAGCCGCCGCCGACCGGAGTCGTCAGCGGGCCTTTGATGCCGATCAGATATTCGCGCAGCGCGTCGAAGGTTTCTTCAGGCATATAGTCGCCGTTGTAAAGCGCCGCTGCCTTCTCGCCAGCATAAACTTCCATCCAGGCGATCTTCCGCTTGCCGCCGTAAGCCTTCTCGACGGCAGCATTCCAGATGCGAAGGCTGGCCTTCATAATGTCGGGGCCAATGCCGTCACCTTCGATGAAGGCGATAATCGGGTTGTCCGGCACGTTCAGCTTACCATTCTGCGCGGTGATCTTTTCGCCAGCCGGGACAACAATCTTGTCGTAGGACATCGACTTCTTACTCCTGCTAGTGCCTGTAACGGGAAGGGATTGCAATTCGGCGCATTATAACCCGAAGGTTGGCGTGAAAGCGATACGCTTTCCAGCCTGCGCGGGCCACAAACGTATCCTGCATAGAATCCCAACCTGATCTATACTTTGTGCGAATGGTCAAAATAGCGCTCTTTTAGGACTCGGTATGTCGAACTCCGCGATCCTCGAAGTCATCATCGGCATGATCTTCGTCTACAGCCTGGTCGCCATTCTGGTGACGCAGATCAACACGGTCATCGCCAACCTGCTCAAGCTGCGGGCGCAGCACCTCAAGCACGCGGTGCAGCAGCTCGTCACCGACCCGACGACGCAGGCGCGCCTGCTGACGCACCCGCTCATTAATCTCGTCCCACGTCCGCTCGACCCCAACCGCGAGATGTCGGAACAGTTTGCCGAGAAGGTGGCCGACGACAGCGGGACGACCAGCGTTTCGTGGATCGCGCCTGCGACCTTCGCGCAGGTGCTGCTCGATCTGGTCGCGGCGCAGTCGGCGACCAGCAATGATCTCTACGGCCCCCTTCAGAAGATCGCCAGTACGGTGCTGGTCGGCGCGGAAAAGGCGCAGATTGGCGCGCTGCTGCGCCGGGTACAGTTGACCGGGCAGGGCATTGACGACTTGCAGGCCGCCATTCTCAATCTGGCTGACCCTGCCGATCAGCAGGCGCTGCTGCAAGCCTTCGACGCCGCCGACGCGGCGACGCAGCAGTTCGCCACTGACTCGCCCGCGCTGATCGCCGTGCGCCGTGGCCTGCTCAACATTGAGAACCCGGATTTCAAGCGCGCCATCGACACGATTCTGTCCGGCGTTCACAGCATCGAGGACGCCGAACAGCGTGTCGAGCAGTGGTTCAACAACCGCATGGATCAGGCGACCCAGACTTATAAGATGCGGATTCAGTACATCTCGATTGCCATCGGGCTGGTGCTGGTGCTTGTCCTCAATCTCGATACGCTGCAAATTGCCCGCACGCTCTGGAACGACCCGGCGCTGCGCGATACGGTTTCCGTGGCGGCGCGTGCCTCGCTCGACAGCGGCGCGCTGCAAAACCAGATCAACAGCCTGAATCCGGTCACGCCGGTTCCCGACCTGAACCCGAACGCCACGCCAGAGCCGACGCCGTCAGCCGCCGAGATTGCCGCGACGCAGAAGCAGATTCAGGATTCGCTTCAGCAGGCGCAGGGGACGGTCGATAATTTGCTGGAGCTTCGGCTGCCGATTGGCTGGGGGCTGACGCCGGTCACGTCGGCGTCAGCCAACGCGCTCGACCCGTTCCCGCTCGAAGATACGCGCAACCTGTGGAACTTCTGGCCGGGGAATAACCCGCTCAACTGGCTCGGCCTGCTCATCAAGAAGCTCATCGGCCTCGCCTTGACGACGCTGGCCGTCTCGCAAGGCGCGCCATTCTGGTTCGACCTGCTCAACCGCATTGCGACCGGCAAGCGCTAGGATTCGCCGTCTCGCGTGGCTGTTCGGCGTCAACGGCCTGAGCGCCGACGTTGTCTCGATGCTCCACGAGACGCTGCCGTTGGAAACGCTGTCGGAGTGAAGCACAATAGTTGAGTTGGTCACAATGGACTCTTTGACGCTCTAGAACGGGTGATCTACGCTGGACCTGAAATTGATGCCTTAGGGAATAGAGAATGGGAACTATCAATGGCTACGGTTCAGGTTCGCTACATCGTCAATGATGTAGACGCAGCGATTGCCTTCTATTGCGGACACTTAGGCTTCCATGAAGAGATGCATCCAGCGCCCGCATTTGCCATGCTCTCGCGCGGTGATCTCCGCCTTGTATTGAGCGCGCCGAATCCTGCCGGTGGTGGCGGTCAGTCGATGCCGGATGGCACCAGGCCGCAGCCCGGCGGATGGAACCGCTTTGCGGTTGAAGTCACTGATCTTGCATCGGTGGTCGAAACGCTGCGCAAGGCCGGTGTCCATTTTCGCAATGACATTGTGACGGGCGTTGGCGGGAAACAAATCCTGCTCGACGATCCGTCAGGGAATCCGGTTGAGCTATTTGAGCCAACGCTGCCGGAAGCGCGTCTCCGTTCAGGCAGGTGACTTACGCTGGAAACTTTTCCACGCCTGATCGATGTACTCCGTGATCTGGCGGTTGAAGACCGATGTATCGAACTTGAGCGCGTGGCGGCGAATAGCAGGTGAGTCGTAGCCATCGGCGTCGAAACGCGCCATGACCTCGGCCAGCGAGTCGACCGTCAATTCGTCGAATAGTTCGCCGGTCACGCCGGGAATGACGGTATCGAGCGCGCCGCCGCCGCGATAGGCGATCACCGGGCGGCCCGCCGCCTCGGCCTGCACCGGCGTGATGCCGAAATCTTCCAGACCGGGAAACAGGAACGCCTTGCAGCGCGCCATCAGGTCGGGCAGGGCGTCGTCGGCGACGTAACCGAGGAACTCGACGGTTGGCCCGGCCTGCGCCTTGAGCCGTTCGAGGTCGCGGCCTTTGCCAGCCACCTTGAGCGGCAGCCCAAGTCGAGTCGCTGCCTGTACGGCGAGGTCGATCCGCTTGTAGGGAATCAGCCGCGAGACGACCAGAAAATAATCGTCGCGCGCGGTGGACGGCTGAAAGCGCTCGGTTTCGACTGGCGGATAGATGATGACGGAGTCGCGCTGATAGTAGGTCTTGATGCGCTGCTGAATAGCGGTCGAGATGGCGATGAAGTGATCGACGCGCTGCGCCGCCGCGAAGTCCCAGCGCTTAAGCGCCGACACCAGCGGACGCAGCGCCAGCTCAACCGGCTTGCCGAACCGCTCGCGTTCGATGTAGGCATCGAGGCCCCAGACGTAGCGCGTCGGCGCGAGGCAGTAGCAGACGTGCAGCGTTTTTGAGCCGTGCTGGAAGCCGTGACAGAAGCCGCTCTTGTTGCTCAGGACGACGTCGTAGCCGCTCAGGTCGAGGCCGCCCCACGCCAGCGGATAGAGCGGCAGGTAGGGCTGATGATGGGCGTGAATCCCCGGCAGTCGGTCGAGCCAGAGCGTGCGAATATCCCACTGGCGATAGCCCGGCGGCATCAGGTCAGGCGCGTACAGGCTGGTGTAGAGCGGGCGCTGCGGGTAAAGCGCGACCAGTGTTTCGAGCACGTCTTCCGCGCCGCCGCGCTGATTGAGCCAGTCATGGACGAGAGCGAGCTTCACAGGTTACTTTTCTCGCGGATCATGGCGGCGGAAATATCCCAGAGTTTCCGCGCGAGGTCGGGATTAGCCGCCTGTGGATTGTAGCCGCTCAACAGCCGGTTGGCGTAATAGCCGCCGGGGAGCCAGTCGATCTCCGGCGTTGTCGAGGCCAGCCAGATCATCGTATCTGCGCCCTGTTCCGGCGTCAGCAGCGCATATCTCAGGAAGCTGTTGTAAAACAGCGCGACCAGATCGCAGCCTTCACGCGCCCAGTGTGTGGCGACGAGGCCGGGATGAAAGGCGACTGCGCGGATGCCCTGGTCACCGTAGCGGCGCTGAAGCTCTTTGACGTGCATAATATTCATCAGCTTGGTCGCGCAGTAGGCGAAGAAGGCGACGTAGCCGCGCTGACTTTCGAGGTTCTTCAGGCTAAGGCGGGCGAAGTTGTTGGCCGTGCTGGACGTGTTGATGATCCGCGCCTGTGACTCGATCAGCCGCGGCATCAGCAGCGAGGTCAGCAGGAACGGCGCCAGATAATTGACCTGAAAGCTGCGCTCGTGGCCGTCCTCAGTGATTGAGCGCGACCAGCCCATCAGCGCGCCCGCGTTATTCATCAGCACGTCGATGCGCGGGCAGCGGTCGAGCAGCGATTGGCCGAGCGCCTGAACATCCGACAGTCTGGTGAAATCGGCCAGAAAATAATCTGCGCCGATGCTGGCGGCGACGGCGCGGGTCCTGTCCGGCGAGCGCCCAACCACGACGACCTTCGCGCCGAAGTCATGAAGCTGGCGCGCTGCCGCCGCGCCAATGCCGGAGCTAGCCCCGGTAATGACGACCGTTTGTCCGTTGGTGGGATTCAAGGCTGCATTACCGCCGCCCGAAGTCGTCGGCGATGGCGCGTACCGGCGCGAATGACAGCCGATGAGTCGGGCAGGGGCCGTGTTCCTTCAGGGCGGCGATATGGGCCGCTGTGCCGTAGCCCTTGTGAGCGGCAAAACCGTACTGCGGGTAGTCGGCGTCCACGTCCATCATGTGTTCGTCGCGCCAGACCTTCGCCAGCACCGAGGCGGCGGCGATGCTCAACGAGCGGGCATCGCCATCGACAATTGTTACCTGGGGGTGGCGACCGAGCATGGCGGGCCAGACGAGCGCGTCGAGAAACAGACAGTCCGGCGCGAAGCCGGGGAAGGCCGACAGCATTCCATCGAGCGCGCGCTCCATCGCCAGCAGCGTCGCCGGGACGATGCCGAGCGCGTCGATTTCAGCGCTGCTCGCGCTGCCGACGCCCCACGCCAGCGCCGTCGTCTTAATCAGATCGACGGTTCCGCTGCGCTGGCTGGCGGTCATTTCCTTGCTGTCGCGCACGCCTTTCAAAATCTGCGAGAGGCGCGGCCTGCCGAGCGGCAGACAGACCGCTGCCGCCGCCACTGGCCCGGCCCACGGCCCGCGTCCGGCCTCGTCGAAGCCGACGATGCGCTCGACCCCCTGAGCGTAGATTTGATTCTCATAGAGGACGCTAGCCGATGGCTCGCGCTGTAGTTTGGGCATAGACTCCCTCGCGCCAGTTGCGCCGAATCTCCCAGATTTCCTGAAGGATATGCAGCGAGTCTTCGACCAGCCGCATCCGGCTGTCCGGGTCGTAGTACCAGGTGATCGGCACTTCACGGACGCGGTAGCCGCGCTTGCGGGCGATGAACAGCAGCTCGACGTCGAAGCCGATGCCGGTCATGCGCTGGACGCCGAACAGGTCTTCGGCGGCGCGGCGGGTGAACAGCTTGAAACCACACTGCGTATCCTGAAAGTCCGGCACGGCGGTCAGCTTGATAATCAGGTTGTTGATGCGACCCATAATGTGCCGATATTCCGGCTCGCCGACGCGCTGCGCGCCTTCGCCCTCGCGGGTGGCGATCAGGATATCGTAGCCGTCGCTGTTGGGCGGCAGAAAGCGCGTCAGTTCTTCAATCGGCATCGACAGATCGACATCGCAGATGAAGCGGAAATCGCCGACGGCGGCCAGCATCCCCGCCTTGACCGCCAGCCCTTTACCGCGTGTCGCCACTTCAAGCACCTTGACGTAAGGATGCTCGGCGGCGAAGGCGCGGGCGACTTCGGCGGTGCGGTCGCTGCTGCCGTTCTCGACGATGATGATCTCTGCGCTGAACGGCTGGGTGTGCAGGAAGGCGTCGATCTTCGCCAGACTCGGCGGCAGGCGAAATTCTTCGTTGTGCGCGGGCATAACAATCGACAGCAACGGATGTGGGCTGCTCAACAACACGACTCCCTGTCGGGCGTGGTCATCGCGCGCCGCCCGGCGGTGAAAGGATGGATTGCAGGTATTCCGGCGTGACGGTCTGCTGCGCCTGTACCTGTCTGCGCTTGCGCCATAGCTGCGGCCAGTGGGCGAGTCCGGCGATCATGCCGCGCAGCCGCGCTCGCGCCGCCTGACCGCGCCAGGCGCGCAGGGCGTCGAGCGCCAGCCGAACCTGCGCGCGGACGATCTGACCGCCGTGACGCCGCCAGATGAAGCCGGGAATGTCCTTGATCAGAATGAAGATCAGGTTGCGCCCGTCATAGTAGCTGGCCGTGACGCCGCCGCCGGTTGCCGACAGGTGATGGTACACGATTGCTTCTGGCGTGTAAAGACAGCGCCACCCGGCAAGCTGGGCGCGCCAGCCGAGGTCAACGTCCTCGCCGGAGAAGAAGAAATCGTCGTCGAGCAGGCCGATCTGGTCGAGCATGGCGCGGCGATAGGCTGCCGAGCCGCCGCAGGCGCTGAAGACGTATTCTTCCTGATTATACTGGCCTTCGTCTTTCTGCCAGACGCCCCGGTTGCCCGGTCGGCCTTCGACGGTGAAGAAGTCGCCAGTCGTGTGGAAGGTATCGCGCCGGTCAAACAGCAGCATCTTACTGGCGACGCTGCCAACCCCGGCATGGCGGGCGAAGGCGTCGATGACGGCGGCGGCCCAGCCCGGATCAGCTTCGGTATCGTTGTTGAGCAGCGCGATAACCGCGCCCGATGCCGCCTTGATTCCGGCGTTACACGCGCCGGTGAAGCCGCGATTCTCCGGCAGTTCGATCAGCGTCACGCCCGGATAGCTCGATCTGAGCAGCGCCTGCGAGCCGTCGGTTGAGGCGTTATCGACAACAATCACCTCAAGGTCGGCGTAGGTCTGGCGCTGGAGCGCGTCGAGGCAGACCGGCAGGAAGCGCGCGCCGTTCCAGTTGGGGATGACGATAGAAAAAAGAGGTGAGTGATGAGTGATGGGTGATGAGACAGGGGCTGAGGGCTGAGGACTGAGGACTGAGGGAAGACAGGATGCCGAGCGCCGGGTGTCAGGAGTTGAGTCAGGAATCGTTGAAGAATCAAAAAGGCCGTACTGACTGGCGCGTGTAAGGTCGAGTACGTTGTCTACTTCTGACTCAGCATTCATCACTCAGCACTCATGAGATCAATCCTTCGCGTATCAGGAAGGCGTCCACCGCTTCCTGCCACGGGCGCAGGGTGATGCCGATGCTGGTTCCTGCCAGATTGCTCAGAGCCGAGTAGACCGGCGGCACGGAAGCGCGCTGCCATTCGTGGCTGCTGATCGGCGTGATAACGACGTCGGCGCGTCCGGCGCGGTCGAGGACGTAGCGGGCGAAGGTGTAGCGCGAGGCCATGCCGTGATTGACGAAATGGTAGGTTCCGAAGCGCTCGGTCGTGATGAGCTTTGTGATCGCTTCGGCGAGGTCGTCGTTATAGGTCGGGTTAGCGACCTCATTCGTGACGACGCGCAGCGGCTTGCCTGCGGCTGCCGCGCCGAGAATCGACTGGATGAAATTCTTGCCGCCGTGAGCGAACAGCCACGCCGTTCGCACGATGTAATGCCTCGGCGTGGCGCGGATGGTGGCTGTCTCGCCGGTGAGCTTGCTGAAGCCGTAGGCGTTGATCGGCCCGGTCGCGTCATACTCGGTATAGGGGCGGTTGTGGCGACCGTCGAAGACCTCGTTGCTGCTGACGAACAGGGCGGCGGCGTTGGCCGCTGCCGCCGACAGCGCGACGTTCTGCGCGCCGAGGCCGTTGATGAGAATCGCCTTCTCCGGCTCGCGGGCGCAGGCATCGACGTCCGTCCAGGCTGCCGGGTTGATGACGGCGTCCGGTTTCGCCGCGACAATTCGGGCGCGCAGGGCGGCGAAATCGGTGATGTCCAGCTCGGTTTCGGGCGGCGCGGTCACGTCGTGGCCCTGCGCGCGCAGCAGCGCGTTCAGCCGACCGCCGAGCCGTCCGGTCGAGCCGGTCAGAAAAATCCGCATACACGCTACTCCTAAAACGAGGTCATGAGAATCTGCTCGCTCTGGCGGGCATCGTCATAGGCGCGCCACGCCGGGCTGAAAAAGCGATTATGCAGTTCGGCGACGTCGCGCAGGTCGGTCACGAACTCGACGACCTCACCGCCAGTCGCCGCCTTGCGCCAGCCGAAATCGGTCAGGTTGGCCGAGCCTTTGAAGGCCAGCATCCCATCGACGACGATGATTTTCTGATGTGGGAAGCGCGGGTTATCCTGCTGAAACAGGCGCGCGTCGAGGCGCGGCGCTTCCTCAGGGTAGGCGGTCAATTCGCGCAGGATGCCGTCGTTTTTGACGCCGGAGACGACGCCGCGCACATCGACGCGCTGCGCCGCCAGCTTGAGCGCGCCGAGCAGCAGCGCGCTGACGCCGTAAGTCGTGACGTGGACGAACTGTTCTGCCGCCGCGAGAGCCGCCAGCAGCGCCCGCATCGGCGGGTAATCGGGCGCGTTCGCGCGCCCCTGCCGGGCGATCAGCGCTAATTCGCGGCCATGCGCCAGCGGGTCATTGAAGCGCAGGCGCAGCTGCTTCGACTCCAGATACGTGCCACAGGTCGGGAATTCTGCCGTTGGCACGTAGCTGACGCCGCAGACCGGGCAGCGCCCCACGCGCACGTCCGGCGAGAGCGCCAGCAGGGCGAAGCAGCGCTCGCACAGGTATTCCGGCGGGCTGAAATTGAGCAGGCTGTCAAGGTCGAACGGTTGCATCAGCTTTCCGGCACGATCACGAGACGAACAGACGAGCGACTGCCAGTGTAACCCGGTCTGGAGTCCCCGCGCCAGCCTGAAAGCCGGGTTTCATGGTGTGGACGGGTGGGCGGCCCAGTAGTCGCAGACTGATTCGAAATCATCGCGCCACAGGGCTTCGAGCGCGTCGGCGTCGATGCCGTTCATCCCGGCGAAGTAGCCGCCGCCGGGGATGCCGGTGTGTTTAGTCACGACGACTGCCGGAAGTACGCCGCGTCCAGCCTCGATTTCCGCGCGTCCGATCTCGATCAGCAGCTTCGTCAGCAGCGTCGAATGATAGTGCAGGCGGGCAGTTTCGAGGCGCAGGCACAATTCCGAATAGGTAATGGTCTGGCGCGCCTTCGCCGCCTCGATCATGATCGCGCGAATCTCGGCCTTGAGCGCCTGATAGTCGGCTTCGGTCAGCCTGCGGGAAGCCATCCCTAATTCCCCTGAGCGCGCTTTTGCACTTCCTGTGCAAAGCGGCGCGCCACCAGCGGCATGATGACGACAATCAGCAGCCAGAAGAATTTGCCGTAATCTGGAATAGCGTAGACGATGGGGATCGACAGCAGAAAAACGGCGGTCGGCACCAGAATCCGTATCCCGAAATAGGTGATGTCGCGCGGCGTCTGTGAGGAGTCGACCATCTGATGAGCCGCTGCATAACGCCAGAGCAGAAATTCCGAGATGCCGACTAACCCGATGGACAGAGCGTAAAAGACGTTGGTCACTGGCGCGTTCCAGTAGTCGCCGAGCACCGACGTGGGAACCGGCAGGAAGGCGATGAAGAACAGGAACAGCAGGTTAAACCGGACGAGTTGATAGTTGTAGCGGTTGATCCAGCGGAACATGCGGTGATGGGCGATCCAGTAGATGCCGATGACTTCATAGCTCAGGGCGTAGACCAGAATCGACGGGATCAGGCTGATGACGGCGTTGGGAAGCTCTGTTCCGACGTTGGCCGGATCAATGTGGGGCAGGCGGATATTCAGCGTGAGCAGGGTAATTGCGATGGCGAAGATGCCGTCGCTGAAGAAAATCACGCGCTCGAAGGCCGGGTCGCGCTCGTCGGAGTCATGGTGAGGCCGGGCTGCCAAAGGGTGTCTCCCGTGTAGAAGCCGTTCGCCTCACCATCTTACCATTTGCGTTGAGTCTGACCAATGATATGGCCGATCACGCGCTGTCGAGAAAAAGGGCGGCGGTGATTTACAGCCCCGCTTCGCGGCGAAGCAGATCGGCCTTGTCGGTCTTTTCCCACGGCACGTCGATATCGATGCGCCCGAAGTGGCCGTAAGCCGCCACCTGCTGGTAAATCGGGCGGCGCAGGTTCAGATCGCGGATGATGGCCGCCGGACGCAGGTCGAAATGTGTGCGGATCAG
>CAZZAO010000027.1:0-10480 GCA_964652205.1 uncultured Anaerolineaceae bacterium | reverse complement strand
CTCCTCGATCTTCTCATCGGCCACGCGGCCTGTGCCGAAGGTTTCAACCGCGACCGAGGTCGGGCGCGCCACGCCGATGGCGTAGCTGAGCTGCAACTCGAAGCGCGCGGCCAGCCCTGCTGCCACAATATTCTTGGCGACGTAGCGGGCCATATAAGCCGCGCTGCGGTCGACTTTTGTCGGGTCTTTGCCAGAGAACGCGCCGCCGCCGTGACGGGCTACGCCGCCGTAGGTATCGACGATAATTTTACGTCCGGTCAGCCCGGAGTCGCCGACTGGCCCGCCGATGACGAACTTGCCGGTCGGGTTGACGAAGAAGCGCGTCTTTTGGTCGAGCAGGCTTGCGTCGACCATCGGCGTGACGATCTCCTCGATGACAGTTTCATAAATTTCGGACTGATCGACGGTCGGCGCGTGCTGCGTCGAAATGACGACCGTATCGACGCGCTTCGGCTGGCCGTTGGCATATTCGACCGTGACCTGACTCTTGGCGTCGGGGCGCAGCCACGGAATCTCGCCGCTCTTGCGCGCATCGGCCAGACGGCGCGTCAGCCGGTGGGCCAGCGCAATCGTCATCGGCATCAGCTCCGGCGTCTCATCGCAGGCGAAGCCAATCATCATGCCCTGATCGCCCGCGCCAATGGCCTCGATTTCCTTATCGCTCATCGAGCCTTCGCGGGCTTCAAGCGCGCGGTTGACGCCCTGCGCGATATCCGGGGACTGCTCGTGGATCGAGACGATCACGCCGCAGGTGTCGGCGTCAAAGCCGATGTCGGCGCTGTTGTAGCCGATCTGGCGAATGGTGTTGCGGACGATGGTCTGAATATCGACATAGGCGCTGGTGGTGATTTCGCCGATGACGACCACCAGCCCGGTGGTGGTCGCCACTTCGCAGGCGACGCGGGCATTGGGGTCCTGGCTGAGGATGGCATCGAGGACGCCGTCCGAAACCTGGTCGCACAGCTTGTCAGGATGACCTTCGGAAACCGATTCAGAGGTGTAGAAGTAGCGCGGCGACGTCATGAAGGTGGAGTTAGCCGACCGCTGCGAGTCCTGAACCATTAGAGCCTTTCCCTTCCTTAAAAGCATAAAAAACGCCTCTCCGCGCAGGGAGAGGCGTCTATGGTTCACCACATTCGCCGCTCATCTGCCAGAGTTTCCCCTGTCGGACTTGGCACCCTTCCGGCGCTCCGGGGGTTGCCGCGGTGTCTTAGGGCCGATCCCTCAACCGCTCTCGATGAGTGCTTCAAGCACTATGCAATTGGCGTCAAGTCCCTCATGAAGGCTTAACATGAGGGACTATAACATACTTTTGAGGGGCTTTCAACCAGAAATCTGCGCTTAAATGTGCGCGCTGGGCCGGGCCAGATGCCCCATAAATTCGGCGCGCGTGCTGGCATGGTCGGCAAAAACGCCGAGCATGGCGCTGGTTGTCATGCTGGAGTCCGCTTTCTTGACGCCGCGCAGCATGGCGCACATATGCACGCCTTCGATCACCACGGCCACGCCTGCCGGATGCAGCACTTCATGAACGAAGTCGGCGACCTGCCGCGTCATCCGCTCCTGCACCTGCAAGCGCCGGGCGAACATATCGACGATTCGCGGAATTTTCGATAGGCCGATGACCCTGCCGCTGGGAATGTAGGCGACGTGCGCGTGACCGAGGAACGGCAGCATATGATGCTCGCACAGGCTGGAAAACTCGATGTCGCGGATAATGACCATGTCCGTGTAATCGACGTCGAACAGCGCGTTGTTAATCATCTTGACCGGGTCGATTCGGTAGCCGCTTAACAGTTCGTCATACATTCGCGCAATCCGGTCAGGCGTGCGGAGCAGCCCTTCACGGGACGGGTCTTCGCCGAGCGCTTCCAGAATCGCTTGCATCGAGCTTTCAATCGTCGGATGATCGGTCGGCCCTAAGCCGAGGCCGAAATGAGCCTGAAATTCTGGCGAGCGCATCCTGAGCTGGGTATTGGCGTCGGGCGGGTGACCACCTTCCTCGTCTTCGTCGTTATGCCCGCCGAATCCAGTTTCACTGCGAATGAGAAGATCCATTCTGTCCGTCCTGTTGAATGTTGAGTTGAAGAACTGTGATCGGTAGTCAGATACACTATGGAATTGGAAACTGAGGATAAGATGAACAGACTTGAACTGTTAACCGGGCTTAAGGACGCAAAGGATGGGCCGCTCTCGTGCTGACGACTGCTTTTCTCATACTCGGCTCGAACGCTGACCCGGAAACGCGCCTGCGGCAGGCTCTTCAACGCCTGCGCGCCGCCTGTGACGTGCTGGCCGTCTCATCTGTATATCAGACGGCGGCTGAGGGCAGCGGCAGTGGAATCTACTGGAATGCTGCCGTGAAGATCGCCACCGAGGCCGACCCGATCAGCTTCAAGCGCGACGTGCTGCGTGCCATCGAGCGCGATCTGGGCCGTGACCGCTCGACGCCATCCGTCGTCTCCATCGACCTCGACATTGCTCTGTGGGGTCATGGCATGATGGATTATGGTGACAAGCCCTGGCATTTGCCATCTCCCGACATCGCGCGCTATGCCTTCGCGGCTATACCGCTGGCGGAGCTTGCGCCTGACCTGATTCACCCTGAGACAGGGCAGACGCTGACCGAAATTGCCGCGCGCTTCGACCGAAGCACGATCCAGAAGCTCGCCGCGCGCCTGATCTAGACGCTGGAGCCGCGCCAATTCATACCTGCGCTGCGCGCCGCCGAGACTGCCCTTGCCGAATCGAACCAGTCTTGATGCCGGAATGACCCGCTATGAACCTGATTGATTATGGGCGCATCCTGCTCCGCCGCGACTGGATCACCCTCTTGCTGGCGGCAATTGCAGCGGCCAGCGCCAGGTTCCTGAACAGCCGACAGACGCCGGTTTACCGCGCGACATCCCCGCTATTTCCGAATTTGCATTAACTACTGGTTAAACCTATAGTTATCCCCGACGCTTCTGAAACCACTTACTGGCCTTTATCGACAAACAGGAGTTTGAAAAATGAATCGTCTGTATCGAATTTTGCCGCTTCTCGCCCTGATTTTTGTCCTCGCCACTTCGGTGTCTGCGCAGGCGCAGACTCTCACGGTACTCTGCACGCCGCAAGAGGACTGGTGCGTGGCGATGACCCAGGCATTCCAGGAAGAAACTGGAATCCAGACCAACTACGTCCGCCTTTCGTCCGGTGAAGCCCTGGCGCGTATCCGCGCTTCACAGGACAACCCTGAATTCTCGATCTGGTGGGGCGGCCCTGCCGACGCCTTCATTGCCGGAAAGGATGAAGGGCTGCTTGAACAGTACCATTCGCCGAACGCCGACGTGATCCCTGAGGGATACAAAGACGCCGATGGGTACTGGACGGGCATCTATGTTGGAGCGCTTGGTTTCTGCTCCAACGTCGAACTGCTCAACGAGCTAGGCATCAAAGCGCCGACTTCGTGGCAGGACCTGCTCTCGCCGAAACTGGTCGGCAACGTCGCCATGGCCCATCCGGCGACGTCGGGGACGGCCTTTACCGCCTTCTGGACGGTTGTCACCCTGAACGCAGATGAGCTGGAAGCAGCTAAAGCGGGTACCGGTTACGACAAAGACGGCGCGCCGACCCAGGCGGCGCTGGATGCAGCCTTTGGATACTTCGCCAAGCTTCACCAGAATATCCTGCAATACACGCGCTCCGGCGCAGCGCCCGGCACGATGGCAGGCCAGGGTGAAGTCGCCGTCGCTATCATCTTCTCTCACGACTGCACGAAGCTGCAAGTTGAAGGTTTCGAGGGCATCGTCACCACCACCTTCCCTGAAGAAGGGACGGGTTATGAAATCGGCGGTATGGCGATCCTCAAGGACGCTCCCGAAATGGCCGCCGCGAAGCAGTGGTACGACTGGGCTTTGACGGCCAAAGCGCAGGAGATCGGTCAAACGGTGAATTCGCTCCAGCTTCCGACTAATCCTGACGCTTCCGTCTCTGATCTCTCGGTCAACCTGGCTGACATCAAGGTTGTCAAGTACAACTTCACAGCCGCCGGTGAAAACCGCACAGCACTTGTCGAGCGCTTCGACACCGAAATCGCGCCTGTTCCCGCCGAGAAGAAATAAACACTCTTCTTCATACCGTTCGTTGTGCCGTACCTCGTGTACGGCACAATGAACCTCCGGGAGCGGATTGATGCAAGCCATTGCAGGCATGTCACACTTTCGGCGGGTTCGCCGGTTGACGCAAGACCCGCTGCTTGCGATCACTTTTGTTGTCATCACGATCTTTATCTTTCTGGCCGTCATCCTACCGCTCGGCGCAACGACTCGATTGAGCGTCTCGCCGGAAGGGCTGCCGCTGTTTCAGCGCTACGTCGGCGTGCCAGCCTACCGGACGATCATCACCAACACCGTCGTTATGGGGCTGCTGGTCGCGCTTCTCGGCACTGCCGTGGGCTTCCTGTTCGCTTTTGTTCAGGTCAGGCTGGACGTCCCCTTCAAGCGCTTCATGCACATCACGGCCCTGCTTCCAGTGATCTCGCCGCCATTTGCCGTCGCAACTGCGATGATCGTTTTGTTCGGTCGAAGCGGCATGATCTCACGCGGCGTCTTTGGCATCCGCTATGACATTTATGGCCTCGACGGCCTGACCAGCGTGCTCGCGCTCTCATTTTTTACGATTGCTTACCTGAACCTGCGCGGCATGATGCTGGCGCTTGACCCGGCGCTGGACGAAGCGTCCACGAGCCTCGGCGCGAGCCGATGGCGAACGTTTCGTAAAGTGACGCTGCCCATGCTTGCCCCCGGTATCGCCAGCTCATTTCTGCTGCTGTTTGTCGAGGCGATTGCCGACCTCGGTAATCCGCTGGTGCTCGGCGGAAACTACGAGGTGCTGGCGACGCGCATCTATATCACGATTGTCGGCCTCTATGACCCGGTCGGCGCAGCCGTACTCTGCCTGATTCTGCTTGTGCCTTCGCTGACGGTCTTTATGGTGCAGCGCTACTGGATCAGCCGAACGAGCGTCGTTTCCGTGACGGGCAAGCCTGCCGGCGTGATGCAGACCGTCAAGCAGCCGCTGGTGCGCTGGGGGCTGTTCGCGGTTGTCATGTTCATCTGTCTGCTGATTGTCCTGCTCTACGCCACGATCATTGCCGGTGCGTTCGTTAAGGTTCCCGGCGTGAATGAGACGCTGACGCTCGATCATTTTAATTTTGTCATCAATGGGCTGGGGCGTAAGGCGATGGAAGATACCACCCGCCTGTCTCTGATCGCAACGCCGCTCGCCAGCCTGATCGGTATGGTGATCGCTTTCCTGATCGCCCGGACGCGGTTGCCAGGACGCGCCGCGCTCGATTTTGCGACCATGCTTGGCATCGCCGTCCCCGGCACGATTATCGGAATTGGCTACCTGCTGGTTTACAACAACCCGATCACCGTCACGCTGCCGGTGCTTGGCGAAATCGTCCTGATTCCCAAACTCACCGGCGGACAGGGGCTGGTGGGTGGCGCAATCGCCATTGTGCTCGTCTATATCACGCGCAGTGTCCCCGCGGCGCTGCGCTCCGGCGCGTCGGCGCTGGCGCAGATTGACCCCTCAATTGAGGAAGCATCGACCAGTCTGGGAGCCAACAGCGCGCGTACCTTCTGGCGCATCACCCTTCCGCTCATCCGTCCGGCATTTCTGGCCGGCCTGATTTACGCCTTTGCGCGCTCGATGACGACAATTTCCGCCATCATTTTCCTGACCACGCCCCAGACAAAGATTATGACCCAACAAATTCTGAACGAAGTCGAAAATGGCCGTTACGGCAATGCGTTTGCTTACTGCACACTGCTCATCATCATCGTGCTGATCGCAATCGGCGGTATGTATCTGCTCGTTGGTTCGCGGACCGGCGCTGAACGCACTATCGAAAGCGGTGCTAAGTGAACCTGCCGTCAGCACCGACTCCGCCCGAAGCCTTTCTCATGCTCGATCACCTCTCGAAACAGTTTCCAGATCGCAGCGGCAGCGGCGTTGTCACCGCCGTCAATGATATCACACTGGGGATTCAACAGGGGGAATTTGTCACACTTCTAGGGCCTTCCGGGTGCGGCAAAACAACCACGCTTCGGATGATCGCCGGTTTTGAGATGCCGACACAGGGCAGCATCATCCTCGACGGTGTGGACATCACCTATCGAGCGCCCAACCAGCGGGATATGGCGCTGGTCTTTCAGAGCTATGCCCTGTTCCCGCACATGTCGGTCTTCGATAACCTGGCCTATGGGCTTCAGACGCGCCGCCTGCCGAAACGTACTATCCGGGAGAAAGTGCAGGAAGCGCTCAGGATGATGAGTCTGAGCGGGCTGGAAGAACGGCGCCCGAATGAACTCTCCGGCGGGCAGCAGCAGCGCGTCGCGCTGGCGCGTTCTCTCGTGACGGAGCCGCGCATCCTGCTGTTCGACGAGCCGCTGTCAAACCTCGATGCCAAACTGCGCGTGCAGATGCGCAGTGAAATCCACCGGCTTCAGCGGCGTTTGAATATTACCAGCGTCTATGTGACTCATGACCAGACCGAAGCGATGGCGCTGAGCGATGTGATTGTAATTATGAACAACGGGCATATCGAGCAAATCGGCAAGCCGGAAGAAATCTATCGCTATCCCCGAACGCGCTTTGTCGCTGATTTTATCGGTCGCGTCAATTTTATTGAGACGAGCGTGGAGACGACGCCGGATGGACAGCCCGTGGTTTTTCTCTTCGGCAAGCGGGTGACAGGGCTAAACCGAGTCGTGCCGTCGCAGTCGGGCAATGCGGTTGCCATGCTCCGACCTGAAGCGCTTTCACTGCGTGATGATCCAGCTCTTCCTCAGGGCATTGTTGACCAGGCCATGTATTTAGGCTCGGAAGTCGAGTACATTGTGTCGATTCAGGGGCGTCAGCTCATTGTGGTCGATAATAATCCGCAAAGTGCTATTTTCCGTGAAGGGCAGCAGATCGGCGTGGATTTTGTCCCTGAAGCGCTGCATCTCCTCGCCAGTGAGGAAACGCCAGCCTGATCTCCGCCCACAAACAGCCGGGGAGCAGGAATTTAAACGCGCTGTTCCCGCTTGCGGAACATCTGTCCGGCGCAGCGCGCCACGGGAACCGTGTTCTTCAGGCGCGGGCCGATGAACAGCGCTGCGGTGTTGGCCCGGCGGCGGCTCCCTGACACCGTAGAGTCGGCTTCAGGTTGTGGGCGCTTTGCTGGCCGCCTGGGCCGGGTTCTACCGCCCGCGCTTTCACCCTGCGCCCCGCGCCACCGAGACTGCCCTTGCCGAATCGACCGGTCTTGACGTATCCTCTTGCCGGTCTTGATGCCGGAAGGACCTGATATGAACCTGATTGATTACGGGCGCATCCTGCTCCGCCGTGGCTGGATCATTCTTCTGCTGGCGGCAATCGCAGCGGGCAGCGCCTGGTTTTTGAGCAGCCGACAGACGCCGGTTTACCGCGCGACGCAGAAAGTGCTGGTGCAGCCGACGCGCGCCGATCTCGGCCTGACCGAATCGGCGACGCGCCTGCTTCAGCAGTACGCCGCCTACCTCGACAGCCAGTTTATCGCCCAGCAGGTGATCGACAATCTCAAGCTCGACATGACGGCAGCCGACCTCAAGAACAAAGTCACGATTGCGCCGATCCCGATCAGCCTGCAAATTCAGATTGACGTCGATATGGAACAGCAGGATATCGCCAGCGCCGTCGCCCGCGAATGGGGCAATGCCCTCGTGCGCTATCGCCAGCAGCAGAACCAGCAGGCGCTGCGCGAAGACCGGATCGATGCCAACTTGCAGGACTTCCCGACTCTGAGCCTGCTCCGCCCGCGTCCGGCCATTAACGCCGTCGCTGGCGCGGTGCTGGGCGTGCTGCTCGGCGCAATTCTGATCTTCGTGCTTGAATATCTGGAAAGCAATACGATACGCCGCCGTGAAGACGTCGAGCGGGCTGACCTGCCCGTTCTGGCGACTATTCCCGGCGCGGACGCATAAGGTAGCTCATCATGACGCAAACCAGGCTCATCACTCTGACCGACCCGCGCGCGCCCGCCGCCGAAGCTTTCCGCACGCTGCGGACCAACCTGATGTATAGCAGCGTTGACCGGGCGCTGACGACGATTCTGGTCACGTCGCCCGCCGAAGCCGACGATAAATCGGTCGTGCTGGCGAATCTGGCGGTGACGTTTGCTCAGGCGGGCAACCGGACGATTCTGGTCGATGCCGACCTGCGTCGCCCCGAACAGCAGTCGATCTGGGGCGTCTCGAACGAGCGCGGTCTGAGCACGATGATGCTCGACGATAAGGCGCTGGCCGACCCCCCGCTGATTCAGAGCGAAGTGGCGAACCTGTGGCTGCTGCCGACCGGCCCGCTGCCACCGGTTCCCGCCGACGTCCTCAGCAGCCCGCGGATGAGCGAGATCATCGGTCTGCTTAAGGCCCGCGCCAGCTACATTCTGTTCGACAGCCCGCCCGTGCTGGCTGCGTCCGACGCCGCTCTGCTCGGCTCGCGGCTCGATGGCGTGCTGATTGTCGTCCGCGCAGGCCACACTCGCCGCGACCATACTGCTCGCGCTCGTCAGGCGCTCGACCGCGTCCATGCTCGCATCCTCGGCGCGGTGTTGAGCAACGCGCCGCGCGAGAACTCCGGTAAATATGGCTAGCCTGCCCCTGTGGAGCATCCGATGAGCCAGCAGGTTCAGACGTTCATGTTTGGGACGGCGCATCTGCGCTATCTGGTTCATTTGCCCCCCGGCTACGAGCGTGAGAAAAGCCGACGCTGGCCGACGCTCTTTTTCTTCCACGACGCGCCGGAGCGCGGCAGCGATATCGACCTGATGAAGCAGCACGGTATTCCTCAGATCGTCGAGGAACAGCCTGACTTCCCGTTCATCACCATCGCCCCGCAGTGTCCAGCGGGAACATGGTGGTCGTTCGAACTGGATAAGCTCTCCGGCCTGATCGACGAGGTCGTTCGCGCGCTGCGCGTCGATCCGCATCACCTCTATCTGACCGGCATCGGGATGGGCGGCTACGCGACCTGGGGACTCGGCATCCTGCACCCGGAAAGGTTCGCCGCGCTCGTCCCGATCTGCGGCGGCAGCGACCCTGACGAAGCCTGTACGCTCAAGGAAACGCCGGTCTGGGCCTTCCACGGCGCGCTCGATAACGTCGTCCTGCTGCGCGAGTCGCGCAAAATGGTCGATGCGCTCAAGGAATGTGGCGGTAAAATCCGCTTCACCATCTATCCCAACGGCGGCCACGACGTTTGGACGCGCGCCTACGCTGACCCGCGCCTGATCGACTGGCTGCTGGCGCACGAACGATAAATCTCACAATTCCGTTATCTGACGTCGCAGTTGATGCTGAAAGAATAACGTCCACTTCGTATCAGGAGTCGCCGCCGAATCGCGGCGGTTCCTGGCGCCGATGATCGTCGTGCTGATCCCGATTGCCCTGACCGGCACTGCTCAGGTCAGTCAGCCAGCATCGACCCTGAATGGGGTGAATGGTTATGCTGAATCTGAGCAAGCAGGAACGCTATCGCGCGCGCTACCAGCGCCTGAAGCCGGGCTATCGACCGGCGCTTGATATCTACCACGCGCTGACCGACTCGCTGGTGCGGCCCGAAACACGCCTGCTCGACGTGGGCTGTGGCCCTGCTGGACTGGTCAAGGATTACGTCGGCATTGCCGCGCTGGTCGTCGGCACTGACGCCTATGTGACCCATTTCGACCAGCCCGCCGAGATCAATACGCTGGTCGAGTCGGAGATCGGCGCGCTGCCATTCGCTGATGCCTGCTTTGACCTCATCACCTGCTCGTGGGTGCTGGAACACCTCGCCCACCCGGACGCCGTCTTTGCGGAAGCCTATCGCGTGCTCAAACCGGGCGGGCATCTGGTCTTTATCACGCCGAACGCGCTCAATTACAACGTCTGGCTGCGGCGGCTAGTGCCGAGCGCCATCGCCAGATCGGTCGTCCACGCCATCTATGGCCGCGACGAGGACTTCATCAATCCGACGTTTTATCGCGCCAACAGCTATCGCCGCCTCGACCGCGCGCTGACGACGGTCGGCTTCGTCTGTGAGCGCTTCGAGCACATCGGCGACCCGACCTATCTCGCGCTCAACGATCTGATGTTTCGCGCGGCGCTGCTGGCGGAAGGGCTGATCGACCGTTTCTGGCACGCGGGCCGTGTCCATCTGGTCGGCTCGTACCGCAAGCCGTAGACAAGGCATGATACAATGAGACTCAGACTGGAGAAGGTGTTCGATGGCTGAGGTCGAAAATGTCGTGCTTCTCAGGCAGTCAGAAATTTTGGAGCGTGTTCGTGAAGCAGCAGCTATCCGCAGTGAAAGTGTCGAAACTGCCCTCATTCGGTGGATTGAAGATGGGTTTACCTTGATCGAAACGGTCGATTTACTCCCCTGCGGCGAATACGAGGTCTGATTGCTGTTTGAAGAGAGTAAAGCTGTAATG
>CAZZAO010000026.1:5649-47471 GCA_964652205.1 uncultured Anaerolineaceae bacterium | reverse complement strand
AAGTGCCGTCGTCGTCGCTCGTCCCCGGCAACGACCCGACGCTGCTGTTCACTAATGCCGGGATGGTGCAGTTCAAAGACGTCTTCCTCGGCCTCGACAGGCGCGATTATAAGCGGGCGACGACTGCGCAGAAGTCGATGCGCGTCAGCGGCAAGCACAACGATCTCGAAAATGTCGGCCCGTCGCCGCGCCATCACACCTTCTTCGAGATGCTCGGCAACTTCAGCTTTGGCGACTATTTCAAGCGCGACGCCATCCGTTACGCCTACACCCTGCTGACTGAAGTTTATCAACTGCCGCCGGATCGGCTGGCCTTCACCGTCTACGAGAACGACGACGAAGCCTACGACATCTGGGTGAATGACATCAAGGTTGATCCGCTGCGTGTGGCGCGGATGGGGGCGAAAACCAATTTCTGGCAGATGGCCGATACGGGGCCGTGCGGCCCAACCAGCGAAATCCACTGGGACAAGACGCCGGAACGCGGCACGGCGGATATCATCCCGCTGATGCAGGACGAAGACGACCGTTTCCTTGAGCTGTGGAATCTGGTCTTTATGCAGTTCAACCGCAAGCTGGTTGACGGCCAGCTCGTCGATGAGCCGCTGCCCGCCCCCGGCGTCGATACCGGTATGGGTCTGGAGCGGATCGTCAGCGTCGTTCAGGGCGTCAAGGCCAACTACGAAACCGACCTGTTCATGCCGATCATCGAGGCGACGCAGCGCCTGACCGGCCAGAGCGATGCCGAGCGTGACGCCAACATCATCCCTTACCGCGTTATCGCCGACCACGTCCGCGCGGCAGTCTTTCTGATCGCCGACGGCGTGCTGCCGGGGCCAAAAGGCCGCGACTCGGTCTGCCGGCTGGTCATCCGGCGCGCGGCGCGGTTCGGCTCGCGCCTCAGCTTCAACGAACCGTTTCTGGCGAAAGTCGCCGACGCAGTCTTCGACGTTATGGGCGGCCACTACACCGAGATCGTCGAGCGCGCCGACGCCATCAAGCGGGCGATCACGAAGGAAGAAGTCTACTTCCGGCGCACGCTCGACCGGGGCGTCAGCGAGTTGAACGAGATGCTGGACGCGCTCGGCACGCGCGGCGAAAGCGTGCTGCCCGGTGATCGCGCCTTCTACCTCAAGGCGACGCTCGGCTTGCCGATTGAGGTGACGAAAGACATCGCCGAGGAGCGCGGCTTCAGCGTCGATATGGCCGACTTCCGGCAGGCCGAAGCGGCGCACGCAGCAGCCAGCGGCGGCAAAGTCATGGGGCGAATCGAGGCCGCCGATCTCTACAATCAGACGCTCACAGCGCTCAAGGACGCGGGCAAGCTCGGCGAAAAGGGCGTCCATTACGATCCCTACAGCAGCATCGCAGTCGATGACCGCGTGCTGGCGCTGCTCGTTGATGGGCAGAACGTCGAGAGCGCCATCGCTGGCGACCGGGTCGAAGTCGTGCTCGGCTCGACCTGCTTCTACGTCGAGTCCGGCGGCCAGGTCAGCGATACCGGCATCATGACCGGCGACGGCTGGGTGATCGAGGTCGAAGACCTGCGCCGTCCGGTCGGCGGGCTGATCGTCCACATCGGCGAAGTCGTGCAGGGGACTCCCAGAGTCGGCGACGAAGCGCGCGGCCAGATCGACGCCGAGCGCCGCGCCGCGATCATCCGCAACCACACCGCGACACACCTGCTTCAAGCAGCGCTGCGTCACCAGCTTGGCGCGCATGTCCAGCAGCGCGGCTCGCTGGTTGCGCCCGACCGTCTGCGCTTCGACTTCACCCATGAAGCGAAGCTGACGCCGGAGCAGCTTCGCGCGGTCGAAACCGAGGTCAACGACGTCATTCTACACAATCTCGGCGTCCGGGCGGAAGAAAAATCGCAGGCGCAGGCGCGCGCGGAAGGCGCGATGGCGCTGTTCGGCGAGAAATACGGCGACCGCGTCCGCACCATCAATGGCGAGAACGTCAGCCGTCACAGCTACGAGCTATGCGGTGGCGTCCATGTCCATGAGACGGCAGAGATCGGGCCGTTCCTGATCGTCAGCGAAGGCAGCGTCAGCGCGGGCATCCGCCGCGTCGAGGCGCTGACCGGCAGCGCCGCAATTCGGTATATCGAGGATCATCTCTCGACGCTTGGCGCGGTCGCAGCGCAGTTGGGCGCGACTCCCGATACCGTCGGCGACCGCGTGGCCGCGCTGCAAGCCGAGCTGACTTCGGCGCATAAACAGATCGAGAAGCTCCAGCGCGATCAGGCCAGGCAGACCTTCGATCAGATGGTCGGCAGGCTCGAACAGGTCGATGGCGTGCAGGCGTTGATCGCGCAAGTTCCGAATACCTCGCCGGACACCCTGCGCGAGATGAGCGACTGGTTCCGCAATCAGGTCAGGAGCGGCGTGCTGGTGCTTGGCAGCGTGGCCGACGGACGCCCGCAGTTGGTCGTCGCCGTGACGGACGACCTGACTAAGCAGGGACTGCACGCGGGCAATCTGATCAAGCAGATCGCGCCCATCATCGGCGGCGGCGGCGGCGGTCGCCCGACGATGGCGCAGGCAGGCGGCAAGGACGCCGACCGACTGCCCGGCGCGCTCGACGCCGCGCGGCAGATCATCGCCAGCAGCATCAGACACTAAAAGCTCACCGGCAGTTGTGGCTGAGCGCAGCGGAGCTGAGGCGGCAGAAGGGCAGGAACAGGCCAGCGCTGTTCCTGCCTTTTTAGTCCCGGCGCTTTGCAGAAACCCCGCCTGTTCCAGTAAACTGATGCGCAATGCGCCTGATCGGAATACTGGAGTGAGGCCGCCCTGTCTCGTCGAGGCAGCTTAATCACAACATGGCCGAGAAACCGGAATTTCTACAGCTTGAGACAGGGGACGACGCCACCTCGGTGCGCGACCGGCTGTCGTTTCTGCGCGGCAAGCGCGTCCTGATCGTCTGGCCGGAAGAAGGCACGGCGCTGACGCGCAAGCTCGACCTGGTGCTGATCCAGCGCGAGGCGTCACGGCTGGCGATTCGCTTCGCCATCGTCACGCACGATGCCGAGGTGATGAAGCACGCGCAGGAGCTTGAAATCAGCGCCTTCGAGACGATTGGCGCCAGCGGTCGCGCTCGCTGGAAACGCGGGCGGGCGAAAGCCTTCGTCGGGCGCGCGCAGCGGCCACAGGTCGATCCGCTGGCCGAGGAACTGCTGCTCGACATGAAACCGGTCGAGAGTAGACGCGCGCGCGACCCGGACGACGAGCCATACAACCCGCGCAGCCCGCTCATCCCGATCCTGATTGTCGCTGTGCTGCTGATCGCAGCGGCAGTCATCGCCGGGCTGCTCGTGCCGAGCGCAACCGTCGCCATCAGTCCGGCGCGGCAGCAGATCCCGGTTGAGACGACGGTGATTGCCGACCCCAACGCGACGACGGTTGACGTGGACAGCCGCCTTATCCCTGCCGTCACCCTGCGCGTCGAAGTCGAGGACAGCGGCACGATTCCAACGTCCGGCTCAAAGACGCTGTCCGACGCCGCCGCGACCGGGTCGGTCGTCTTCATCAATCAGACCAATCGGGCGGTCGATATTCCGCTCGATACCCGGCTGATGACGTCTGCCGGGACGCCGATTCTATTTCACACCACGACAGCGGCCAGCGCCCCGGCGCAGGTTGGTGGGCAGGTCGAAGTGCCGATTGCCGCCCTGCCCGCGTCGAGCGGCGGCGTCGGCAACGTCGAGGCCAACCTCATCAACACGATTGTCGGGCCGCTGGCCGACAGCCTGACCGTCCGCAACCTTCAGCCGACAACTGGCGGATCGAGTCCCTCGCGCAAGGCCGTCAGTCAGGACGATTACGACCGGCTGCTTGCCACGCTCCGGCAGCAGCTTCAGTCGCGCGCCTATCTCGGCATGGACGCGCAGCGAACAGCCGCACAGACCATCATCCTCGAGTCGATTCGCATCACCGAGGAGCGTGACGACTGGAAGCAGTGGAGCGCCGCCATCGGCGACGAAACCGACACCCTGAGCCTGACGATGCGCGCCCGCGTCGAGGCGCAGGCAGTCGATGAAAATCTGGCGCAGCAGGTCGTCCTCGCCATGCTGACCTCGCAGGCTCCGCCGGGCCGCGCGCTCGTGCCGGAGTCGCTGAATTATCAGTGCTGCACGGTTCAGGGCATCGACCCGACCGGGCGAATCGCGCTGGCGATCTCCGGCTCCGGCATCTTCAGCGCTCGTGTCGCCAGCGGACAGATTCAGGAAAAGCTGGCCGGGCGCTCGCTGCCGGACGCCATCAGCTACCTCGTCAGCACGGTCGATTTGCAGCAAGGCCAGACGCCGACGATCAGCCTGTCGCCGGACTGGTTCGGGCGACTGCCGTTCCTGCCGATGCGGATTGATGTCCACGTCGAGGATCGCACTCCGTGACCGAGGGTAAACTGCTGGGCATCGACCACGGCCTGGCGCGAATCGGGCTGGCGGTCAGCGACGCCTCGCGGCTGGTCGCGCGCGAGCTGGTTGTGCTCAAACACATCTCGAAAGCCGAGGACTTCGGGCGCATCCAGCGGATCGCAGCCCAGGAACAGGTCGTCGCGCTGATCGTCGGCGTGCCGTGGAATCCCGAACGCGCCGAGGGCCTGCCCGATCAGGCCGCGCTTGTCCGCAAATGGATCGCGCAGTTGGCCGCGACGACGGCGCTGCCGATTGTCCCGTGGGACGAGCAGATGACGTCGGTCGATGCGAAGGAGCTGGCGCGGCAGAGACGGCGCAGGCCGCGTGAGCCGATTGACGACCTCGCCGCGCGGGTGCTGCTGCAAAGCTACCTTGACGCGCTCCGCGACGGGCTGGCGGAAGCGCCGGAAAACAGAGGACTGAGGACTGAGGACTGAGCGAAAGGACATTCACGCTCAAGCCGCAGCGATAAGCTGGAGAAAAAGATTGAATCGACTGGTTAAAGCACTCATTGGGCTGGCTGTCGTGTTGGTGCTGGCAGCAGTGGCCTGCGCCGGAGTCGTGCTGGTTGCGTCGGGGGGGCATCCCGCCGATTATGTCCGCAAGGCGCTGATTCAGATGCGGTTATCATCGCGGCAGGCTGACCTCGCCAGTACGGTCAGCAGCGATACCACCCCGGTGCGCTTCACCATCAACTCCGGCGACACGCCGCGCGTCATCGGCGCGAACCTGCTCGACAACAGCCTGATTACCGACGCCGATCTGTTCGTCGATTACGTCCAGCTCAACGATATCGACGTCAGGCTGCAAGCCGGAACCTATTTCCTCAATCGCGCTGAAACAATCCCACAGATCGCCGTCGCGTTGACCGATTCGCGCAGCAGCCAGTTTCCGTTCCGTATCCTCGAAGGCTGGCGTATCGAGGAGATTGCCAGCGTCATCGACCGGAATCCCTATTTTGGCTTCACCGGCGCGGACTTCCTCAAGATCGTCGGGCCGAACGCGCTGCAAGACCCGGCCTTCGCCCGCTTCGTCGGCCTGCCGCCGGGCGCGTCGCTCGAAGGCTTCCTGTTCCCCGATACCTATCAGCTTCCGGCGACTGTCACGCCGGCGATGCTGAAAAATATCCTCGCGCAGCAGTTCATCGACCAGGTCGGCGCGCAGTTGGCAAACGACGCTGCCGCGCAGGGCATGACGCTCTTTCAGGCCGTCACGCTGGCCTCGATTGTCCAGCGCGAAGCCGTCAACGCCGACGAAGACCCGCGTATCGCCAGCGTCTACCGCAACCGGATGGCTCAGGGCATGAAGCTCGACGCCGACCCGACCGTGCAGTATGGCATCGGTCTGGAAAACGGGACGTGGTGGCCGCAGATCACGCAGGCTGATTACATCGGCGTCGATTCGCCCTATAACACCTACCTGAATACCGGGCTGCCGCCGGGGCCGATTGCTAACCCCGGCATTGACGCGATTCGCGCGGCTGTTCACCCGGAGACGACGCCCTATCTGTACTTTCGGGCGAAGTGTGACGGCAGCGGCTATCACAGCTTCGCGCAGACCTTCGACGAGCACGTCGCCAATGCGTGTTAAAAATGCCCTCACCCTCTGCCCCTTTCCCTTAGCGCGAGGGGAGGAGGATAAAGGCGCGGCGTTACGCTTCTTACCAGTTGGCTTCAGCCGACTTCTTTTGGCTTGCCGGAGGGCTTCCAGCCCCCGGCAAAAAGACACGCCGTCTGTCATTGTCCTTATCGCTGCCATTGCAATATTAAGCGGGTGCGCGGTGGCGCGGTCGGCAGCCCCGGTCAGGATTGCGCTGCTGGCTCCGTTCGAGGGACGCTACCGCGAGATCGGCTACAACGCGCTCTACGCAGCGCGGCTGGCGCTGGCCGACGAAGGCAGCATCGCCATCGAACTGCTGCCCGTAGACGACGGCGGCACAGTCGAAAGCGCGGTCGCGCGCGGCAAAGCATTATCGCTCGATCCGGCGGTGCGAGCGGTGATCGCGCTCGGCTATGCCAGCGCCGACGCCGCGACCCAGCGCGCGCTCGACGGCCTGCCGCTGCTGATTGTCGGCGACTGGTCGACGCGCTCGCAGCGTCAGGGGATATTCGTGCTGGCGAACCCGCAGTTAGCGAGCCTCATCACCGCCCCGCCGCATGTCAGCGTCACCGAGGCGGCTCAACTGCCGAGTCCGGTCATTGGCGGGGATGTCTTCGGGCTGGCGCAGTTCCCGCTGCTGCGTTCAGACCTCGACGGCGTGACGGTCGTCTCGTCGGGCAGCCTGCCGGGAGCCGACTTCAGCGCCCGTTTTCGCAATAACGACCCATTCGCGCCGGAGCCGGGTCTGCTGGCGCTGCCGAGCTATGACGCCACGCGCCTGATCGCGCAGGAAATTATCGGCGGCGCGCAAAGCCGGGCAGCATTGATCGCCGCGACGAACGCCGCCGACTACGCGGGACTGAGCGGGAACATTGGCTTTACCAATGGCTACTGGGCCGACGCGCCGATTCACACTTATCGCTTCGACGAGATCGGCGAGCTACGCGCCGTAGATAACGTCATAAAGTAGCGGCAGCGGCTCGACGGTCTGCTCGCCGACGACTATCGCCGCGTTCAGAAAACTGAGCGCCGCCGGGATTTTACGGCTGTCGTTGGCGTAGATCGTCGCCAGCGGCGCGCCCGCCTCGACGTGGGCGCCAACCTTGACGTGAACTCTGACGCCAACGGCCAGATCAATCGGGTCTTCCTTTTTCTCGCGCCCTGCCCCAAGCTCAAACGCCGCCCGCGCCGCGTCAATCGCCGAGACCTGCTGGACGCAGCCGCTCTGCGCCGCCGAAATGGTCTGGACGATACTCGCCTGCGGCAGCTTGCCGGGGTCGTCAACGTAAGCGACGTCGCCGCCCTGCCCGCCAATCAAATCGCGGAAGCGGGCCAGCGCCGCGCCGCTGCGAAGCTGGCCTTCAAGCAGCGCGCGCACCTCATCAGGATTCGTCCACTGCCTGCCGCGCCCCGCCAGCTTGAGCATCAGCGCCGCGATGACCAGGCAGTGTTCGCGGAAATCATCGGGGCCGCCGCCCTTGAGCGTCTCAATCGCCTCGGCGACTTCGAGCGCATTGCCGATAGCCGAGCCAAGCGGTTGATTCATGTCCGACAGGACGGCGATCACATCGCGCCCGACATCTTCGCCAATCGCCACCATCGTCTCGGCCAGCTCATGCGCCGACTGAAGATCGGCCATGAACGCGCCGTTGCCGAGCTTGACATCGAGGACGATGCCCTGCGCGCCCCCGGCGATCTTCTTGCTCATGATGCTGCTGGCGATCAGCGGCGTGCTGGGGACGGTCGCGGTCACGTCGCGCAGCTTGTAGAGCTTGCCGTCAGCGGGAGCCAGTTCGAGCGATTGACCGGCCAGTACGATCCCATTTTTGCGCGCCAGATCGCGGAACTCATCGGCGCTGAGATCGACACGATAGCCGGGGAACGACTCGAGCTTGTCAATCGTCCCGCCGGAATAGCCGAGGCCGCGCCCGCTCATCTTGGCAATCGGCACGCCGCACGAGGACACCAGCGGCAGCACCGCCAGCGTGGTTTTGTCGCCGACGCCGCCGGAACTGTGCTTATCGACCGCGTAGCCAAGAATGTCGGATAGATCGAGTATGTCGCCAGAATGAGCCATCGCCAGCGTCAGCGCGCTCGTCTCTTCGCGGCTCATGCCGCGAATGCAGACCGCCATCAGCCAGGCCGCCGCCTGGTAGTCGGTCACATCGCCGCGCGTATAACCGCCGATGAACCACTCGATTTCCTCGCGGGTCAGCGCTTCTCTATCCCGTTTTTTCGCTATAATATCGACTGCGCGCATGGGTCATCTGCTCCTTTTCGACTTGACCATTATAGCGCATGGAGAGACGAGGGCTGTGCAGCAGTGGGCAGAAAGCGTCTATGCCCGTACAGACGGTATTTTCATCAACCACTCAGAATAATTCTTGAGAAGCGGACGACAATCCGTTAATATTTCACCTGCCTCACCTGACCGGTAATGTCGAGAAGGACACTATGAAGCGTCGAAATCAGCAAACGATTATTATCGTCGGAATTGTCGTCATCGCGGTGATCGCGGCGACGGTAATAATCCTGTTCTCTGGCAGCACCACGGCGTCGGGGATCGATTTCAGCAAGCTCTCGCCGACCCGCCGGGCCGACGGTGGGTTTGTCATCGGCGATCCAAAAGCGCCTGTTACAATTGTCGAATTTGCCGATTTCGCCTGTTCACACTGCGCCGAGTACAAGCCGACTATCGACAGGTTTATCAAGGACTACGTCACCACCGGCAAGGCCAAATATGAGTATCGCACCTTCCCGACGGCAGGCGGCCAGATGACGGTCTTTGCCAGCCAGATTGCCGAGTGCGTCGATGACCAGAAGCCGGGTACGTTCTGGCAGACCGCCGAACTGTTCTACCAGTTGGCGTCCAAAGGCCAGTACGGACAGGATATTGGCCGCATCGCCGCGCAGCAGGCAGGCGTCGATTACGCCAAAGTCCTCGACTGCCAGCGCAACGCGCAGCAGGTTCAAAAGGACATCGACATGGGGACGGCGCTCGGTGTTTCCGGCACGCCAGCGGTCGCCGTCCGCTATGCCGACGACCGGCTCCAGTGGATCAGCCTGGGCGGACAGACTTACAATAAGGGCGGCGTCCCGTCTCAGGTGCTTCAGCAGGTGGTGGCACAGAGTGGCTAACGCTGCGCGCGTCGGCGGGCGGGACGAGGGGAGCGCGGCAGACAGCCATCCTCTGTCGAACCCTGGCCCGTGGCTGGCGAATGTCGCCGTTGACGTGGTGATTTTCACCCTGCATCAGGGGCAGCTTCAGGTTTGCCTTGTACGGCGCGACTACGCGCCGTACAAGGATTTCTGGTCGCTGCCGGGGGGCAACATCTACAGTGACGAGACGCTCGACGATGCCGCCCTGCGCCTGCTCCGCGCCAAGACCAGCGTCAGCAACCTCTATCTGCAACAGTTGTACACCTTCAGCAATCCGGGCCGTGACCCGCGCCGGCGCGTCATCAGCGTGACCTACTTCGCGCTGATTTCCGCCGACTGTCTCGACGAGCAGGCGATCACTCAGGCTCCCGACTCGATGTCCTGGCACAATGTCTACGCCCTGCCCCCGCTGGCCTTCGACCATGTCGAAATCCTCGACTACGCCCTGACGCGCCTGCGTAACAAGATCGAGTATTCTGCCGCCGCCTTCGAGCTAATGCCGGACGAGTTCACACTGCGCGAGCTTCAGGATGCCTATATGGTCATCCTCGACGACCACACGCTCGATAAAGCCAACTTCCGCAAGAAAATCCGCGAGGCGGGCATCCTTGAGTCGGTCAGCCGCTACCGCGAAACCGGCGGACGCCCGGCCCGGCTCTATCGCTTCCGCGAGGACGCGCAGGTGGAGATCAAGGCGCGCCGCTTCTTCCCCTGACGCTGTTGGCTCTACCATTTTCGCCTGCTCAACTGGCAGTTCGACCTGCCCGACCGACCTGAAGAGGACACTGCGGATGCGTACTGTAGACTGGCACAATGACCACGTTCGCATGATCGACCAGAAACGCATTCCGTGGGCGCTCGAACAGGTCGAATATGACGACTATCGCGCCGTCGCGGGCGGCATCACCGATATGACGGTGCGCGGCGCGCCCGCCATTGGCGCAGCGGCGGCCTTCGGGCTGGCATTGGCTGCGCGGCAGAGTAACGCGACAACCGTCGATAGCCTGATCGCCGATCTGAAGCTAGCCGCCAGCGTGCTCAAGGCGGCGCGACCGACGGCAGTCAATCTCGCCTGGGCAGTTGACCGGCTGACGGCGCTGGCGACCCGCAGTGAAGTTTCCAGCCCGGACGACCTGCGCGCGCTGCTGCTGACCGAAGCGCAGCGGATCGCCGACGACGACGTTGCCATCAACCGGCGGATGGCAGCCCACGGCGCGGCGCTGATTCAGGACGGCGACACGGTGCTGCATCACTGCAACACCGGCGCGCTGGCGACGGTCGATTACGGCACAGCCATCGGCGTCATCCGCGCAGCGCATGAACAGGGGAAACGCTTCCACGTCCTGCTCGACGAGACTCGTCCGCGCCTGCAAGGGGCGCGCCTGAGCGCGTGGGAAATGGAGCAGCTCGGCATCCCCTACGACATCCTGCCCGATACCGCTGCCGGTTACTACATGCGTCAGGGCGAGATCAAGCTGGTGCTGCTCGGCGCGGATCGAGTGGCGGCCAACGGCGATTTCGCCAACAAGATCGGAACCTATCAGGTCGGCATTCTGGCGAAGGAACACGGCATCCCCTTCTACACCGTCGCGCCGACCTCGACGGTCGATCTATCGCTCCAGAGCGGCGACGAAATCCCGATTGAGGAGCGCGACAAGTCCGAGGTACTCGCGCCGTTTGGCAGCGCTATCGTCCCGCCGCATTTCCACGCCCGTAACCCGGCCTTCGACATCACGCCGAGCCGCTATCTGGCCGGGATCATCACCGAGAATGGCATCGTCCGCCCGCCGTTTGAGGTCAACCTGCGCCGCGCCGTCGCGGGTGAGCAGGTCTAAGACTGCCCTCGCCTCAACACGGCGAATGAACCGACTTCGACGCGCTCAGCCGCAAGCAGACCAGCGGAGAAGCGTATGTTTCTGTGAAAATCCGCCGTAGTCCGGTAAAGCAACCCCCACTGCGACTACCTGACGCCTGTTATTGATCCCCGTTTTGAGCGCGGGCGCGAACAATCGCGCCCCGACGGAAGAAAAGGTGTCCGCGTCGTGACTTTATCCCTCACACGCGCGTTAAATGGCGGGGAGCGTGTGGACTGGCGCGCGGCCCGTCGGGCGCGCCATGCCGTCCTGATACTGGAACAGCAGGACGAAATCGGGATAGTCGGACGCGGCGCTCGGCTGCCATTCCGCGATGCTGAACAACTGAATCCGCTCGCGGATGCGGGCGACGGTCACAACGAACGGCAGCCGCGCGTAGAGCGCGTGAACCAGCGCCTCGCCGCTGCTCATGTCGGCGCGGCGGGCCAACATGCCGAGCGCGCTTTGCAGCCGCTTGGAATCGGCTACGCCGCGAAACGTCCAGAGCTGACGCGGCGGGTCCGCGCGCTCAAGCAGCGGCGCAATCGTCAGCGGTTCGTCGGCGCGGACTTCGTCCAGCAGCAGACAGCCGGGCGCGCGCAGCAGCGCGTCGTCGATCTGCGCGCCAAACGAGACGCCCGTTTCGACGCCGACCGGCCAGCGCACGGTCAGCCGCGCGGCTTCCGGCGGCAGGCGCAGCTCGCCCGCTCGTTCGACGGTCAGAATGGTATCCGGCTGCGGCAGCTCGCGGGCCAACGCGCTCAACAGCGTCGTCTTGCCGGACTCGGTTTCACCGACGACCATCAAACCGTGGCCGGAACGCGCCAGCGCGCGCAGCCACGCCGCCGCTTCGTCACTCAGAACCCCGGCCAGTGCCAGTTCGTCGAGCGTCGGCGCGTGGCGCGGATGGACGCGGAAATCAGCATTCAGATGGTAGGCAATCGGCGGCGCGACCAGATTGACCGATACGGGCCGTTCGTTGACCGTCAGCCCGACTTCGATGTAAGGCTGGTCATCGCGCAGTTCGGCTCCAGCGTGCATCAGCATCCGCGCCAGAATCCGGCGCAGATGGGTTTCGTCGTCGAAAGGCTGGCCGGTTTCGACCAGCGCGCCATGCTCGTAGCGGACATAGATATGGTCAGCCCCGGCAATTGAGATGGTGGTCACGCGCGGGTTGTCGAACAGTGGATCGAGCGGGCCATAGCCGAACAGGTTGCTGTAGGCGCGGCGAATCAATTCGGCCCTGTCGTCCGGCCCGATCTGAATCGACTCGACGGCGATGACGTAATCAGCCGTGTCGAGGATCAGGCGCAGACGTTGAGCGCGGGTTTCGGCGGCGCGAAGCTGCGGCGAATCGTCACCGTACTCGTCGCTGAAGGCCGTCTCGATCCGTTCGAGCAGCGCCGCCATCGAGTACAGGCGCGTTCCACTGCGCCCCGGCACCAGTTCTGGCTCGCGCCCCCGGTCGGCGTCGGGCCGCATCGACCGGAAGCTGTCGAAATGATCGGCGGATTGATCGGTCATCGCTCCCTCACCCCCACCCCTTCGCGGTCTGCGGCTGCTCCCGAACGATCAGGCGGTTCGGGACGCTTCGCTTCAGGGCGAGGGGAGAAAGATACACTGAAGGTTTCGTTAGTGATCGCTTATGCGACCGTTCAAATAACCTCATAGCTCACTCAGGTCGATTGGGCGCAGGTCGGGATTATCATTGGGCGCGCGACCTTCCTTCGCCAGCTCGACCCACGCGCCGCCGACCTTAACGCGCACCAGATCCATCGTGTAGTCGGCATTCGTCTCATGATCGCTGCGAAGCAGACTGGAGCCGACGCCGTACACATCCACCGGGACGCCATCACGCTCGAATTGAGCGATACGGTCGCGGTTGAATCCGCCCGTCACGACCACGCGCACCGCCTTACAATAGGCGCGTGCCGTCTCCAGCAGCCGTTCCGGCACGTCCCAGCGCCTGTACGCCTGATCGAGCGCGGCCCGAACCGCGCGCACCAGCTCCGGGCTGACGCCGCGCGGGCCGTCTGGTTCCAGCGCCTGATCGCGCATATTGGCTGAGGTATCGAGCCGGACGCCGTAGAGCGTCCAGCGGCGGCTAGCTTCGACATCGCTCGACTCCAGCGCCGCACGGTAATGCGGCCAGAAGGCGTCGAGTGTCGCCAGCGAATCGCGGATCACATCGTTATTGAAATCGACCAGCGCAATGCGCGGCACTTCGACCGGCAGATAGCGGGCGAAAGCGAGCATCGACTCAGCCGTATCGCCCAGATAGGCGGCGATCAGCGCGTGCGGAACCGTCCCGCCGCCGCGACCGCCCCACCAGAGCGCCTGCGCGTCGGTGCTGACCGAGGCAGCCACGTTTTTGCCGTAATCGTGATTATAGCGCTGCACCGCCAGCCAGTAAGCGTAGCCATCAATCGGCTGGACGGCGGGAAGATCGAAACGCGCCGGGAAGAACAGCACCGGTTTGCCGTTGGCCGCTTCCATGACCTGATAGACCAGCGTGGCAATCCGGGTCGCTCGCGTCAGCACGCCGAGCATCGGCGTCTCCAGCAGCGCAAAATGCCGATACGCGCCGCGAATGCGAATGACCGGATCGACGTCTTCGCTATCGCCGCTGAATCTGGTGAAAACGCCATCCTCGACTGCCTCGACCGCCAGCGACGACCACGCCGCGACGAAACCTCCCCTCAGAAACTCGCCGCTGACGTGGCGAATCATGCTCAGGGCGACATCGACTCCGGCGACCAGCGCGGTCGGGCTGTGACGGTTGAAGATCTGCGCCTCGACTTCCAGATCACCTGTGGCAAGGCCGCGCGCGGGTCTCGGCAGCGGACGGGCATCGTGACCGGCATAGGTATAGCCTTCGGCGCGGGCCGCGTTCAGAACGCGAACGGCGTTCTCGAAGTATTGATCGCTGTAGAAGCCCCGACGCAGCCCGTCGATGTCCAGCTTGAGGACGGCGTTGGTCAGGCGGCGATGATTCAGAACAGTCATAGAGGGCAGCATCCTGTGGCCGATTACGTCCCGACGCGGCGGATGTGGTATACTGCCGCGCGTTTTCGATTCTTCATAGCGCGGGATCACCGATGGACATCATTGTATCTGGCTCGATTGCATACGACTACCTGATGCGTTTCCCCGGTCGCTTCACGGAACACTTCATCAAGGAACATCTCTTTGAGGTCAGCCTGAGCTTCCTTGTCGAGGAAATGACCAAACACTGGGGCGGCGTGGCGGCCAATATCGCCTACAGTATGGCGCTGCTCGGCCTGCACCCGAAGCTGATGGGGACGGTCGGGCGCGACTTTGGCGACTACCGCGCCTGGCTCGAAGCGGTCGGCGTCGATACCAGCACTGTCCGCCAGATCGAGGAAGTGTTCACGGCCTCGTTCTTCGCCAACACCGACCTCGACAACAATCAGATCGCGTCGTTCTACGCCGGAGCCATGAGCTACGCCAGAGACTTTTCGCTCGCGCAGGCCTGTGACGCAAAAGCCGACCTTGTCCTGATCTCGCCCAACGACCCGCAGGCAATGCTCAATCTGGCCGAAGAATGTCGTCAGCGTAAAATCCCGTTCGTCTTCGACCCCAGTCAGCAGGTTCCGCGTCTGAATGGCGATGACCTGCGCGCCGGGATGGAAGGCGCGCATATCATGATCTGCAACGCCTACGAAGCCGAAGTCATCGGCATGAAAACCGGCCTGACCATCGACGACATGCGTAAAGCCATCGACATTCTGGTCGTGACCAACGGCAAGCGCGGCTCGCACATCTACGATCATGGCGAACTGATGGATGTGCCGGTCTTCCCGCTCGACCACAGGCTGATTCTCGACCCGACTGGCAGCGGCGACGCCTATCGCGCCGGGTTCATTCGCGGCATCGTTGCCGGGCTGCCGCTGCGACTGGCCGGAGAGATCGGCTCGCTGTGCGCCGTCTACGTGCTGGAACGGGTCGGCACGCAGAATCATCGCTTCACGCGCGAAGAATTCGTGGCGCGCTTCCGCACCGAGTTCGACGATCAGGGGCAGCTCGACGCGCTGCTGCATCCGGCGCCGACGGCCAGCGTAGGGGATTAGAAACCCGCCCCTGAGCTTCATCCTCATATCCCTGCGAACAGCGCCCCGTGTTATTCCGGGTGATTACTACACGATTTTCATACAGGATCGAAGCAGCTAACGACAATTGCCGGAACTTCTGCTAAAATCGCGCCGTTTTGCAGACCACACCCGTTCGGGTTTTCAGGAGTACAAATTGAGCGTTGAACACGATGTTAAAAATCTCGATCTGGCGACCGGGGGCCGCTATCGCATCGAATGGGCCGAGCAGGAGATGCCTGTTCTACGCGCCATCCGCGAGCGCTTCGAGAAGGAAAAACCGCTGAAGGGCCTGCGCCTGTCGGCCTGCCTGCACGTCACCACCGAAACTGCTAATCTGGCGCAGACGCTTCAGGCGGGCGGCGCAGACGTCGTTCTGAGCGCCAGCAACCCGCTGTCGACGCAGGACGACGTGGCCGCTTCGCTAGTCGTCCACAACGAAATCCCGGTCTACGCCATCAAAGGCGAAGACACGGCCACTTACTACGACCACATCAAGGCGGCCCTCGACCATCATCCGAACATCACGATGGACGATGGCGCTGATCTGGTCGGCACGATCCACAAATCGCGGCGCGAGCTGCTCAAGGACATCGTCGGCGGGACGGAAGAGACGACTACCGGCGTCATCCGCCTGCGGGCAATGGCGAAGGACGGCGCGCTGGCCTTCCCGGTCATCGCAGTCAACGACAGCAACACCAAGCACCTGTTCGACAATCGTTATGGAACCGGCCAGAGCACCATTGACGGCATCGTTCGCGCGACCAATATTCTGCTGGCCGGGCGTAACGTCGTGGTCGCGGGGTATGGCTGGTGCGGTCGCGGGATCGCCAGCCGCGCCGACGGCATGGGCGCGAACGTGATCGTCACCGAAGTCGATCCGCTGCGCGCGCTCGAAGCTGTGATGGACGGCTACCGCGTGATGACGATGGAACAGGCCGCCACTCAGGGCGACATTTTCATCACCGCGACCGGCGACGTTCACGTGCTCGACGGACATCACTTCGCCGCCATGAAAAGCGGGGCGATTGTCGCCAACTCCGGTCACTTCAACGTCGAGATCAACATTCCGGCGCTGGAAAAGATGGCGAAGCAGGAAGTCCGGCGCGTGCGCCCCTACGTCGATGAGTACGTCGTCGATGGTGGTCGCAACATTTATCTGCTCGGCGAAGGCCGCCTGATCAATCTGGCCGCCGCCGAAGGCCACCCGGCCAGCGTCATGGACATGAGCTTCGCCAATCAGGCGCTGGCTGCCGAGTTCATGATGCGCAATGGCTCGACGCTTGAGCCGCAGGTCTACACCATTCCGGCGGAACTGGACGCCGAAATTGCGCGGCTCAAGCTGGAAGCGATGGGCGTCCGCATCGACAACCTGACTGCCGAGCAGTCGCACTACCTGAGCCAGTGGGAAGAAGGAACCTAAACAGAGGAATGCCGAGTGCGGAGTAAGAGCGCTGATGCCGATTAACAACCTGAAAAGGCAAAACCGGGCTTGAGGGATCAAGCGCCTGCGAAAACCATTTCTCGCCGCAAGCAGTGAGGGCGTCAGGGGTGAGGTCGGTTGTGCCTCGTTAGATCGTTAATCGCCATCAGCCAGCCTGAGTTTCCGTAGCCCGAGGTTTTGAGCCTCTAGCAGCGCAACCGCTGAGTACCGTGTACAGTTGACGATACGCGCGAAAACTTGAGGTCTGCGCCCGCTGCGTGCAGGTTTCATAAAGGAGTTCCGCTATGAAAAAAACGTCCAGACTCACGATGATCGCGGTGGTCATGCTGGCGCTGGTCGGCGCGATCAGTATGGCGCTGCCCGCCTTCGGCCAGGCGGCGTCCGAGGCGCGCGCCCGTTTCGTCCACGCCATCCCCGGCGCGTCGGCCATCGACATCTACACCGATAACACGCTGACTATCGCCAATCTTCAGCTCGGCGATGCCTCGCTGTACGTGCATCTCCCGGCGGGAGAACATCAGGTGACAGTGACGCAGGCCAACGTGACCACGGCCTTATGGACGCAGACCATCACGGTCGATGCTGGCTCGGCCTACACCTACGTGGCCGCAACGACCGACCCGCTAACGTTCACGCAGTACAAGGATGATCTCGCGCCGCTGCCGCTCGGCAAGAGCCGGATTACCGCCATCCATGCCATCGCCGGGGGGCCAGCGCTCGATATCCTGCTCTCGGACGGTCGCCCGGTCGTCTCCGGGCTGGCGTACCCGCAGGAATATGGGACGCTCGACGTTCCAGCGCTGGTCTATCAACTGGCCGTCGTCCCGACCGGCGAAGCAGTCGATAAGGCGCTGGTTCCAGCACAGCCTTACGCCCTCGACAGCGGGACATCCTACGCGCTGCTGGTCTACGGCACGGCAGCCAGGCCGCAGGTTAAGCTGCTGGGAGCCGCTGGCGATAGCGACACGGCAGGCGGCAGCATCCGCGTGGCGCACGGCGTCGTTGGCGCAGACCCGGTTGACATCTACCTGAACAATACGCTGGTCGCGCCATCGCTGGCCTTCGGCGAAACATCGGAATATATGGCCGCTCCGGCGGGGACATACAATGTCAGCGTCCGGCAGGCCGGGACGCAGGAAGACCTGGGTATCGGCTCAGTCGATCTGAAGGAAGGCGACACCGTCACGGCACTGGCGCTCGATCAGGGCGGCATCACGGTGCAAACCTACAACGACACCGTATCGACGATCACTTCCGCTCAGGCGGGCGTCAACGTCATCAACGCCCTGCCCGGCAGCGAGACTGTCACCGTGACGGCAGGCGATGGCGCGGCAGTCGTCAGCGACGTCCCGCCCGCGCAGACCGGCAGCGGCATGGTCGGCCCGACAGCAGGCGATCTGACCGTGACCATCAACGGCGACGCGCCGACTACCAAAACACTGACCACCGGCAGCCTCTACGGCGGCCTGTATTATGACATCTACGTGGCGCAGGGTCAGGACAGCCCGGACGCCGTCCTGCTTGGGCCTGCCAGCATCGCGCTGGGGCCGAACAGCGCGCCCGGCAGCAAGTCGCTCGATGTGGCGACTGAAGCCGCAACCGCCGCCCCGGCTCAGACCGAAGCGGCAGCCGCGCCGACCACCGATACCTCATCGGAAGTCGTCACCGCCGCCCCGACCGAGCCGCCCGCGCAATCGACGGGCGAAGATCTCAGCCCGACGGCCCGCGTCCTGCTCGATCCCGGCGCAAATCTCCAGCTTCGCCAGTATCCCCGGTCGAGCGCGCTGTCGCTCGGCCTCGCCCCATCCGGCTCGACCCTGATCGTGCATGGCCGCGCGGGCGCGCCTGAGCTGCTCCCCGGCGCGACGCCCGACCCGAACGCGACCGAGTTCGTCGATCCTGTCTCGCAGTTGGCAGGTGGCAGCGATCTCGATCCATCGACCACCTGGCTGAACGTCACCTACACCACGCCCGACGGCAGCAGCATCATCGCCTGGGTCAACGCGCTCTATGTCGGCGTCAACGGCGCGGACGGCGTGCCGATGCCGCTCAAGAATCTGGTCACGATCCCGGAGAATCGCGCGGGCGGCGTCGGAACCGGCGTCGCGCCAACAGCGGCTCCAGCCGATAACGCGGATACGGTGATTGCGACCGTCGGCGGGCTGGATAACGGCGTCAACCTTCAGGTACGGCGCACGCCGACTCAGGAAGGTGAATCGCTGACGCGCGTCCCCAACGGCACGCAGCTCCAGTTCCTGGGGGTCAATAAAGACCGCACCTGGGTCTGGGTCAAGTTCTCGACCCCCGATGGCAGCGTGACCGGCTGGGTCAACGCGCGCTATCTGGTCAGCTACACCTACCGGGGCGCAGGCATCGACTTCGGCGGGCTGGAGCAGAAGAACCTGCTCACCGTTGTCGATGACAGCCAGCGTGGCGATGTCGGCGGGACGATTGAAGCGCCAGCAGCGCCGACGGTCGATCCGCTCAAGAACGCCATCGTCGCCACCGTGGACGTCAACGAAGGCGTCAGCCTGCAACTGCGGCGCAAGGCGAACGAGAACGCCGAGTCGCTCGGCCTGATCCCGAACGCGACCCAGGTCGTCGTCAGGGGCCGCACCGAAGACGGCGCCTGGCTGTGGGTGAGCTATCAGGAACAGACCGGCTGGGTCTCAGCCCGGTACGTCCATCTGACCTTCAATGGTCGCCCCTACGAGCTGGGTCAGGTGCCGCTGTATCAGTCACCGCTGACCGAGGCGCAGATCAACAGCACGATGACGGCGACCCTCATGCCGCAGCCCAGCGCGAGCGCCACCGAGCGCGTCTACACGATGGAAATTCAGAATGACGTCGGTATGACGCGCCAACCCGGCAGCGACGGCGACGGGATGCCGGTGCTCTCAAAAGGCACTATCGTTCAGTACATTTTCTTCTCGAACGACCTGCAATTCGTGATGGTGAAAGCGCCTGATGGCACGACCGGATGGATTCCGTCATTCGACGCGATGTTCCACGACGGCCAGCCGTTCTAGCGCAATCTCTCAGCAGGCTTTCCTGAATACCGGCCCGACAGATAACTCATCGGGCCGGTATTTTATTCCCATCGCCGCCCCAGAATTGTGTTTCTTTGTGTCGGCCAGCGCAGCGCGCGGATACAATAGCGGGGAGTGAGTCTGCATCGGTCATCGCGGAGAAACAGCTATGCGTTCCATTAACCGGCTTGCGCTTGCGCTGATGTTGGCTCTGCTGGCAGCCTGTTCGCCAGCGACCCCCACGCCGACGCCAACCGCGACGGACGCGCCAACGGCGACCGCGACCATCACGCCAACTCCCGCGCCGACGCCGACCGCTATTCGCGCGCCAGTCGCCTCGTCAGATAAGCCCGCCGAGCAGGCCAGCGTCCGCATCGTCCATGCCGCGCCTGACCTGCCCGCCGTCGATATCTACCTTGAAGGGCTGGCGCTGGCGACCCGCCTGACGTATGGCAAATATGGCGACGCAGCGCCGTTCGCCAGCGGCGATTACACCGTCAATGTCGTCAGGGCGAGCGCGGGCATGGACAGTCAAGCGCTGCTCTCGACCGGATTAACGCTGCAACCCGGCACAACCTATACCCTGCTGCTGACGGGCAGCGCCGACCAGCCCGCGCTCAAGGCGATTGCCGAAAACGATGATCCCCTGAGCGCCGGACAAAGCCGGGTCGCGGCCATCAACGCCATCGCCGGAAGCGCGGCCCTGACCGTCACCCGCAGCGGGGCGGGGCTGATCGACAGCGTACCGAGCGGCGAGGCATCGGCCCCGGTCGTCACGGCCAGCGGCAGCGCTGATCTGACCTTCGCGCAGGGAGCCACGACGCTGGCAAACAGGACATTCGACCTGCGCGAGCGCGCCAGCACGACGTTCGTGCTGGTCGGTCAGCCGACCGCGCCGACGCTGATCCGCTTCGAGACGCGCGTCGATAGCCGCGCCAGCGTGCGCATCGTCCATGCCGCCAGCATCGGCTCGATTGCCGCCTCGCTCGACGGCGAGACGCCGCTGACGACCGATACGCCTTACGGCCACGCCAGCGACAGCAAGCCGATTCTGGCTGGCCCCCATTCGGTCGATCTCTACCTCGCCAGCGGCGACCCGAACCGCAAAACGCCGATTCTCTCGTTCAGCTTCAGCGCCGACCCGGATGCCAGTGTCGCGCTGATCCTGATCGGCCCGGCAGATCAGCTTCAGGTCATTCCTTACGAAATTGACCTGACGCCGACGATGGCCGGTCAGGCGCGAATCGCCTTTATGAACACGCAGCAGGACGCGCCGCTGATTCGAGTCATGCGCGGCAACTCGCCGATTCCCGGCCTGCCCGACTTTGGCTTTGGACAGGCCCCCGCCAGCGTCGTCCTGCCTGCCGGACGCTATACCTTCAACAGCTTCGCGGTGCAGGATCATCAGGTGGGCGCGCCGCTCGAAAGCGGTCAGGGCCTCGACCTCGAAGAAGGCATCGTCTACCTCTACCTGCTGACCCGGCGCGCCTTTGACGCCGCGCCGCTCATCATCAGCGACCGCGTTGGCACGGCTGCCCCACCCGCCACCGAAGCGCCAGTCGGCGCGAGCCTTCGCTTCGTCAATGCTATCGAGGTCGGCAATCCAATGGATTTCTCGGTTGGCTCGGCCAGTGTCGGCCTCACCACGGCTTACGGTCAGGCGACCGATTTTGTCACCGTGCCGTCCGGCGATCAAACACTGACGGCGCGCGTTGACGGTGGCAAATTCGTCGAAATCGAGGGCCAGCTCGCGCCGTCAGCCAGCTACACGGCCTTTGTTTACCAGA
The DNA here is from genome assembly GCA_964652205.1 of uncultured Anaerolineaceae bacterium. Lineage (GTDB taxonomy): Bacteria > Chloroflexota > Anaerolineae > Aggregatilineales > Phototrophicaceae > ZC4RG36. Next base: position 26,074 of record CAZZAO010000026.1, on the reverse strand, counting down.
GCCACAGCGGGCCTGCGGTGCTGCTCGTCTCCGACGATGACGTCTTCTTCGACACCATCAACGGGCGCATCCGTTTCGTCAATCTCAGCCCGCAGGCCGAGATGCGCTACGGCATGGCCTCGACCGGCGCGCTCCCGCCCGATCAGCGTTTGCCGGAAGGCACCGAGGAAGCAGTGGGCCGCCGCCTGAGCCTGCCGATGGGCGCGCAGCGCTACGTCCAGAAGATCGACGGCGGAGCGATCTCCACAGCCGTCTCGATCAAGCCGGGCGACTACGACATTTTCATCATCGACCAGCTCAATTTCGGTATCGCCCGCACAGTCGAGGATGTGGCCGTTGACGCCAATCGGCTCTACGACGTCGTGGCCTTCCAGCAGTCCGACTCGCCGGTCGTCTCGGCGTTCGTCGTGCCGTATCCGGCACAGGCATCGTAATCGCCCTCGCCCCGCCGGGAAAGGGATGCATCCTGCGCGGAATCGATCAGGCGCGGAATCACGACCCTCATTCGTGGTCAGGAGTCGCTGATCGGCATCTGGCATGTGGGCGCTCATCGGCTATAATCCTGCCGGGTCACCAACCAGCAGACAGGGAACGCATTGCGGGTATTGATTACAGGCGCAGCCGGTTTCGTCGGGCGCCATCTTTCACGGCACCTGCTCGGCACAGTGACGGCGCTCGACGCGCACGGCACGGTGCTGCCGGGCAGCGGCCAGCTAACGCTGCCGGGAATCACAGCCCATGACATCGATCTGCGCGACGCCGCCGCCGTGAGCGCGCTGGTCGAGGAAATTCAGCCGGAACAGGTCTATCATCTCGCGGCGCAGGCCAACGTGCGTAAGTCGTTCGACGCCGTCTGGGAAACGCTCGAAACCAACATTCGCTCCCAACTGAACATCATTCAGGGCTGCCTGGCGCTGCCGAGGCCGCCGCGCCTGCTGGTCATCAGCAGCGGAGAAATGTACGACCCGGCTGACCTGCCCTCGCGCGAAAGCTCGCCGCTGCGACCGTCCAGCCCCTACAGCGTCAGCAAGGTCACGCAGGATATGCTGGCGCTGCAATACTTCCTCAGCGACGGCCTGCCGACCGTCCGCGCCCGACCGTTCAACCATCTCGGCCCCGGCCAGAGCGAAGGCTTCGTCGCGCCGGATTTCGCCATGCAGATCGCGCGGATCGAGGCCGGTCAGCAGGAGCCGCGTCTGTTGGTCGGCAATCTGTCGGCGCGGCGCGACTTCACTGACGTGCGCGACGTCGTCCGCGCCTATCGCCTGATGATGGAACGCGGCGAGGCCGGTTCGGTCTACAACGTCGCCAGCAACCAGACGCACACCATTCAGGAACTGCTCGATGGGATGCTGCGTCACGCGCGCGCCCCGATTGAAGTCTGCATCGACGAAACGCGGATGCGCCCTTCCGGCACGCCGATTCTGTGGGGCGACGCTTCCCGACTGCGCGACGCGACCGGCTGGCAGCCAGCTATTCCCTTTGAACAAACCCTGCTCGACGTGCTCGACGACTGCCGACAGCGCGTGCGACCACCTCACGCTCAGGAGTAATCCATGACCGCCAAGCGCGCCCTCATCACCGGGATCACCGGTCAGGACGGGTCCTATCTCGCCGAATTTCTGCTCGAACAGGGCTACGAAGTCTACGGGCTGGTACGCCGGACGAGCACGCTCAATTTCGAGCGCATCAACCATATTCAGGACAAAATCAATCTGATCGCCGGGGACATCCTCGACCAGACCAGTCTCAATCAGGCGGTGCGCGAGATCAAGCCTGTGGAGATTTACAACCTCGCCGCGCAGAGCTTCGTCCAGACGTCGTGGAATCAGCCGGTGTTCACCGGCGACGTGACCGCCCTCGGCGTGACGCGAATTCTGGACGCCGTCCGTAGCTACGACCCTTCGGTGCGCTTCTATCAGGCGTCGAGCAGCGAGATGTTCGGCAAGGTGCAGGAAGTCCCGCAGCGCGAGACGACGCCGTTTTATCCGCGCAGTCCGTATGGTGTCGCCAAAGTCTACGGCCACTGGATCACGGTCAATTACCGCGAGAGCTACAATCTGCACGCCACCAGCGGCATCCTTTTCAATCATGAATCAAAACGGCGTGGCATGGAATTTGTGACTCGTAAGATTACCTATCACGCCGCCAAAATCAGCCTGGGGCTGGCAAAAGAACTGCGCGTCGGCAACCTTGACGCCCAGCGCGACTGGGGCTATGCCGCCGACTACGTCCGCGCCATGTGGCTGATGCTCCAGCAGGACACGCCCGATGATTACGTCGTCGCCACCGGCAAGACGCATACCGTCGAACGTCTAATCGAGGTCGCCTTCAACTGTGTCGATCTCAACTGGCGCGACTACGTCGTTCAGGATGAGCGCTTCATGCGTCCGGCGGAAGTCGATCTGCTGATCGGCGACGCCAGCAAGGCCCGCGAAAAGCTCGGCTGGCAGCCGAGCATCACCTTTGAGCAAATGATCGAGCAGATGGTCAAGTCCGACTACGACCAGCTCAAGCGCGCGAACGGCCTGTAAGGTGATCGACACCCACTGCCACGTCAACTTCGACAGCTACGACGCCGACCGCGCCGCCATGCTGGCACGGGCAGTCGCCGCCGATGTCACTCAGATCATCATCCCCGCGATTGACGTCGAGACGAGCGGGCTGATCGCCGATATGATCGCTGCCGATGATCGGCTCTATGGCGCGGTCGGCATCCATCCCAACAGCAGCGCCGACTTCAACGCCGCCATGATCGAGACGCTGGAAGCCCTCACCGGGCGAGCGAAGATCGTCGCCATCGGCGAAATCGGGCTGGATTATTACCGCGACAGCAGCCCGAAAGCGGCGCAGTTCGCGGCGCTGGAAGCGCAGCTTGCGCTGGCGGCGAAAATCGGCCTGCCCGTCATCATCCACAACCGCGAAGCCAGCGCCGATCTGATCGACATTCTGGAAGCCTGGGCGCATGATCTGCCGCCCGCGCTGGCCGGACGTCCCGGCGTCATGCACTCGTTCTCCGCGCCGCCGGAAATCGCCGAGCGGGCGCTGACCGTCGGGTTTTATCTCGGCTTCACCGGGCCGATCACCTACAAGAACGCCGACGCGCTGCGCCAGATCGCGGCGGCGGTTCCGCTTGACCGGCTGCTGGTCGAAACCGATGGGCCGTTCCTGCCGCCGACGCCACATCGCGGCCAGCGCAACGAACCCGCCTACATTCCGCTGATCGTCGACCGGCTGGCGGCGCTCAAGGGGATCGCCGTCGAGCAAGTCGCGCAGGCCACAACCGAAAACGCAAGGCGGCTGTTCAGCATCCCCTCGCTGCCAGCCGCCCATTAGGGGCGCGAATTGGCGCGCCACCGGATCGAATGCCTAGATCGCCGCCGTCTCGGTCGCTTCAGGCGTCATCGCGCCGCCGGGATTGTCGATGCGCTCGGTCAGCGCGTCGCGGAACTTTGCCAGGTCTTCATCCGCCTGAGCCTGCGTAATTGTGCCATCGACGACCAGCACGTTCAGCCGGGCCTGAACGCGCGCCGCCGCGTCGTCGATAAAGGCATCCACGTTGACGTTATGGGCAGTCAGCACATCAGCCAGCGACGCGCCGCCCTTGATCTGGCTAACGACTTCTTCCGGTGTCAGGCCGGTTTCCTGCGCGGCCAGCATCACCAGCCCTACACGGGCGCGATCCCGAATGACCTGCTGCTTCCAATCCCCATTGACGATCCGTTCGTACATCGGCTGGAGCGCGGCGATCAGTTTATCGGCCTGCGCCTGTGTCAGCCTGCCATGACTGACGGCGCTAGTGATCCGCGCCGTCTCGGCGGCCACCGCCTGAGCAATCACAGCATCGACGCTGCCGCCACTGCTGGTGATGATGTCGGCCAGCGACTGGCCGCCGCGCAGGTCGGCCCGCAGGTCAGCGGGAGTCAGATGGGTGGCGTCCATGACTGCCTGCCACAGCGGATGCTGGCGACCGGCGAACCGCCCGCCTTCCCGGAAGGCGTTCAGGCGTGAGCCGAGATGTCCGCCAGCAGTCGCGGTCGTCTCGGGGATGGTCGGCGCGACCGGCGTTGCGGTCTGTGCGGCGGATACGCCGACGCCGACGATGGCGATGGCGATGACCATCAGGGTGAACAGAACGACAAACCACTTCTTCATTTCAGTCTCTCCTCGTCTCATGAACATCCACAGGTTCGCGTCAAAATGTCATCAAAGTGTGTTCTGAACTGTAGAAGTGTGTAAATTCTGCGCGCTGCCCTTGTCCCTCATCACGGCCTTCCCCCTTCTCTTTAGCGCCCTTTCGACTTCTGCTATACTTGCGCCGCGAAACACATCGCCTGAGGCGCGCCGCGTGATCGAACTATCCGTCATCGTCGTCAGTTGGAACGTGTCCGACCTGCTGGCGACGTGCCTGCAAAGTATCCTCGACTCGCCGTTCGCGGCCTCGACCGAAATTATCGTGGTCGACTCCGGCAGCGCCGACGGCACAGCCGCGATGCTGACGCAGCGTTTCCCGACCGTGCGAGTGCTGAGACAGAGCGACAATGTCGGCTTCACGCGCGGCAACAATCTCGGACTCCGCGAAGCGCGCGGACGGCTGCTGCTGCTGCTCAACCCCGACACGAAAATTCGCGGCGACGCGCTCGGCCAGATGGCGCGCTACCTCGACGCTAACCCGACGGTCGGCATCGTCGGGCCGCGCACGCTCAACGCCGACGGCTCGACCCAATCGACGCGGCGCAGGTTTCCGACGCTGCGGTTGGCGCTGGTCGAGAGCACCTGGCTTCAACCCTACGCGCCGAAAACGCTGCTCAACCTTTATTACTGTGCCGACCAGCCTGACGATACGGCGACACACGAGGTTGACTGGGTGCAAGGCTCGGCGCTGATGGCTCGGCGCGAGGTCTACACGCAGATCGGCGGGCTGGACGAAGGCTACGTCATGTACTCCGACGAACTCGACTGGTGTCGTCGCGCTAAAGATGCGGGCTGGCGCGTAGTCTACGTGGGCGAAGCGGAAATTATCCATTACGGCGGACAGAGCAGCGCGCAGGCTCCGGCGCGGACGCAGATCGAGTTTCAGCGCAGCAAGCTGCGTTACTTCCGCAAATTTCACGGCGCGGCGGCCTCTACCCTGCTGCGCGCCGATTTGCTGCTGCAATATCTGTGGCAGCTTGGGCTGGAAGCGGCCAAAGGCGCACTCGGCTCGAAACCCGACCTGCGCCGTGAGCGCGTCCGCGCCTACTGGTCGGTACTGCGCTCTGGCCTGAAGGCAAACTGATGCGAATCGGGATCGTCACGGGCGAATACCCGCCGATGCAGGGCGGGGTCGGCGCGTTCAGCCGGGTGCTGGCGCGGACGCTGGCCGAGGCGGGCGAAGACGTGTTCGTGCTGACGTCGAAACGCGGGGCTGGCTCCGACGACGGCGTGACGGTCGAGAACCAGATCGGCGGCTGGACGCCGTTAGCGTTGGCGGCGATTGAGCGCTGGGCCAGGGCGCGCCGACTCGCCGTGATTAACCTGCAATATCAAACGGCAGCTTACGCCATGTCGCCGTGGATTCACGTCTTGCCGGACGCGGTTCGCGCTGCGCCGGTCGTCACGACCTTTCACGATCTGCGCTTTCCCTATTTGTTCCCGAAAGCCGGGCCGCTGCGCGGCTGGATCGTCCGCCATCTGGTCAGCGCGTCGGCAGGCGCGATTGCCACTAATCAGGAAGATTTCGCGCAGCTATCCTTGGCTCGCCGCGCCGTGCTGATCCCGATTGGCAGCAACGTCGGCGGAGCGATTCAGGCGGGCTATGACGCGGCGGAATGGCGCGCCAAAGCGGGCGCGATGCGAGGGGAATTTCTGATCGTCTATTTCGGCTTCCTCAACCGGAGCAAAGGCGTCGAAACCTTGCTCGACGCGCTGGCGAGTCTGCGGCAGGCGGGCGTCCCGGCGCGGCTGCTGATGGTCGGCGGGCGCACCGGCGCGAGTGACCCGACCAACGCCGCCTACGCCGACGAGATTGAGCGCAAAATCGCGGCGCTCGGCCTCGACCTGTCGGTGACATGGACGGGATTCGTCGCCGACGCTGACGTGAGCGCCTATCTGCGCGCCGCCGACGCCGTCGCGCTGCCGTTCGCCGATGGCGCGTCGTACCGGCGCGGGAGCCTGATGGCGGCGCTTGAGGCGGGCAGCCCGCTTGTGGCGACCACGCCAATAGCTGCCGTACCGTCGTTTGAGGACGGCGTGAATATGCTGCTCGTCCCGGCAGGCAACGCCGAGGCGCTGGCTCACGCGCTCCGGCGGCTGGCCGATGACCCGGCGTTACGTCAATTCCTGCGTGAGGGCGCGGCGAAATTGGCCGGGCAGTTCGACTGGCGCTCGATTGCGCGCGAAACCGTCGCCTTCTTCAGGCAGGTGATCGCTTGACACCTAAACGTTGGCTCGCCCTGATCGTCGTCGCCTACCTCGTGCTGGCGACGATCTACAGCGTCGTCACGCCGATCTTCGAGGCGTCGGACGAGCTGTGGCATTACCCGATGGTCAAGTATGTGGCCGACAGCGGCTTTCAACTGCCGGTATTAGACGCGAATCACGTCGGGCCGTGGCGGCAGGAAGGCGGGCAGCCGCCGCTCTATTATCTGCTCGGCGCGGCGCTGACACGAGGCATCGACACATCAGACATGGATTTCGTCCGGCGCGTCAATCCGCACGCCGATATTGGCGTCGTCCGACCGGACGGCAACGCCAACATGATTACGCATCGCGTCGCGGCGGAGGCCTTCCCCTGGCAGGGGACCGTGCTGGCCGTGCATCTGGTTCGGCTGCTGTCGGTCGCGCTCGGCGCGCTGACGGTCATCGTCAGCTATCTGCTAGCGTCCGAGGTCTTTCCGAACTGGCCGCTGGTCGCGGTTGGCGCGGCGGCGCTCAACGCCTTCCTGCCGATGTTCCTGTTCATCAGCGGCTCGGTCAATAACGACAATCTGTCTAATCTGCTCGGCAATCTGCTGACGCTGCTGATCGTCCGGCTGCTCAAGGCGCAAATTCGCCCGCACTGGACAACCTATATCATCCTCGGCGTGGTGACTGGCGCGGCGCTGCTGTCCAAGCTCAACGTCGGCTTTCTGATTCCGTTGATCGCGCTGGCGCTGCTGATCGTCAGCCTGCGGCTGCGCGACGGGCGACCTTTGCTCGTCGGCGGCATCATTTCTGGCGCGCTGACGATTGCGATTGCCGGCTGGTGGTATCTGCGTAACGAGCAGCTTTACGGCGATCCGACCGGCCTGAGCGCTTTCCTGAGCGTCGTCGGTCGGCGCGCAGTCCCCGCCAACGCCGCCCAGTTGTGGGCCGAACGCAGCAGCTTCACACAGGCTTACTGGGGCTTCTTCGGTGGAGTTAACGTCCCGCTGCCAGAGTGGGCCTACCTGACGCTCAACCTCATCGGCGGCTTTGCGCTCATCAGCGCGGTCGTCTATCTCACAGTGACTGTGGCGCGGCGCTCGCGCGGCATGGTGAGTCCGCTCTGGCTGCCCGCGCTGGTGACGCTGATCTGGCCGGTCATCACCTTTGTCTCCTATCTGCGCTGGACAGCCGAGACACCGGCCTCGCAGGGGCGGCTGATCTTCGGCGCGCTGTCGTCGATCAGCCTGTGGATGGCCGTCGGGCTGGCGTGGTGGCTGCCCCGGCGGCTGCGCCCCGTTCTGCTGACCGGCGCATCGGCCTTCCTGTTCACCATCGCGGCGACTGCGCCCTTCGCCGTGATCGCGCCCGCTTACGCGCCGCCGAACCCCGCACAGGTTACGACTGCGCCGCTTGCGACCTTCAGCGGCGACGATGGGGCGCTGGCCCTGCTCGACGCGCAGATCATCACGCCATCCGTCCGTCCTGATGACTACGCGAAGATCGAGATCGACTGGCGGGTGCAGACGAAGTTCTCGCAGGACTGGAGCCTGTTCGTCCACCTGACGACAGTGGATGGCGTGATCGTCGCGCAGCGCGATATTTACCCCGGCGGCGGCCTTCTGGCGACCAGCGACCTCAGCGCCGGTTATGCCTGGGTGAATCCGGTCGCCATCCGGCTGCCGCCCACCGCCTATGCGCCGGAAACACTCGATGTCGAGGTTGGCTGGTACAATCTGGCGACGCTGGCGCGATTGAGGCTGCCCGATGGCTCCGAAACGGAGAAGATCGGTCAGGTGCAGGTCGTGCCGCGCGCGAGCGCGCTCGGCGTGCCGAATCCGATCAGCATCAACTTCGATCATCAGGTTGAACTGGTCGGCTATGCGATGAACACGCTGACGCCGAAACCGGGCAGCGACCTGATGCTGACATTTTACTGGCGCACGCTCGGCACAGTGACGAAGAATTACACAGTCTTTACCCACGTCATCGACCCGCGCAGCGCAACCCAGTACGCGGGGAGCGATTCTCAGCCGGTCAACGGGCAAGCGCCCACCTCGACCTGGAAACCGGGCGCGATCATCGAGGATACGCATATACTGAAGCTGCAAACTAGGACGCCACCGGGCATCTATGAGGTCGAGATGGGCCTGTACAGCGCCGAAGCCGATGGCTCGTTCCCGCGTCTACGGATCATCACCGCCGACGGCGGCATGGCCGATAATTTCCTGTACCTGAATCGCATCCGCGTTCCGCTGGCGAATGGAAATTGATCGTGTCCCTCGATAAGTCTCTCGTCGCACTGCCGGAGACTGGAAGCCATCCGGCAAGGAAGCTGCTGCTAACAATGACCCTGCGCCGTCCGTGCGCGGACATAATCGCGCTGACGCTGCTGCTGGCGCTGTGGGCGCTGTTCTTCTGGCGGCTGCTGACGCCGATAGCTGCCGATCAGGCGTCGCGGGCGAAAGGCGATTTTTCCGGCCAGTTCGTCGCCTTCGGCGGCTATCAGTATGCGCGGCTGACGCAGGGACAAATCCCGCTCTGGAATCCCTACAACAACGGCGGCCTGCCATTCATCGCCGACGCACAGGCGGCGGTTTTCTATCCGCCGCGCCTGGTCACGATTGCGCTGGCATCGCTGTCCGGCGGCTGGTCGTATCACGCGCTTGAACTGGAAATGGCGCTGCATGTGCTGGCTTACACGCTGCTGCTGTACGCGCTGCTTCGCCGGATGATGCTCGGACAGCCGGGAAGCGTGGTCGGCGGGCTGGCCGCCGCGATCATCGGCGGCTACGGCGGCTTCCTGTCGGGCTATCCGCCGCTGCAACTGGCGCTGCTCGAAGCGGCGATCTGGCTGCCGCTCGGCGTCCTCGGCGTCTACGAGGCGACACGCGCGGCAGCGATCCACTGGGGCTGGCTGATCGTCGCTGGATTCGCGCTCGGCCTGTCGTGGATGGCCGGGCATCCGCAGTCAAGCTACTTCCTGACGCTGCTGCTGGTGGCCTTCTACGCCTATCGGCTGTATCGACTGCGCGTCCGCTGGACGCTGTGGATCGTCGGGACGGCGCTGATCGGCCTCGTCTCGTTCGGGCTGGCGGCGGTACAGTTGCTCCCCGGCTTCGAGTATCTGGCGCACACCGCCCGTGCTGGTTTCGGCTTCGACGCCAAGAGCAACGGCTTCCCGCTTCAGGACATCTTGCAGTTCCTCTATCCCGGCGTTGTCAGCGTCTATTCGCCGCTCTACGTCGGCCTCGTCGGTCTGGTGCTGGCGCTGATCGCGCTCTGGCGGCGTTTACCCGGCGCAGTGTTCTGGGGCGCGGCGGCGCTGATCGCGCTGCTGTGGAGCTTCGGCGGCAACAGCGTCGTCTATCCGCTGCTCTATACCATCCTGCCGGGGCTGCGTTTTTTCCGCGGGCAGGAACGCGCGGCTTACATCGTCGTCAACAGCCTGACAATTCTGGCCGGACTCGGCGCGGCGCACCTGATCGGATGGGACGCGCAGTGGGTTCGGGAAACGCTGCGCCTGCGCGTCTGGCTGCGCCGCCTGCTGACCGCCTGCCTGATCTTCGCCGCGCTGATCGTCGTGGCGTGGCTCGGCAGCCCGCAGGCTTACGGGTCGATCATCTCCAGAATCGCGCTGACCACGCTGGCAGTCATCGTCCTGTCGCTAGTCCTGCCCGCCTTGCTCGACCGTCCAATCGACAGACGGCTGCACGCAGCGCTGATCGCGCTGATCGTCGTCGAACTGTTCACGGTCGATATGACGCCGAGCGCCGTTTACGACCGCGTCCCGCCGTCGGCGCAGTTGTCGATGACCCCGCCGCCGCTGCTCGATCCCGTTGTACGTGATACGGATACGCCGTTCCGCGTCGATGGCTTTCGCGGCCTGACCGACAATTACGGCAGCCTGTACCGCGTCATGGATATGCGCGGCATCAGTCCGCTGTTTCTCAACGGCCCCTACACCCTGATCGAGCCGGACAAAATCAACCCGCGCGCGTGGGAATTGTTCGCCGTCCGTTACGTCTACACCGACTGGAAAGAGCTGCCGATTCCGAGCCAGATCGTCACGAGCGGGCAGGATCGCTCCGGCGACGTCAACCTGCACCGGCTGACCGATCCGCGCCCGTTCGCGCTGCTGCTGTACAACGTCGAGCTTCAGCCGGACGAGAACGCGGCGCTGGCACGAGCCAGAGACCCGGCCTTCAACCCGCGCGGCACGATCATCCTCGACCGCGCGCCGAGTGTCGATCTCCCGGCATCCGCGCCGGACAACGGCAGCGCGACTGTGACGGCCTTCGCGCCGGAAGCGCTGACGATTCAGGTCGAAGCGACCGCGAATGCCGTGCTGTCGATTGCTCAACCGCACTATCCCGGCTGGAATGCGACGCTCGATGGTCAGCCTGCCGAGCTTCTCGAAGCCTATGGCGCGCTCGACGCAGTCGCAGTGCCGAGCGGAATACATACCGTGACGCTGACCTACACTCCGCTGACTTTCCGTCTCGGCGCGATCCTCAGTCTGGTCACATGGACGGCGCTGGTTATACTCGGCGGCGTGATGCTGATTCGACGCAGGAGTCAACATGCTTGATGCCCTCACCCCTCACCCCTCTCCCGGCGGGCGAGGGGAACAGGATAAATCCAGAGAGCAGCCTCGCGCTGATTACATGGTCGCGGCGAATGATTTACAGAACCGGGTCGCGCGGCTCGACCGGCGGCTGTATGCAGTCGGGATCGGGCTGACGATTGGCGTGATCGGCGGGCTGGTCGGGCTGCTGATCGCTGTCGCCGGGCCGCTGCTGGCAATGGGCGCGGTCATCGGCGGGCTGGCGGCGCTCTACATCCTGACCGATGTTTCGGTCGCGCTCTACGCCATGATCCTGACGATGGCGCTGCTGCCATTCGGCACCTCGCCAGTTAAGGTCGGCTTCACGCCGACAGTGCTGGACGGCGCGCTGCTGGCCTTCCTGATCGTCTACCTGTTCCAGTGGATGACCGGACGGCGAAGCGCGCCGCGCGTCACGCCGGTTCACGCGCTCATCATCCTCTACACGCTCTGGCTGATCCTGAGCTTCGCACTCGGCCTGCGCTACGCCATGCCGACCTCAGCCGATTTGCGCCAGTTCGCCGAGGCGCTGTTGAGCATCGGCCTCGTCTTCATCCTCGTCGATCTGCTGCGCGACACGAAGGCGCTGCGACGGCTGGTGCTGGTCGTCATGGCGGCGATTGGCCTTCAGGCGCTCGTCGGGCTGGCGCTTTACGCCCTGCCCGACCAGACCGCCGAAAACGTGCTGGTGCGGCTGGCGCGAATCGGCTACCCCAACGGCGGCGTCATTCGCTACATCAACGACGACCCGGCAATGGCCGAACGCGCCATCGGCACATGGGTCGATCCGAATGCTTACGGCGGCGTGCTGGCCGTGGCGGCGGCGATGATCGCGCCGCAGTTATTCGGCAGTCGTCCGGTGCTGCGCTGGCGCTGGCTGACGCTGATCGTCCTCGGTCTGGTCGGGCTGGCGCTGCTGCTGACCTTCTCGCGCGCCTCGATTCTGGCGCTGGTGATCGGTATCGCCTTCATCGGCGTCCATAAAGGCTATCGAAAATATCTGGCGCTGTTGTTCCTCGGCGCGATTGCCTTCATGATCCTGCCGCAGACGCGGATTTACATCACCCGCTTCACCGAGGCTTTCACGGCCTCGGATCTATCGACGCAGATGCGCCTCGGCGAATATGGCGACTCGCTCAAGCTCATCAGCCGCTATCCCATCACTGGCGTCGGCTTCACCGGCACGCCGGACATCGACCTGTATACCGACGTCGCCAGCATGTACCTGATTATGGCGAATCAGATCGGGCTGGTCGGCGTCGGCATCTTCGTCGTGACGATGGGCAGCGTCTTTGTCTACGGCGCGACAGGCTGGCATCACGCGCAGGCCGACCCGGAGCTAACCTCGATTCACCTCGGCTATCAGGCGGCGCTGCTGACGGCGCTCATCAACGGCGCGGCTGACCTGTACTTCTTCCGCACCGATTTTCAGGCATCGAATATGCTGTTCTGGCTGGTCGTCGCGCTGGCGCTGGCGAGCGCGCGGCTGGCGTGGGAACGAGCATCAGCAATAACCAACCTCTCCCCTAACCCTTCTCTGCTTGCGGAGAGGGGAATCACGCCGCAGGAACAGTATTTCTTATAACCACACCATCAAGACAGAGCGGCTTTATCTCATTCAACAGGAACGCCATTGTCCCCCAAATGAGACTCCCTCTCTGCCTGCGGCGCAGCGTGCCGAACATCTCTTTGTTCGGCAGGAGCCGCAGGCCGCGCAGGGGTCGGGGGTGAGGACGGCCTCGTGTAAGCCGCTGAACGAATCAACCTGCCGCAACTCCCGGTTGTCAAAGGCCGCAGCGTCATGTAATATTCCCAGCGCTGGTTGTTCCCCCTTCCAGCGTCACGACTTTCCGCCTCACCCACGCGCGCTAGCGCAGGATGGTGGGGCAAACCCGGGGAAAGGAGAATAGAATACCCCGATGAAACGAGCATATGAGCTGATTGTGGTTGTGCGTCTCGACACCGACGAGGCGACGGTCAACAGCACCATCGACCAGGTGCGCGGCTGGGCCGAGGCTGGTGAAGCCGGTCAGGTCAACAAGATCGACCGCTGGGGCCGGCGCAAGCTGGCTTACGAGATCGACAAGCAGCGTGAAGGCTACTACGTCCTGTACGAAGCCAGCATGGAATCGCGCGGGTTGAGCGAGCTAGAGCGCAACCTGAATTTGTCCCCCAACCTGCTGCGCTACCTCGTCATTCGCAAAGACGACTAGCAGCATCAGGCGACCTGACCGGGGCGAATGGGCGACGAGGGAAAACACCCTATGGGACGCGGTCTGAACAAGGTCATGATTATTGGGTACGTCGGGCGCGACCCGGAGATGCGCTATACGCCGAGTGGCCGTCCCGTCACCAGCTTTAGCGTCGCCACCAGCCGCACCTGGACGTCCACCGAAGGCGAGCGCCGCGAAGAAACCGAATGGTTCAACGTGGTCGCCTGGGGCAATCTGGCCGAGATTTGCAAGACGCATCTGACCCGAAACCAGCAGGTGTACGTGGAAGGTCGGCTTCAGACCCGTGGATGGGAAGATGAAACCGGCAAGAAACATTTCCGCACCGAGCTTGTTGCCAACGAAATGATCCTGTTGGGCGACCGCCGCGCGCATCACAGCGACGTCGATTACAGCGACGAAGATGCCGAGGGCGGGGACTACGCCTTTTAGCGACCTGACCTTAATTACCTGGAGACGAACCCGTGTCTGACCGAGCAAGAGACGACGACAACACCGAAGAAGAGGATCGCGGCGAACGCCGTGGGCGTGGCCGTGAAGACCGCGAAGATCGTGGCGAGCGTGAATACCGTGGCCGTGGCCGCGCGCGCCAGCACTACTGCCCCAGGGGCAAGTGCTTCGACTATAAAGACATCGACACTCTGAAGCGTTACATCACCGAGACCGGCAAGATCAAACCGCGCCGCCAGACGGGCAACTGCTCGCGCTGCCAGCGCCAGCTTGCCGTGGCGATCAAGCGCGCGCGCCACCTGGCGCTGCTGCCCTTCGAGATTTCGAGCGAATAAGCCGCCGGTCGCAGCGGAACCCATAAAAAACAGGGCATGGCTGGTCTTCACCGGCCATGCCTTCTTTAACGCTAAGGAGACCGTGGATGACGAAACGTAGCGAGACCTCCGGGTCGAGCAAGCCCACACCACCGGCTGCCAACTCGCCCGCAGCGAAGCCAGCCGGGCCAAAGACAACCGCCAAAAGCGCCCGCCCGCTGCGCGAATACCAGACTCGCGCCGAGCATGAGCGCCAGATTCAGCGCTATGTGATCCTCGGCAGCATTGCCGCAGGCGCGCTGGTCATCCTGATTCTGCTGATCGCCGGCATTTACGAAGCCGTTATTCTGCCCTCGCAGGCAGTCGCTACCGTCGACGGCCAGTCGATCACCGTCAGCCAGTTCAAATCGCGGGTCAAGCTGGAACGCGCGCTGCTCAATAACCGCCTGACTGCTGCCTATCAGACGGCGGGTGCGTTCGGCGCAAACAGCGATCAGTACCTGCAATATATTCTCGGTCAGGAGCCGTACAAGACCTGGCTGAACGAAGTGCAGGTCTCCGACCAGCTCGGCAACCGCGTGCTCAACGATATGATCGACGACCTGATCGTGCGCCAGCAGGCGCAGCAGATGGGCATCACGGTCAGCGCGGACGACGTGCAGACGCAGATCAACCAGTTCTTTGGCTATGATCCGCAGGCGATTGCCGATGCCGCCAACGCGACGGCAACGGTCGAGCCGAGCGCCACGCCGACTCCCTTCGTCTCGCCGACGCCGACCGCCACGCCGACCGTCACGCCGACTCCGGCTGCCCCGCCGACCGCGACGGCATCGCCCTTCCCCAGCCCGACGGCTATCCCAACCCTGAACCCGACCCAGAAGGCCGACCAGTTCAAGACGAACAAGGACAGCACCTTCCAGACGTTCAGGGACAGCGCGCGCGTCAGCGACGCCGACATCAACGCCTACTTCGAGACGCAGGCGCTGCGGACGAAGCTCGCCGAAAAGATCGGCGCTGCGGCAGCATCCGAGCAGACCTATGACGTGAAAGTTCGACACATCCTGGTCGCTACCGAAGACGAAGCCAATGACGTGCTGGCCGCGCTCAAGGGTGGGGCATCGTTCGCTGATCTGGCCGCGTCAGTTTCGACCGATACCGGCAGTCAGGCGACTGGCGGCCTGTACGATTGGGCGCCCGCCAGCAACTATGTGGCGGAATTTGCTAACGCTGCCCGCACTGGCAAGATCGGCGATTTCCTCGGCCCGATCAAGACGACTTTCGGCTATCACGTCATGCAGGTCATCGGTCGCCGTCCGACTGAGCCGACCGAAACGGAGATTCAGACCGCCGAACAGAAAGCGCTGACCGACTATCTGGCCGATCTGCGCAGTTCCGGCAAAGTGAACGTTCAGACCTACGACGTCTGGACGAACAACATTCCGAGCGAGCCATCGTTCGTTCCGCCGCAATAAGGACAGTTTTACTGACGTAGACACAGCAGGCGCGTCACCGATGATGGTGACGCGCCTGTTTTACGTAGGTTTGGCGTTGGGTGAGTTTATGTCGAACACCGTTGCCGCTCCGATAGGCCGGGGCTATAATGACCGACATGAACGATCAAAATCTCGCCCATTTTGAGGCGCAGCTTGAACGACTCATCGAGGGCGCATTCGCGCAGGTTTTCAGCCGCAGCGTGCGCGCGCAGGACATCGCCCTGCATCTGGCGCGAGCGATGGAAGGCGAATCGAAAACTGCCGACGGCGACCCGCGACCGGTCGCGCCTGATCGCTACGTCATCCGCCTGAACCCCGACGTGCGCGACGCGCTGCTGACGCGCCAGCCCCGTTTACAGGAAATCCTGAGTCAGCATCTGGTCGAACTGGCGAGCGAGGCTGGATACCGTCTGAACGCCGATCCAATCGTGCGCTTCGAGGGCGACGTGACCTTTTCCGCCGCCGATGTCTCGGTGAGCGCCGCCCATACCGTCCAGCTACGCCACGACACCGCAGTGATGGAGCGGGCCAACCTGCCGATTCTGGCAGCGCAGGATCGGCCCCAGAACGCCCAGTTGATCGTCAACGGCGATACGACCGTCGCCATGACCGAGCCGCTGGTCAACCTGGGCCGCAGCCGCGATAATCACGTCGTACTCGATGACCCCTATATTTCGCGCCATCACGCCCAGATTCGGCTGCGCTTCGGGCGTTACACCCTGTTCGATACCCAGAGTCAGACCGGAACCTACGTCAACGACTCGCGGGTGCGCGAACACAACCTGCAAACCGGCGACGTCATTCGGATGGGCAAAATTACGATGGTCTATCTGGAAGATGATCCGTTCGGCGAATCACAGACGCGGGTCGATGCTGCCCCTGACTTCTGACACGCCGCAGATCGGAATGCCGTGAGTAGCGAGATTGCCCTGTTCGTCCTGCGGCTGCTGTCCGCCCTGATTTTGCTGGCAATGCTGTTCGGCCTGTTTGCCGTCATGTGGCGCGACTACCGTGCCAGCGCGCGCAGCGCCGAAACCAGCCGCCGCACCTATGGACGACTGGTCGTGCTGCGCGAAATCGACGGCACTTACGCCGTCACCGGGGAAACCTACCCGCTGCTGCCGCAAACCAGCCTCGGACGCGCGCCGACCAACACGATCCGCGTGACCGATTCGTTCGCCAGCGGCGAGCACGCCGTCGTCGTCATGCGTAACGGCCAGTGGTGGCTTGAAGATAAAGAAAGCCGCAACGGGACGCTGCTCAACGGTATTCCAGTGCAGCAGCCAGTCATCGTCACAAACGGCGACGTCGTCGGCATCGGCAAAATTTATTACCGGCTGGAGATGGAGCCGTAACCAACGATTCTCGACCCTTGCAGCAGGCGCGAAAAATTGCGTCGCTGCGGAAGACGCCGCCGAGTTATCCGAACTTAGAGGAGAAGCAACCATGTCAGAAAACCCTCAGATTGCCGTCATCGGCGGCTCTGGCCTCTATAACATGCCCGACATCCACGACATCACGCATGTCAGCAGCGATACGCCCTTCGGCAAGCCGAGCGACGACATCATGATCGGGACACTGCACGGCAAGCGGGTGGCGTTTCTGCCCCGGCATGGCGTCGGACACATTTACACCCCATCGACCGTCCCCTATCGTGCCAATATCTATGCGCTTAAGGCGCTCGGCATCCGTTTTATCATCGCCGTCAACGCCTGCGGCTCGCTATGCGAGGAATGCGCGCCGGGGAACATCGTCATCCCTGACCAGCTTTTCGACTTCACCAGACTCGACCGGGGCCGTACCTTTTTCGATACCGGCCTCGTCGGTCATGTTGGCGTCGCTGACCCGTTCGCCCCGGAGTTATGCCAGTTGCTCACGACCGCGTCGCAGAAGACTGACGCGGACGTCCACGGCAGCGGGACGCTGATCGTCATTGAAGGGCCGCGCTTCAGCACGAAAGGCGAGAGCCGCATCTTCCAGAAATGGGGCTGCGAGATCATCGGCATGACAACTGCGCCTGAAGCCTTCCTCGCCCGCGAAGCCGAGATCGCCTACGCCACGATGGCGCACGTCACCGATTACGACGTCTGGCACGAAACCGAGGAGCCAGTCACCGTCCAGATGGTGCTGCGGACAATGGCGCGCAACCTGCAATCCGCGCAGCAGGCTATCGCCGATGCCGTCGAGAGTCTCGACGAGCGCGCTGACTGGCCGAGCCACCACGCGCTCGAACACGCCATCCAGACCGCGCCGCAGGCCATCGCCCCCGACCAGCGTCAGAAACTCGGCGCGCTCGTCGGTCGGCTGGCGCTCTGACCGTCTCTTGACGACCGACCATCTTCCCGCGCTGGCGGCCCCGGAGCCGATCCGCCGCCGCATTTACGTCGAGCGCCGCCTGCTCGGCATCGGCGGCGCGTTCGTGCTGCTGAGTATGCTGGCGCTCTCGGTCAGCCGCGCCGAATTCCGCCCGTTCGACTGGCTGAGTGTGCTGATCTGGGTCGCCTGCGCGGTCATCGGCCACCTGCTGCTGGAACAGCACCTGCCGGGGCGCGACCCGGTGCTGTTTCCGCTCACGATGTTCCTGAGCGGCTGGGGACTGGTCATGATCGACCGTCTGGCTCCGAATTTCGCCGACCGCCAGACACTCTGGCTGATCGTTGGCACGGTCGGGCTGCTCGGTGCAGCGCTCATACCGCAGTTGATTCGCTGGCTGCGCGTCTACCGCTATACCCTGCTGATCGTCGGCCTCGGCCTGCTGGTCAGCACGATTATTCTGGGGCGCAATCCGTCCGGCCAGCCCGGCGCGCCGGAGCTATGGCTCGGCTTCGGGGCGGTTAATTTCCAGCCGTCGGAGCCGCTCAAGGTCATCCTCGTCGCCTTCCTCGCCAGCTACCTCGGCGAGCAGTACCCGGCGCTGCGCGCGGGCGATCTGGCGCATGAGCAGCGGCTGCCGGTGTCGCCGCGCATCCTCGGCCCGGTGCTGCTGATGTGGGGCCTGAGCGTCGTCATTCTGGTCTGGCAGAAAGACCTCGGCACAGCCATCCTGTTCTTCGTCATCTTCCTGATTCTGCTCTATGTCGCCAGCGGCTATACCCTGATTCTGGTCGGCGGCGCGGCGCTGATCGGCGTGGCCGGCGTGGTCGCCTACTCCGCCTTTGCGGTCGTCCGGCTGCGCGTCGATATCTGGGTCAACCCGTGGAACGATGCCAACGGTCGCGCCTTCCAGATCGTCCAGAGTCTGCTGGCGTTCGCCGCTGGCGGCATTTTCGGGCAGGGTATCGGTCAGGGGTCGCCGAACTACATCCCGGTCGTCCATTCGGATTTTGTCCTTGCGGCAGTTGGCGAGGAGTGGGGACTGCTCGGCGTGATCGTCGTCATCGTCTGTTTCGGGACGCTGCTGGTGCGCGGCCTGCGGATCAGCGTGGCGCAGCGAGGTCGCCCGTTCAATACCCTGCTGGCCGTCGGCCTGAGCGCCCTGCTGGCAGTGCAATCGCTGTTCATTATGAGCGGCGTGCTCAAGCTGGCTCCGCTGACCGGCGTCACGCTGCCCTTCATGAGCTACGGCGGCAGCTCGCTGGTGGTCAATTTCATCATCATCGGCCTGCTGCTCCGGTTATCGACGGCGGACGCCTCATGAAGAACCGGGGACTGAGAACCGAGGCCCGAGAAAAAGCTGTAAGGCTGGCTCGCTCGACAACCGGCCTTCAGTCGCGCTTCAGCTTGCTTTTACTCAGTCCTCAGCGCTCAGTCCCCGGCCCTTCCTTGCTCTCGGCTCTATCTTTTCAGGTTCACAATGCAGTTCACCCGTGAGATCAACCGCCTGCTGCTGCTGTGCCTGATCGGCTTCACTGCCGTCGGGCTGGCCGCCGCCTACTGGGCCGTCGCCGGGCCGGACACGCTGCTCAAGCGCTCGGAGAACCCCCGACTGGTCGAAGCCGCCGCTTCAATCCAGCGCGGCGCAATTTTCGACCGCAACGGCACGACGCTTGTCAGCACGCAGACTCAAGCCAGCGGCGCAGTGACGCGCGCTTATCGCTATCCAGCCATGAACGGCGCGCTGGGCTACTTCAGCCTGCGCTACGGCGTCGGTGGCGCAGAGGCAGCCTACAACGCGCTGCTGCTCGGCAGCAATGTCCGGCGCAGCTTTGGCGACACGCTGGCGGACAGCCTGCTCCATCGCCCGCGCGTCGGCTCGGATATCGAGCTAACCTTCGACCTCAACATACAGACCAGCATTGCCGAGGCCATGCGCGGCAAAAAAGGCGCAGCCGTCGTGCTGTCTGTGCCGGATGGTCAGGTGCTGGCGCTGGTCAGTCTGCCGACTTATGACCCCAATCAGCTTGACGCCGACTGGGATACGCTGAGCGCCGACCCCGGCAACCCGTTCTTCAACCGCGCCTTACAGGGGCGCTATCAGCCCGGCGGCGTGCTGCAAACACCGCTGATGGCCGCTGCCCTGCTCTACGGTACGCCGCTCGACATCCCCCGACCGGGCGCGGCACAGCCGGTCACCATCGACGATCTGAAGTTGAGCTGCGCCGTCCGCTTGCCGAATATCGCGCTCAATCTGCGGCAGTCGTATGATTTCGCCTGTCCGAACTCGTTCGCGCAGTTGGCCTCATCGCTCGGCGCGCCGGTCGTCTCGGCGACTTTCGACACCTTCCATCTCTACGACCCGCCGACACTGGCGGGCTTCGTGCCAACCACGCTGCCGCAGTCAGCGATGACAGCGCCGCTGCCCTTAACCTCGGCTAACCTGGTTGCCAGCGCGCTCGGCCAGAGCAGCCTGACCGTCTCGCCGCTCGGCATGGCGGTCATTGCAGCGGCGATTGCCAACGACGGCAACGCGCCGCAGCCTTATGTGCTGATCGCCAGCCGTCCCCCCGGCAGTTCCGCCTGGGAGCCGGTCGAGGCGCGCGGGGACGCGGGCTGGCGCTATGTGGCCGG
>CAZZAO010000026.1:0-5639 GCA_964652205.1 uncultured Anaerolineaceae bacterium | reverse complement strand
CGCCGTCGCGCGCCAGCTTCAGGACTTGATGCGCGACGCGGTCGCTAACGGCGCGGCGCAGAACGCCGGACGTCCGAATATCGACATCGGCGGACATGCGACTGTGTCCTATTCGGGCGAAGGGCCGCAGGCATGGTTCGTCGGCTTTGCGACGCTGGCCGGTCGGCGCGGCGTGGCGGTCGCGGTCGTGCTGGAGAACAGCGACGATCCCGGCCTCGCGGCAGACATCGGCGGCTCGTCGCTGGCGGCAGCGCAGCAGGCATTAGCGACGACTGAGGCCACCCCGGCTGCGAAGAGCGGCGAGTAATCGAACCGCTGCGGTCGCGCCATCAACTGTTCAAAATCGCTGGCGACAGGCAAATCCCATCGAAAGCCTGCCCGTGATCTTTCACAGGATCAGAAGGCAAAACCGGGCTTGACGCATCAAATTCTGAGTGAAGGTGAACCTTTGCAGCAGGCGCGAAAAACCACAGGCAGCAGCTATCCCCCCGGCCATTGACGCGGCTTGAGGCCAAGTTTCTTCGACCATTTGGCGGCCTTGCTGCCGAAATGGACAAAACGCGGGCTGTAGCGCGGGACAACCTCGGCGTCGGCCAGCGCGTCGATGAACGATTCGGCATCGTCGAACGGGCGCAGACGCAAACGGGCGCGCCCGTACTCGATGGCCGTATGCGCGTCCGAGCCTGCCGTGCCGGGCCGATGATGTTCAGCGGCATAAGCGCGCGCCTGCTCGTTGTCGCTGTGAACCATGCAGCGCGAATTAAAGACCTCAATCGCGTCAACTTTGTCGATGATGCGGTTCAGATCGGCTTCCAGCCACGCGCCCTTACGCAGTCGGTCGAACGGATGCGCAACGCTGATCGCTGCGCCCTGATCGCGCAACCGCTGGATCGTCTCGTCCGGCGTCAGCCCGGCGGGGACGGTCTGGCGGACGAAGTAGGCCAGAATTTCGCCCTGAGTCGTCATGATCTCCTCGCCGACGATAATCCGATCCGGCGCGAGTCGGTGCAGCGCCAGCGCGCCCTCAGCGGTGTTGTGGTCGGTGATGGCAATTTTGTCGAGGCCGCGCTGATCGAGCAGGCGCAGAATCGTCCTGAATTCGGTCAGGCAGTCTTTTGACCAGAGGGTGTGACTGTGTAAATCGACCTCAATACGGTCAGGCATGGCGTTAGTCTCCCAGTTCCGCTGCGGCCTGCGACGGTCGCCTGAAATCCAGCGAGGCAATCATCTGGTCAACTTCACGGGTGAACAGGCGCTTGCGGAAAATCAGCGTCACGACCAGACCGGCCAGCACGCGGAACCACTTCTGAAAAAAGCCCTCGATCACCGCCGCCGCCAGCGCCGCCGAAACACTCAGGATCGGGTTAGCCGGGGCGACCAGCGCCAGCAGCATCCCGCTCGACGAAATCTCGGTCACGCCCGCTCCATTGGGCGAGCCGCTCAACGCGCCGAGCGCCGACGTGACCCCCTGAATGAACATCGACTGCAAAAACAGCGTCCACGAGATCGGCACGCCGAAGCCGGAAATAATCAGCATCAGCGCGACCGAGTCAATCGTATAGGCTATCGTGTCGAGCGTCGCGGCGATGAGCAGATGCTGCGGCAGCAGGACGACGCGCGTGCTGTCGTAGAAGGCCAGCAGCCAGCCCTGCGCGCGGCGAATCAGCGGCAGCCGACCACACAGGCCGATCAGGAACAGGCCGAGTGGGCGAATCTGCACCGCGATCACACCGATCAGAATCGCCGCCGTCGAGAGAGCAATGATCGAGCGATAGGGGCCGAGGTCGATGCTCTTCCCGGCCAGCGCCACGCCGATCAGCGTAATCGCCAGAATGCCGAGGCCGTCATTGATGCTCTCGGCGAGAATGATCGGCGCGACAGCCGCGACCGCGACGCCGGTTTTAGCCTTGACGAATACCGCCTTGAGCGCCTGCCCCATCTTGCCGGGGCTGATGACGAACATAAACCCGGAGATGAAGATGATCGCGCTGTCGGCGAGGCTGAGCTTGTCGCGCGCGCCGACGACACCGAGATAGTAATGCCACAGGCTGAAGCGAAAGACCCACGACAGCAGCTTGAGCGCGACGAGCGGTACGAGCAAAATCCACGGAAACGCGCGCAGGTGAGCGATCAGATCGCCGGTATTGGTGAACAGCAGCAGGACGATATAGATACCAAAAGCGATGGCGAACCCTGCCAGCAGACGATTGCGGTACTTAGCCATGCAGACCCGGCTCAGTTTAATCGGTCATGAGAAAACCGAGCGCCATTCTAGCAGCGAACAACTCTGTGAGCCAGTGTCACCGACGCTATGCTATAATGCCGCGCCGTCGAAGGCGGGCCGAAATCGCAGCGGCCTTCATCCTTCTGAACGGCGCTGGCGTCGGGTAATCGTCAGGCAGCAAGACGGGAAATTGCCTGCGCGGGTGTACAATAGCCACCTGTAGGCCGTGGTTGGGAGTGTTTGCGCGCATGAATAATCCAAAAAACATCGGAACGCCCGCTCGATCCCGCCGGGGACTGTGGATCGTCCTCGGTGTGGTGATCGTGCTGATCGTCGGCTTCGGCGTCGGCGTGATCCTGTTTCGTAACGTCTTTCGTCCGGGCCAGCAGCAGCGCGTTATCGACATGGCCCCGTTTATGGCGGCCTTCCTCGACCGCCCCGACCCGAACGCAACTATCCCGACGGTGCAGCCGCCGCCGAATAGCGATCTTTCCGCCGCCGATTTATTAAGCGAGAACTTTAGCTTCAGCACGGAAGAAAGCACCGCCAGCGCGACCAGCGCCGCGACTACCGAGGCGACCCTTCAGGCTGCCTTCGCCATCACGCCGACGCCGCCCGCGCCTGACCTGTTCGCCAGCCTGTTCGGCGTCAGCGTGGCGCACGCGCAAGCCGCGACTGAGGCTGCGCCCACTGCCGTAGCCGACGCGCAGACGGCCCCCGTGACCGTGCCGCCGGCCTCGGCACGGTTGTACGGTTTCACGCACGTCCAGCAGACATGGAATAACTGCGGCCCGGCCAACATCACGATGGGCCTGAGCTACTATGGCTGGAAGCAGGATCAGACCTTCGCGGCTAACTGGCTGAAGCCCGACCCTGAGGATAAGAACGTCAGCCCCAGCGAAATGGTGTCGTTCGTCAACGAAAATTCTGGCGTCCGCGCCATCACTCGCATGGGTGGCGATGTCGACCTGCTCAAGAAGCTGCTCGCCAACAATTTCCCGGTGCTGATCGAAACCGGCTACGCGCCTGAAGGCTACGACTGGATCGGCCATTATCGAACGCTGGTGGCTTACGACGACACGCTCGGCGACTTCTACATTTATGACAGCTACCTCGGCTTCGGCGCAAATGACGCGGGCATGGCCGAGCCGTACAGCGAGTTCGACCGCAACTGGCAGGCGTTCAACCGCGTCTTCATCGTCCTCTACGATAAGCCGCGCGAAGGGCTGCTGACGAGCCTGCTCGGCGACCGCGCCGACGTCAATAAGGCGGCAGAGTACGCGCTGACCGTGGCGCAGACTGAAGCCCGGCAGAACCCGACCAACGTCTATCCGTGGTTCAATATGGGAACCTCGCTGACCAAGCTCAAGCGTTATGACGAAGCCGCAGTCGCCTACGATAAGGCGCTCCAGCTCGGCCTGCACTTCCGTATGCTCTGGTATCAGTTCGGGCCATTCGAGGCGTATTTTAATACCGGGCGCTACAACGACGTGCTGGCGCTGGTCAACAACAACCTGACCAACGGCGGCCAGTACGTCGAGGAAACTTACTACTGGCAGGGCAAAGTCTTTGCGGCGGAAGGCCAGACGGCGCAGGCCGCCAGCGCCTTCCACTCAGCGCTGATTCACAATGCCCATGACACCGAAGCTCAGGACGCCCTCAAGGCGCTGGGCGCGTAACCGACGAAGCGAGCGGATATGGCTGAATCGACCGCGGCAACCAACCACCATCTTGTCCGCTCGACCGTGATTGTGATCGTTTCCTTCGCTGCCGCCAAACTCATCAGTCTGGCGCAGACGTTCATCATCGCTCGCATCTTTGGCGTCAGCGCGCAGTATGATACCTATGTGATCGCCAACCGCATCCCGGAGCAGATTTTTAATCTGATCGCCGGGGGCGCGATTGCCTTCGCCTTTATCCCGGTTTTCACCGGAATGCTGGCGCGCGGCGAAGTCCAGACGGCCTGGAAGACCGCCAGCCACATCATCAATACGCTGTTCACGGTGACGCTGGTCGTCAGCATCTTCGCCTTCATCTTCGCGCCCTGGCTGATCGGCAGCGTGGTTGCGCCGGGATTCGACGCCGCCAGTCAGGCGCAAACCGTCGAACTGATGCGGATTCTGCTCATCAGCACGCTGATCTTTTCGGTCAGCGGCCTCTCGATGGGCATCCTGCAAAGCCACAATCGTTTCCTGCTGCCGTCGCTCGCACCGATCATGTTCGACCTCGGCATCCTGTTCGGCGCATGGTTTCTGGTGCCGGGCATGGGCATTCATGGCATCGCTGTCGGTGCGGTCATCGGCGCAGCGCTGCATTTCGCCGTCCAGGTTCCCGGTCTGATTCAGGTGCGGATGCGCTGGACGCCCGGACTCGGCTGGAACGACCCGAATCTAAGGATGATTATCCGGCTGATGATCCCGCGCGTCCTCGACCTCGGCGTGATCGCCGTGACGGCGATTGTCAGCGCCAATATTCTCTCGCGGCTCGAACCCGGTTCGGCCAGCGCCTACGACTGGGGCTGGCGCATCATGCAGATTCCCGAAACGCTGGTCGGCACGGCGATGGGCGTGGTCATCTTCCCGACGCTGGCCGCGCTCAGTTCAGTCGGCAATGTCAGCGGCAAGCGCGATGCCATGTCTGGCGCGCTGCGCTTTATCCTGATTGCGACCATTCCTTCAGCTATCGGCCTGATCGTCATCGGACGCCCGCTCATCAGCCTGCTCGAACGCGGGGCGTTCGACGCCTCGGCATCGGCGCTGGTGTTCACTACGCTTCAGTTCTTCGCCATCGGCATCATCTTCCACTCACTGCTCGAAGTCGTCGCCCGCAGCTTCTACGCCGATAAGGACACGATGACGCCGCTGTGGGCGGCCATCGGCGGCGCGGTCATCAACATTGTCTTTGCTATCTTACTCAGCGGCGTCGCCCAGTCCGACCCGACGAACCTGCACGGCTCCGTCGGCGGGCTGGCGCTGGCGAACACGCTCGGCGTCACCTTCGAGGTCGTAGCGCTGGCGGTGGTGCTGCGTCGGCGCTGGAACGGCCTGAATGAGAACGTGCTGGCGTTGACGACCCTGAAAACCTTCGCGGCCAGTCTGGCAATGGCGCTGGCAATCCTCGTCGTTGAATTCGTGATTCAGCGCATCGGCCTGACTGAGCGCGGCTTCCTCTGGACAGTGATCGCGCTCGGCATCGAAGTGACGGTCGGCGTGCTGGTGTTCATCGGCGCGGCGCTGGCGTTGAAGATGGACGAGCTGCGGACGCTGATCGCGCTCGTGCTGCGGCGGCGGAGAATGCCCTCACCTCCTGCCCCTCTCCCTCAGGGCGAGGGGTGAACGATTGCTGACAACCTTCGTGCCAGGCGTGAAAGCGCTTTACCACCTGCCGCTCCCGCCGAATGAACCAGCTTCGACGC
>CAZZAO010000025.1:0-47556 GCA_964652205.1 uncultured Anaerolineaceae bacterium | reverse complement strand
TAAACCGATATGAGCTTTCTTGAAACTCCGATCAAATTTGATGCGTTTGCCCTGTTAAGAATATGCCGTCAAGTTGACACAGGATGCTCGTATAATAAATGATAGGCGCACCTTGTGAGTCTATCAAGGTAGGAGCCTCTATGTCTGCAATCCCCGAAGCCTCCTCAGAAATGACCGAAGCAGCCTACCTGGAATTCGAGCGCCAGAGCGAAATCAAGCACGAGTTTCTCGGCGGCGAGGTCTTCACCATGACCGGCGCGAGCCGCGCTCATAACCTGATTACTGGCAGCACTTATGTCGCACTGTACGCCCAACTGCGCGGGCATGGCTGTGAGATTTATCAAGGGGAGATGCGCGTCAAGATTCAGGCAACCGGGCGGTACACTTATCCCGACATCAGTGTTGTTTGTGGAAGTCCCGAATTCAGTGACGACCGGTTAGATACGCTGCTAAACCCTGCTGTTATTATCGAGGCGCTCTCACCATCGACGGAGCGTTACGACCGTGGCCGAAGGTTCCAGCACTATCGTGAACTGGAGTCGCTGCAAGAATACATCCTGATCGCTCAGGATAGTCCGCGCATCGAACGGTACTCACGTCAGGATGAGGATGTCTGGCATTTCACGGACGTTAAAGCGCTGGAAAGCCAGGCGGAATTATCGTCCATTGATTGTGCGTTGAGGCTGGCCGATGTGTACGAGCAGGTGACATTCGACGATAAGGCTGGCTGATGTCGCCATCGCTGTCCAGCTCGACAAGCCGCAGATCGCCGATGGCCGCCCGCGCTCGGCTCAGCAGAACGGGTCTGGTGTCGAGCAGCACCTCGGTCGTCTTTCATGCCGCCAGCGGCAGCAAGCTCACTTGTCCTCGTCGAGAGTCATGCGCATGGCGATGTCGGTGATCTGATAGCCGAGCTTCTGATAAAGCGCCTGCGCGCCGGGGTTGTGGCCGAAGACGTGCAGGCCGACGCGGTCGATGCCGAGCGCCCGGACTTCGGCGTGATACAGGCGCAGGGCAGCTTCACCGTGGCCGCGACGGCGAAACGGCTCGAAAATCAGAAACTCGTACAGGAAGGCTTCCGGCTCGAAACCATCACGGCGCACGGCGTACCACAGACTGCCGACCGGCTGACCGTCATCGTCGATCATGGTACGCAGGGCGTTATCGGGCGTGGCGAGGCCGTCCGGGAGCAGGCTGCGCGTCGACTCGTCAGCCAGCCGGAGCGCGTCCCCGGCAGGCCAGCTTCCGGCCTCGACCTTGTCGGCGGCGTATTCGCAGTTCAGGCGCTCGATAAACGGGACAAACTCGGTTTCGGTCATCGGTCGGAGTTGGGTCATGGCGTGCCTTTACCAGATCGAAGGGACAAAGAATACGGTTTTCCATACGGCATAAATCCTTGCGGCGGGCGCGAAAGGTCGCGCCCCGACGGAATCCCCCTGATGTATAACCTTGCGGCGGGCATGATGCATCATGCCCCTACGAAACTGTCGGAGGCAGGAACGCTCGCGGGCATGACTGGCGGGCGCGAATAATCGCGCCCCGACGGAAGGCGACCCCTCCCCCTGACCTCCTCCCCGCAAGCGGAGAGGGGGGAGCGAGCGCGAACCATCGCGGCCCTGATCTTTCTCCCCTCGCCCTCCGGGAGACGAAGTGGTTATGGCCTCGCTCGTGCCGCGTAGCGGCATCTCGACCCGTAGGCGAGCGGGCCTAACCAGGGGCCGGGGGTGAGGGCTGGCAGGCGCGAAAGATCGCGCCCCGACAAAAGCCATTGTATCCATCTGACGTCAAGCCTGCCCTCGCACGAAAGGCGGATCATCGGGTATGATTCGCTCATCTGTGCGGATAGCTGAGATGCTGGAATGATTATCACTGCCGGAATGATACGCTGGCACGCCACCTGCGCGCGGCATATCTGGCTGTACAACTATGGCGACCCGGCGCTGCGCGACCAGCCGAGCGCGGCGACCCTGCGCCAACTGGCCGAAGGCGTCCGCCACGAGGACGATGTGCTGCGCGCGACCACGCCGGGACTCGTCCCCGTGCCGGTGCGCGACTGGGCCGATGCCGTCGCGCAGACGCGGCGGCTAATGGCCGAGGGCGCGCGCGTCATTGCCGGGGCGGCGCTCGAAGTGACGGTGACGCTCGACGGCATCGCCGAGCCAGTGACGGTGCGCGGCAAAGTTGACCGGCTGATGCGCGTCGGCGAATCGCTCTATGCGCCAGTCGAGATCAAGCTGGCGGGCAAGGCGCAGCCCGCCGATGAGCGCCAGCTCGACTGCTACTTGTGGCTGCTGGAACAGCTTCAGGGCGCAGCGCCGGACGGCGAGCTGTGGCTCGGCCAGACGGTCGATGGACTGCCCGCCCGCCGCGTGCCGCACAGGCTTGCGCCTGACTTCCCGGCGGCGCTGCTCGACGTGGCGCGGCTGCTCGACGGCAGCGCCCGCGAGCCTGAGCTGATCCTCGCGCCCCATTGTAAGCTCTGCCCGTGGTACACGCTGTGCAGCGACGACGCCCAAAGTCGCCGCCATGTCAGCCTGCTGACCGGCATCAACCGGCACACCCGCGAAGCCTTCGCCGAAGCGGGCGTCGAGACGATGGAACAGATCCGAGCCATGAGCGTCGAGCAGCTTCTGAAATTCAAGCACGTCGGGCCGAAGAAAGTCCATGCCTACAAGGCGCAGGCCGAAGCCTATTTGCAGGATCGTCCGCTGTGGTACGGCAGGCTGGCCGAGGTGTTTCGCCAGCCCGGATGGTACTTCGACATCGAAACCGACCCGTTTCGCGGCCACGTCTGGAGCATCGGCTGGGGCTGGCACACCGACGAAACGCAGGTAGTGGTCGTCGCGCCAACTGCGCCAGAGTCGGACTTCGCGCTGCCAGATGGCCGCCACATCACGCTCGTGCCGACGCCACACGCGGCCTGGAACGTCTTTTACGAGTCAGTGAAGCAGAACACGCAGCCGATCTATCACTGGACGGGCTTCGACGCCAGCAACATGCGCTGGCAGGCTCCCGACATCCACGATCAATTGGCGCACCGGCTCGAAGACCTGCACGCCGGGTTCAAGGGCGCGGTCGTGCTGCCGGATCGCAGTCTGTCGCTCAAAGTCGTCGCGCCGTTCGCCGGGTTCCACTGGCGCGGCTACGCCGACTGGCAGCAGGCGTTCGAGGATTATCAGCGTTTCGTGCGCAGCGGCAGCGGTGAAGCGCTGATGGCCGCGACCGCCTATCAGGCCGACGACGTGATTGCGATGGTCTATGTCTGGGAGATGCTCAACGCGCTCGCGCCGAAGTAGGGACGACCTCACCCCCTAACCCCCTCTCCGCAAGCAGAGAGGGGGGAAACGGATGCGAACCATCGCGCTCCTACGGAAATCTCACGCGCATCTTCCTCCCCTCGCCCTCCGGGAGACGAAGTGGTATGGCCTCGTTCGCGCCGCGAAGCGGCGTCTCGACCCGCAGAGCGAACAGGCCATCACCAGGGCCGGGGGTGAGGGCTGGCGGGTGCGAATAATCACGCCCATAGACGCCAACTTAAGGATCATGCTGCTTATCCGACCTCACCCCCTGACCCCTCTCCGCAAGCAGAGAGGGGGAACCGGTTTGTGGAATCGTTAGCGAGCGCATTGACCTGATTATTTTATTCAGCTTCGTCGCCCGATACAGTTTCGCACCCATCTCTTTCCCCCCTCTTTCTCCGGGGAAAGGGACAAGGAGTGGAGGCTCCTACCGCTGTGACATCCTGTGTCACTTGCGAGAGACGTAGGGGCTGCCGCGCAGGTAGAAGCGGAGCGGCTGATCGGCGGCCTTGACGATGCCAACGCGCGTGGTCGTGACAATCTCGGCAGAGTCAACCGGCGGAGCGGCGGCGTCGATGTGCAGCGAGCCGTCGAACAACGGCGCGCCGTTCTGCGCTGGCAGGATGCCGAGCGCCTGCACCAGCCGCGCCGGGCCGCTGCACAGTTGCGTCAGCTTGTCGGTGCGGCGGCGCGCCTTCATCAGCGCGAGGCCATCGACTGGCTCCAGCGCGCGGATCAGCACCGCCTCGCCGATGCCTTCGCCGCGCGTGATGGCGTTGAGACACCAGTACATCCCGTAGATGAAATAGATGTAGGCATAACCGGGCGGGCCGAACATCAACTTCGTGCGCGGCGTCGGGCCGCGAAAGCTGTGCGCCGCCGGGTCGCCGGTCAGATAGGCTTCCGCCTCGACGATCCGCCCGCTGGCGACGCCGTCCGCCGTCTCGTTGACGAGCAGGCAGCCGAGCAGCTCGCGGGCAACCGTCACGGTATCGCGGCCAAAAAACGATTGAGTAAGCACGTCCTCACCCCTCTACCTCTGATGATGGCCCGTTCATCCTTCGTCGTTCGGCGGGAGAGGGAAGAAGCTGACAGGGTCAAAACCATTTGCGCTAACCTGGACATGAAAACCTGAGCGTTCATGACAATCAGGGCGATCAGCCGAAATCAAGCAGCGCTTTGGCCGCGCCGATCACGCCGACATCTGCGCCCAGCTCTGCCGGGACGATGCGAATCTGCTCGAACGGAACCATGCCGATCCGGCCTTTGGCGGCGGCAATCATCCGCTCGCCGAGCAGATCCCAGCTTTTCATCACGCCGCCGCCGAGGACGATCACTTCAGGGCCGATGATGTTCATCAAATTGGACAGCCCGATGCCCAGATAGGCCGCCGTCTCGTCCATGACCTGCCGCGCGACTGGATCGCCCTGACGCGCGGCGCGGGCGACGGTTTCCGCCGTGATTCGCTGGCTATCTCCACCGACTATCTGGAGCAGGATGCCGTCTGGCGCAGCGCGCTGGCGGGCAAAGCTGGCAATCGCCGGGCCAGCGGCCAGCATCTCCAGACAGCCGCGCGCGCCGCAGTAACAGATCGGGCCATTGTTCGGGTCGATGATCTGGTGGCCGACCTCGCCCGCCATCAGGCCGACGCCGCGATGGAGCCGCCCGCTGATGACCAGCGCGCCGCCGATGCCGGTGCTGACGGTGATGTAAATCATGTGCTGCGCGCCCCGCCCCGCGCCGAGCCATAATTCACCGAGCGCGGCGGCGTGGGCGTCGTTGACCAGCACAGCGGGGACGCCAAAGGCCGCCCTGAGGTCATCGACAATCGGCACATCGGCCCACGTCGGCAGGGTGTATTCGTTCTGGATACGGCCATGCTCGGCGTCGAGCGGCCCGGCGCTGCCGATGCCGATCCCGGTCACGTCGGCCATCGTCCAGCCCGCGTCGCTGACGGCGGACTCGATCAGCGCGCGGATGCGAGCCAGTCCATCGGCGGGGCCGCGCTCGGCCTCAGTCGGCATCGCGGCGCGGCTGTAGACCGTGCCGCTGTCGGGATCGATGACTGCAACCGCAATTTTTGTCCCGCCAATATCGACGCCGACGACCGGCTTACTCATGGGTTGCCACCTTACGCAGATAGCGGAATGTACCGGGTACGATACCACGGCGCTCGCACAGCGCCACTGCCAGAAGCTGAATCGGCACAATTTCGATGATCGGCAGCGTCCACGGATCGTCAGTTTCGATGCGGATGAACGACGCTCCCGCGACCTGCGTCCCCGGTGTGCCGACGACAATCACCCGGCCTTGCAGCCCGACCAGATATTCGGCAAGCTGCTGATTGATCGCGCGCGTCGGGCCACTCCCGGCGAAGCTGAAAACCACCGTCCGTTCGTCCAGCACTTCGACCGGGCCATGACGGAACATTGAGCCGGTCATGCCCGCCGTAAAGACTTTGGCCGACTCGTTGAGCGCCAGCGCGCTGCTCCGGGCCGACGACTCGGACGCGGCCCGACCGAGAAAGACGCACAGACCATCGTCGGGCAGCGTCGCCGCCAGCGACTGCATCTGTTTCGTCCACGGGTTCAGGTTCTGCTCGATCTGGTCAGCGGCGGCGCGGATGGCGTCGGCGGCCTGATCGAGCGATTCGCCGGTCAGCGCGCAGGTCAGCAGATAGAGCGCCGCCATCGTCGCGGTACAGGTTTTGCAGCCGACCGACGATTCATAGCCTGCCTGGGTCGTCAGGCAAACGTCGCTCCATTCGGCCAGCGCGCTGCGCGGCGTGTTGGTGATGCCGATGACAGGGCCTCGCGCTAATTTCTCCTGCGCCATCCGCCAGACTTCGACCGACTCGCCGGATTGTGAGATGGCGACCAGCAGCGTCGACTCGGTCAGCAGCGGGCGCAGGTCATAAAGCAGGTCAGCCGATTCGACGGCGCGGGCGTCAAATCCGTGCTGGATCAGATAAGTGACCGCCGGAAAGGCCACATTGTAGGACGCGCCCATGCCGGTCAACAGGATCGTCCGCAGCGTCCCCGCGCGGAGCTGATCGGCATAAGGGCGAACGGCGTCGAGGATCGGCAGAATCGCCGCGACCGTGTCGCGCAGCACGGCGGGCTGCTCAAGGATTTCGGCCAGCAAGGTCACAGGAATCACCTTCGATAGACGTCAAAACAGGTTTTATCCGCGTCAACGCATTTCTGATTCCGCAAGGTTGTCAGAGTTTGAGATAACGACGACAGGAAACCGCCTGTGTATTTTAAAGCGAGTATGACGCCTCATGCCCCTCCGAAAACGGGTTCGTGGGACAGGGATGTGAGCGGTATTTTACCGCTGCGGGCGCGAAAAATCGCGCCCCTAATCTTTCTCCCCTCGCCCTCCGGGAGAGGGGCCGGGGGTGAGGGCTGGCAGACGCGAACCATCGCAGCCTTGATCTTTCTCCCCTCGCCCTCCGGGCGAGGGGTCGGGAGTGAGGGCTGGCCGGGGGTGAGGGAAAGGTTACTGCTTGAAGAACGCGCGCATGGCGAGCGGCGTGTTGGTCGTAATCAGGTTAACGTGCGCGTCGGCGAGGCGGCGCGGCCACTCCTCAGACTCTGGCCCCTTGAGATCGACCGTCCAGGCGTCAAGCTGGACGCCATACTCCGCCAGTGCGTCGGCCCAGCTAAAGCCGTCGCGGTAGGCGGTTAGAATCAGGCCGGAGTGCAGGTAGAAGATCTCGACATTCGGCACGAGCGCAACCAGATTTTCGCAGCGGGCGCGCAGATAGTCAGCAGTCGAGGTGAAGCGCTCCCCGGCCAGCGGATGGTCGTCCCAGTAGCCATACGCGCCGAGGGCGCGCGGATAGCTGACCGCGCCGACTTCAGAGTTCGAGCCGTGGCTGTCGATGTAATGATGGACATCGAAGCCGAGTCGAAGCTCCGGCGCGAGCCTGCGCATCAGCCGAAGCTGCCAGTCGGCCCCGGTGCTGACGATGACGCGCCGCCCCAGTGGCTCGATCAGGCGGATGAAACGCTCCAGCGGCTCACCAGACGGGAAGGGAATCTCGTTCTTGAAGTCGATTTGCAGGCCGGTGCTGCCGCCGTGTTCGACGAACGCCCTGACCACGTCGCTCAAAAATGCGACCGGAACCTGCTGCGTCTGGTCAGCGGCGGGATAGTGCAGACGGCGCGCAGCGGCGGCAGAACACGCCGCGACCGGGCCGCTGCCGTCAGTTTCCGATTCGAGCAGCGGGTCGTGGACGAGCAGATAATCGCTGTCGGCCAGCGCGACCACGTCAATCTCGATGACGTCGGCACTGGCTTGCAGCGATGCCTTAATCCGTTCGAGTGAGTTCGGCGGGTATGGCTGGCCTTCGATAGCCCCCATGTGGTGGACGATGCGGGGAGATTCAGGCATGGTTTCAGGCTCCTATCGAGCGGCGAGCTTCGGTCAGCACGGCCAGCGCCTGATCGTGAATCAGGCTGTTTGAGGCGAGAATCGAGGGCGAGTCGACGGCATGGAAGCGAACGCCATCCACGTCAGTCATGCGCCCCCCGGCTTCGAGCAGGATCAGCGTCCCGGCGGCGCGGTCGATGGCGGTCGGGCCGTACTCCCAGTACAGATCGAAGCGCCCGCTGGCGACGTAGCACAGGTCGAGGGCGCATGATCCCATCCGGGCCATGCCCTGACAGCGCTCGACCATCGCCGACCACTCAGCGCGGTTGTTGTTATCGTTGGACAGGTCGCCGCGAAAGCCGCTGGCAGCGAGCACATCGCGCAGGCGCGGCGCAGTCGAGACGTGGATCGGTTCGCCGTTGCAGGTCGCGCCACGCCCGCGCGCCGCCGCGAACAACTCCTCGAACATCGGGTCGTAGACGACGCCAACCAGCACCCTGCCGTCAGGATCAGCCAGGCCAATGCTGACGCTGAAGCGCGGGACAGCGTGGACGAAGTTATAGGTTCCGTCGAGCGGGTCAACCCACCAGGTCGGCATCTGCGCGCCGAGTCCAGCGTGGCTGCCGCTCTCCTCGCCGTTGATGGTGTGAGTCGGATAGACAGCGCGCAGCATTTCGACGATCAGCGCTTCGCTGGCGACATCGGTCGCAGTGACGAGATCGTTAACGCCCTTGTCACGAGTCTGGCGCGGCAGGCGATAATCGCGGCGAAGGATCGCACCTGCGGCCCGCGCCGCGCCCTCGGCGACGTGCAGCGCCAGAGCGAGATCGAGCGATTCAGTGAATGGCATTGGCTCTCCCTTTCCTGGCCCGTGTCGCCATCGGGCCTAACGCTTGATTCCGAAACGAGTCCGGTCACGCTGCCGGAGACTGGAAGCCGTCCGGGCGTGAAGCCTCCCTGCTGCTTATCCGCCCCTCCCCTGACCGACGCGGCATCCGACCCCTCCCCCTGTCCTGCGCGGCCTCCGGCTCCTGCCGAGCAAAGAACGCTCGGCACGCTTCGTCCCCGTTTACGGAGAGGGGGGAGCGGGCGCGAACCATCGCGGCAC
The DNA here is from genome assembly GCA_964652205.1 of uncultured Anaerolineaceae bacterium. GTDB lineage: Bacteria > Chloroflexota > Anaerolineae > Aggregatilineales > Phototrophicaceae > ZC4RG36. The sequence continues at coordinate 38,772 of CAZZAO010000025.1, read as the reverse complement.
GACGGCAGCCTGTTTATGGATTGGATTTACTCGGCACGCTTTCACTTCTTTTTCTCGGTTCTCGGTTCTCATTTCTCGGCTCCCTACTCGACGTTGCCGCGCATTCCGCGCGGCTGGACGGGCAGCCGCGCCTCGTAGAGATGCGCGGTATCGCCGACGCTGATGGCGCGCGGCACAGCCCATTCGGCGCTGCGCTCCTCGAACAGCAGGGTCGTGACGGCGCTCGGCGCGTGCCAGAAGCCCGTCCAGACAAGCGGCAGCGGCAGCTCGAGAAAGTGCGCCAGCAGCGCCAGCGCCGTCCCATTGTGACAGAAAATAGCGATTTTGTGTCGGTTCGGCGTGACAATTTTATAGCGCCCGCCGATTCGCTGATAGCCGTGACGAGCGATCAATTCGTCGGCCAGACCGCGAAACTCGTCGTAGTACTGGTGGTAAACCGGCTGGTTGAGCGGCTCGACATCGTACCAATCCTGATGTCCGGGAAGGGGGTCGAGTCCGCGAATGACCTCGCCGGGAATGTCCCAGGCCGGAATCCAGTCGGTGGGGTCGTCCCCTGCTTCGGGTTTCCACGGCCAGACCTGAATCTCACGAATCCAGTGCTCCTCGACCGGGTTGAGCTTGAGCAGATCGACAGTCGGCTGCATCGTGTCGCGGGCGCGGCCCATCGGCGAATGGTAGATGTAGTCCAGTCCATGTGAAGCCAGCCGACGCGCCAGCGCCAGCGCTTCCAGCCGCCCCGCCGCCGTGATGGTGTTATGCTCGTAGTCGGGGTCAGCATGGCGAATGATGTACAGCCGCATCGGTTTCATCCTCAAAGGCGCGCAGACAATTTTGGCAGGGTCAAAATATTGACACGGGTCACATATTTAAGCTAATCTACGCGCGTAGATTCATTGAGAATATCGCTAAAAGTGGGTTAGACGCAAGCCAGCTTCATTCAGGAATAGAGCAGGAATACCGGCGCGGCGCAAACCGGCGCAGCGCTGTTGATGCACCTATTTTGCACTGAAAGGAACTTTTCATGCCCGCAACGCAACGGCTCCGCGTCGGCGTCATCGGCTGCGGCGGCATCGCCCAGATGATGCACCTGCCTTTCCTGTCTGCCCGCCCCGATCTGTTCGAGATCAGCGCGCTGGCGGATATTTCCCCCGGCCTGATTCAGGCGCTCGGCGAGCGTTACGGCGTCCCGCCAGAGCGCCAGTTCACCGACTTCCGCGAGATGATGGCGCTGGACATCGACGCCGTGGTGAGCCTGACCGGCGGCAGCCACGCGCCCTCGGTGCTGGCGGCGATTGAAGCCGGAAAGCATGTGCTGGTCGAGAAGCCGCTCTGTTACACCGTGCGCGAAGCCGACGAAATTGAAGCCGCAGCGAAGCGGAAGGGCGTCGTCGTCATGGTCGCCTACATGAAGCGCTACGATCCCGGCTACCGGATCGCCCAGAAGCTGGCGCAGGGGATGGACGACATCCGCTACATTCAGGTCAACACGCTGCACCCATCCGAGCCGTGGTACATGAACATCCACACTATTCTGCGCTTCAACGACGTGCCGAAAGCGGTCATCGACCCGTTGATAGCCGATGAAGTCGCGCTGCTCAACGAAGCCGTCGGCGAAGGCGTCGACTTCCCGCTGCGGAAAATTTACGGCGACGTCTTTCTCGGCAGCATGGTACACGACACTAACGCGCTGCGCGGGCTGCTCGGCGAGCCGAGCGGCGTCCAATCAACCGACATCTGGGCGGTCGATACGGCTGGCCCGTCGATCACAACCGAGTTAGTCTATGGTGAGCGAACGCGCGCCGTCTTCACCTGGACATACCTGAACGACCTGCGCGACTACTTCGAGGAAATCGCGCTCATGTCTCCGGCCAATCGCCTGCGGATTCAGTTTCCATCCCCCTACCTCGATCACTTCCCGACGCCGATTGTCTATCAGAGCATGGAAGACGGCGCAGAAGTCGTGCGCCGCTACGTCGCCTCGTATGACGAAGCGTTCCAGCAGGAACAGCTCGCCTTTCATGCCTGCGTGACCGAAGGCAAGCCGGTGCTGACCACCGTCGCCGATGCGCGCCGGGACATCGCGCTCTTGCAGCAGATTTTCGCCGCGTTTCAGCCTCAGGGACTGGCTGGAGAAGCCGTCCGCCTCGGAAAGGGAAAGTAGATGAACGCCATTTCACTCAACGGTTCCAGCTTCGTCGGCAAGCAGGCGCGCTGGAGCAAGGACTGGGACGGCAGCGTTGCTGACCTGAATGCCTACTATCAGCCGCTCGACACCTTCGGCGCGCGCTTTCAGGAGATGCTGACCGACACCCGCAAGATGGGCTTCGACCGGCTCGACTTGTGGACGGGCGGCCAGTTGAACTGGCGCTGGGCGACGCCGGAACATATCCGCATTGCCGACGAGCTGCTGAAGAAGAACGGCGTCCAGATCGTCGGTCTGGGCGACGAGTTCGGCGCGACACCGGATGAGTTCGCCTCGGCCTGCGCGCTGGCAATTGGCGTCCATACAGATATGCTCAGTGGCACAGTTCCGCTGCTCTACACCGACAGAGCATCCGTCATTTCGATCCTCAAGGAATATGGCTGCAAGCTGGCGCTGGAAAACCACCCGGAAAAGACGCCGGCTGAGATGCGTAAGAAGCTGGAAAACGGCGGCGGCGTCCTCGGCACGACCATCGACACCGGCTGGTACGCCACCTGGGGCTACAATGTGCCGCAGTCGGTCGATGAGCTGAAGGACATTCTCTGGCATATCCACGTCAAGGACGTACTGGCGGGCGAAGATCACGTCAACGTCGGCTACGGCAAGGGGATCGTGCCGGTCGAGGCGACGCTGCGCGCGCTCAAGGACGTTGGCTACAGCGGCATCATCAGCGTCGAGAATCACCCGATTGACCACGACCCGACGCAGGAACTGATCGACGGCCTCGCGCTGGTCAAGCGCGTGATGGCGGAGTAGCGCTTCAGTAACAGCCAGCAAAAGCCCGACTCGCGTCGTCGGGCTCTTGCTTCCGTGTAAAGACCAGCGCTTATTCAGGCCACAGCATAAGCGGACGCGAACAGTTGCGCCCCGACGGAAGATGACCCCTCCCCCTTCCCGCAAGCGGAGGGGGGAAGCGGTCACAATCGGCAGCAATTTTCCAGTCTTACCCGCTTAAGTTAACAACCAGGGGACGCGAACAATCGCACGCCGACGGAAGTCATGAAGAATCAGACGCGCATGTGGGCGCAAGCGCGGGCATGATGCATCATGCTCCGACGGAACGCATCGCCTCAGCTTGCTCCCCTCTCCATCCGGGAGAGGGGCCAGGGGCGAGGGCGGCGAGCGAAAGACGAAGCGACAATCACGCTTGAACGAAGGTCTCGAAGTGACGCCGCATCTCGGCTTTTTCGGCGTCGGTCAAAAAGCTGGAGTCGAGGCCGTTGAGGTTCAACTGCCATAGCTCCTCGAAGGTGAAGCCCTGCGCGGCCAGCGTCAGGTACTCGTTGACCAGATCGGTCGAGAACATCGGCGGATCGTCGGAGTTGAGCGTGACGAACAGGCCTGCATCGACCATTTTACGAATCGGGTGCGGCTGGTCGAGCGGGACGACCTTGATGCAGTAATTACTCTGCGGCGAAACTTCAATCGGAAGCTGGCGCTCGCGCAGCTCCGTCACCAGCAGCGGGTCATCGAGCGAACGGATGCCGTGGCCGATGCGCTCGGCATGAAGCGACTCGATCGCGTCGCGGACGCTCGGCGCGCCATCGGTTTCGCCGCCGTGCGCGACGACGCGCAAGCCCTGACGCCGCGCTTCGGCAAACACCTCGCGGTACAGGTGGGCCGGATAGCCGATCTCTGGCCCGCCGACGCCGAGGCCGAGGCCAATGCCCAGGTCGCGCGCCTGCAACGCGCAGTCGAGCACGAATGTCGGCATCGTCGCGTCCGAGGTGAGTTCGCGCGAAATGTCCATAATCAGCTTGATCCGTGTATCGTAGCGCGCCTCGCCCCGGCGGATGCCCTCGGCCAGCGCGGCGAGAAACTCGCCGGCGGGCATCGTCTGGCGGTGGAGCGCGGGGCTGAAATAGACCTCGCTATAGAGGATGTGCTGTGCCGCCTGTCGACGCAGGAAATCTTCGGCAATCTCGGCAAAATCGTCCGCCGTCTTCATGGCCGAGACGGCCAGCACGTAAATCTCGATAAAGTGGTTGAAATCACGGAACTCGTAGAAGGCGCGCAGGGCATCGAGCGTCGGCGCAGGCAGCGCGACATGGTTCCGCTGCGCCAGCCGAAAAATGCCTTCGGCGGGGGTCGCGCCTTCGAGGTGGACGTGGCACTCGACCTTCGGCATGGCGGTCAGCCGCTCGACCAGTTCCGGCGGCAGGGGCGTGTTGTTATAAACCTGAGTGTAATGCACGGCTACCTCGCAATCAGGAACGCGCCAGAAAAGAGCAGCACGACGGCGACCACCCGCGACAGGTCAATCGGACGCGGCGTCACGCCGAGCAGCCCAAACTGGTCGATGACGAGGCCGGTCATCAACTGGCCGACGATAATCAGCACAATCGCCGTGGTCGCGCCGACCCTCGGAAAGCTGACGTTGATCGTCAGGTAGAGGATGACGCCGAAGACCCCGGCGCCGAGCGCGTACCACGGCAGTGCCCGCCACTGGCCGATGTTCTCCCCGCCGCGCATCAACAGAATAACGAGCGAGATCAGCGCCCCGCCGACGTGGATAATCAGGCTGGCGGCGATACTGCCGACGCGCTGGCCCATCGTACCGGACACTGGCGTCTGAATGCCGACAGCCACGCCGCCGAGCAGCCCGATCAGAACTGCGCCCAGAGTTTCGAGCATCAAGAATCTCCTGAAGTAGAGAGGGGGGTCACGCCTTCGAGTGTACGCGAGATGGCGGAGGCATACCATAGCTGGAGCGCTGGAACCTGAGCCGTATCAGGGGCGTTCAGTCGCCAGTCAATTGAAAGTGGCTTTTAGCTGCTCTACCCTGCGCGCTCAGGAAGGTAAACTTGACGAGCGCCTCATCAGGGCGGCAGCCCTAAGGCTGCCGTCGGGGGCGAATATTCATCTGATAGAGGGCAGGGATTTCTTCGTAGCGACTGACCGTGACGTGTAAATCCTGCAACAGCCCGTCGTGCAGGCCATAAACCCAGCCATGCACGGCCAATTCCTGTCCCCGGCTCCACGCGGCCTGAACGATGGTGGTATGGCAAACATTATGCACCTGCTCCATGACGTTCAGCTCGCAGAGGTGAGCGAGCCGCTCGTCCTCATCAGGAATCTCCAGCAGCTCACCCTCATACTTCTGGTAGACGTCCTTAATGTGGCGCAGCCAGTTGTCGATCAGGCCAAGCTGAGTATGCTGCATCGCTGCGGTCACGCCGCCGCAGCCATAATGACCGACCACGATAATGTCCTTGACCTGCAATATCTCGACGGCGTACTGAATGCACGACAGGCAGTTAAAGTCGGTATGGACGACGACATTGGCGATGTTGCGGTGAACGAAGACCTCGCCCGGCAGCAGGCCAGTGATCTCGTTAGCGGGAACGCGGCTGTCGGCGCAGCCAATCCAGAGATACTGCGGCGACTGCTGGGCTGCCAGCGTCTCGAAAAAGTCCGGGTCGCGCCGGGTGATGCCGCTGGCCCACTGGCGATTATTGGTCAGGAGATGACTCAGATCAGACACGGTTGCCTCTTATAGCTTCTGCAACAGGAGCCTCTATGATACCCCGCTCATCAGGCGCGCCCCAAGAATCAGCCGTGCCGAAGTTTCAGCGCTGAAACCCCGGCACGATGTTTGAGGTCGAGCAGGTCATAGCCCCGGCGCGCTCGGACACGCAGCCCGAAACGCTCTCTGACGTCGCCGCACCTCACGCCTGCGCGCCAACCTGAAGGGCCGGTTACGAAGGGTTGGTCAAAGCTCAGTAATTCTTGTATTCCCGGTCGCTCTGGTCAAAGCGGTTGCGGCGGACTTCGCCCGTTTGCGCCCGCAACTGGTTGAGCGCATCGTTAATCGGGTCCTCTTGCAATTTGGCCTGACGCAGGACCGCCAGCAGTTCGCCCGCCAGACGCTCTATTTCCTGAAGATGCTTATCGGAAACGGCCTCAAAATCCATCGCGTTCCTACTTTCTTGACACGACCCACGGAGATGACACTGCCCTGACCGCAAGAGAGCGATGGGGACTCTGAAAAGGTGACGCCGTCGGAGCAGCGACAGGGCCAGGAAAGCAACCCGTCAGGGTGAGTGGGTTGCCAACCGGCGAACACGCCCCTGACAGGCGCGGTATTTAGAACTGCTTGCGTTCGAGCGCGGCGCGCCGCGCTTCGGCGGACGGGCGCTTCTTCGGCTTAACGGACTCGGTTTTCGCTTCCGGGGACACCGCCTTCGCGCGCGGTCTGGAGACGATTCCCATCGGAGTCTCAATCACCGGCTTGCGGACACGCGGCGTCGCCGGAGTCATAATGCGCTTGAGCAGGGCATCGACTTCCGCATCGTGGCGGGCGATTTCGTCTCGAATGGAAAGAAGGTCGGTCGTCATTGTCTGTCCTGTTCCGCATCGCTGCGACTGTCGACTTGATGCACTATGCACAAATCAACGCGGTTGAGAGCTTCGTGGCTGGACGGGAGGCGCGCTCGGAGATGCACCTGACGAGAGGAAACCTAACCGGATTCAGCACGAGAAAATGCTGACAAGGATAGCTTGACTTCTTTATTATACACCCGATCCCCAAGCACGGCTCATCAGGGCATCGGCAGGGAGTGGCTCAGGGGTCAGAGCCGAACTTCATCTCGGTAAACTCAGCCAGCGGGCGGTAGCCAATCTTCCGGTAAATCCGGTTGGCGACAGCGTAGTCGCGGTCGGTGAACAGGGCGCAGAACGCCTTGCCACTGTCGAGCATCTGCTGACTGAGCGCCGCTACAACCGCGCTGGCGTAGCCGTGGCCGCGCTGTTCGGGCGGCGTATAGACCAGCCCGACGACGGCTCCATGCCGCGACTGCCGGTTGTTGGCAGCCATCGCCACTGGCTGGCCGTCTACCATCCACAGATACAGCCCGCTCCGCGTCAGATACCGCTGGAGAATCTGCTCTGCCTGCTCGCCGGAAAGCGCGTCGTGGAGCGACTCGTGGTAAAACGCTCGCACCCACTCGGCCAGCAGCGCCGGGCATTGAGTCGTGACCGGGACAAGTTCGCCCGCCACCTGAGCGGACGGCGTCACCTGCCGCAGCTCATAGACGAGCATCGACATTTTGCTCTGCACCCTGCCTCCAGCGATCCGTATCCAGGCATCGGCGAAAGCCGCAGCCGTTTCGACCATCGCCATAACACCGGGCAGCGTCGAATCCTGCTCGTAGGCGTGCTGCGCGACCAGATCAACGACGTCCTGAGCAACGTCCGGCAGGTAAAGCTGGAGCTTGTTCGGCAGCGTCCGTAAGCCGACGGCGCGAATTGCAGCCCCGTCATCGACCGTCAGCAGCTCGTATTCCGGGTAGATGTCGGGCATGCGAATCAGCGTATCCGCCAGACCGAGGATCAGGTTGTTCAGCGCCTCATGCTGTTCGAGCATCCCCTGAGCGCGCTCAAGAAAACGGGCGGGATCGGCGTAGGTCGTCAGGGCTAACATTTCACCCCTACTTTCAATCTGGACACAAAGCTCATTATAATCAGCGGCCTGCGCCGGACACAGGGCCAGCGCGGAACGACGCTGGCATAAATTTGAGGTCAAGCCGCCATGAAAACCCTCGGTCGAGCGTGGATTCTACTCGGAATCGCGCTGCTGTTCAGCACCTTCGCCCCGGCGAGCGCGCAGTCGAGCCTGCCGATCCATACGATTCAGCTTCCCCCCGGTTTCAGGATCGAGGTCTATGCCAGCGGCATCCCGAACGCCCGCTCGCTGGCCGTTGGCGCGAACGGCACCGTCTTCGTCGGCTCGCGCTCGGCGGGGCGCGTTTACGCGGTAACGGGCGCGCCGGGCGCGACGACCGTCAGCGTGATCGCCGACGGACTCAATTCGCCCAACGGCGTCGCCTTCCTCGACGGCTCGCTCTACGTCGCCGAAATCACCCGTATCCTGCGTTATGACCAGATCGAGGCCAGGCTGACAAACCCGCCGCAGCCGGTCGTCATCTATAACGGCTTCCCCAACCAGAACCTGCACGGCTGGAAGTTCATCCGCTTCGGGCCGGATGGCAAGCTCTACGTCCCCAACGGCGCGCCGTGCAATATTTGCAATTTCGACCCGAATCGGTACGGCGTCATCCTGCGGATGAACGCCGACGGCAGCGGCCTCGAAGTCTACGCCACTGGCATCCGCAACACCGTCGGTTTCGACTGGCAGCCCGGAACCGGGGCGCTCTGGTTCACCGACAACGGCATCGACACGCTCGGCGATGATCTTCCGCCGGACGAGCTGAACGAAGCCGCCGCGCCGGGGCTGAACTTCGGCTTCTCCTACTGCCACGGCGGGACGATTGTCGATCCGCAGTTCGGCGCGGGCCACGCCTGCAACGAGTTCACCGCGCCGATGCAGGCGCTCGGCGCGCACGTTGCCGCGCTGGGGATGCGCTTCTACAGCGGGACGCAGTTCCCGGCAGAGTACCAGAATCAGATTTTCATCGCCGAGCACGGGTCGGCGGCGCGCAGCACGCCCGACGGCTACCGGGTGACGCTGGTGCGGCTCGCCGGTGGACGCCCAATCTCGTATCAGCCGTTCGCGCAGGGCTGGCTGCAAAATGGCCGCGCGTGGGGCCGTCCGGTCGATGTACAGGTGATGCCGGATGGCTCGCTGCTCGTCTCTGACGACACAGCCAACGCCATCTATCGTATCAGCTACGGCGCGTAGCCAAAATTAATGAGAGGCATTTGGTGTCGAATGCCTCTCATCCTGTTCGCCAGTTTTCCCGTTTTATTGGCAGGACATCGAAATCGCTGTCGCTGCTGACGATGATCGCGTCAAGACGATCCGCCAGCGCCGCGATCAGCAAATCGACATCGGAAAGCTGCCTGCCTCGGCTGGTCACATCAGCCCAGAAGCGCGCTGCCTGTTGCCAATCAGAATCCGTTAATCGAAGCCAGACGAGCAAAGGCATGAGCTTTTGCTCTAATACAGCCTTTTTGCGAGTCGCATTTATTCTGAGCAAGCCACGCATGATTTCAAAATGAACGGGCTGACAAATGTAAATCCATTCCGTTTTTTGGCGAGCCACATAAAGGCGCTCCTGAACATCAAGGCGCTCGTTGATGCAATCCGCCAAAATATTGGTATCGAGAATATAGCTTAATCCCGCCATTCAGCTTCATCCCACGGTTCGATATATTCCACGTTCATATCATGCTCGACCTGTGCCCATTCTTCGTCCGTAAACCCCTCACGAATTTCAGCCGCAGCAGCCTTGAAACGAGTAATCCATTCTTCGGGCGACATCTGCTCCACGGCTAACGCATCACGTTCCCGCTTTTTCTGCCTCATTGTGCGGTCCAGCTCGTTGAATTCATCGTTCGACAGTCCATCAATCGCTTTGAAAATTTCATCCAGGGACATGAGTCACCTCCCCGATTCTCTTTCTATTTTACATCACGACTCCACCCGGCCCTCAACCAGATTGAGCGTCAGCGACTGGCCGCCGCAAGTGAGCGTCATCCGGTCGGCGTCGATGGCCGTCTGCGTGCAGGCGTTGTCGCAGCGCGGGAAGTGATCCCAGTCCTGCGCCATCGACCGTCAGCGGCGCTTCTCAGGCGAAAACCAGCGCCGCGCCTGAGCTGGCGCTGATCGCCGAAGCGCGGGCAACGCGGCTCGGCGGCCTGTCAAGCTGAACCCGTCCGCACAACAGGGAAATTCTCAGCCGAGCAGCGGGCGAACGGCGTCGAAGATTTCAAGGCAGATGCGCTCGACGAACTGTGCCGGGTCGGGCTGCGTCCGTATCACATCGTAATCGACAACCACGCCGGTCCAGCCTTCGGTCGTCCAGTAAGCGGGGGATGGCAGCGCGGGCAGCGGCTGATCTTTGGGCAGAGGATAGGCCGTCACGTAGAGGTAGGGGCGCGGGAACCCCGCGCTGAACGGCGCGAAGCCGACATTGATCTGCGCCTTAGTTTCGTCCATGTCGCCATCTCGATACCAGAGCGTTGACAGGTCGAAATGCTCCGGCCAGACCACGACTGGCGTCAAGTGGCCGTTCAGTCGGGCGCGAAAGCGGGCAACGCCGATAAAGATCGTGTGGAGCGCGGCAGCGTAGTCGCTCGCCTGCTGCGCGTCGATGGTCAGCAGCGGGGCATCCGAGAAGGTGCGCCCCCTGTGACCTTCCGCCGCCAGCGCGTCGGCCAGCGCCTGCGGCAGATTGTCGTTCGACGCCGACACAAGCTTGCTCTGAAGGTCAGCAGGCGCGATCCGCTCGAGCAGCGCCTGCATCAGGCTGGCCTGAGTGTGACCGGCCAGCGGAATGACGGACTCCGCGCCGCTGGCCGGTCGGTAGATCATGGCGGCGCGCCTGAAGTTCAGGACGACCTCGCCGCCTGCTGCCAGCTTCTCAGTGGAGAGGCCGTCCGGCTCAATTTTCAGCGCCAACTCCAGCCAACTGCCCGTGTGTTCGCGGATGAGCTGGCGCAGGTCGCCGAGCGGCTCGGCGGCGCGGTGCAGGCTGTGAGCGGTATCGTCCCAGTGTGATAACGAAGGAAGCATCCACGATTCTCCTTACAAGCAGCCGTCGGCCAGCGGCAGAACGGGTGTGAAATTCTACCGGGTTGATTCATCAACTGCGGTCTGAGCTAACCCGCCCTGACGACAGACATGAGCGCAGGCCGTCATTGAAAGTCGCCGCGCCAGCGCCGCTTCGCAACTGTCCGGCAGCCCCTGTTCCAGCGCAGGTCGCTACGCTGATTGTACTGTCCCGGCTGACTCATGACCAACCATGACTCGAAGGACAGCCACAAAATCGGAAATCAGGGAAGAAGGGCCGGCAGGAAACATGGATGGCGTTGGCCTTATACCATCCATTGACATACGTTTAGGCTGGTCTAAAATTAAGTATCAATAAGCGGAAGTTATCATTCAGTCGGACGCCGCGCCCAGTGAGCGGATCGCCCGTGCAACACGGAGAGGCGCGCGATGGCTCGAAACACGTCCACTGAAGCGGAAAAGGTCGCGGCGGCGCAGGCCAACGTCGAGGAGATTCTGGCGGGACAGTCGAACAAGAACCTGTTCCGGCGGCTGCTGCCGTTCTTCGGCCCGGCCTTCATCGCCAGCGTCGCCTACGTCGATCCCGGCAACTTCGCCACCAACATTCAGGGGGGCGCGAAGTTCGGCTACATGCTGCTGTGGGTCATCGTCCTCAGTAACCTGATGGCGATGCTGCTTCAGTCGCTTTCGGCCAAACTCGGCATCGCCACCGGCCTGAATCTGGCCGAGGTGATGCGGGCGCATTTCCCGCGCCGCGCCACACTGGTCATGTGGGTGCTGATGGAACTGGTGGCGATGGCGACCGATCTGGCTGAGTTCCTCGGCGCGACCGTCGGTCTGAACCTGCTCTTTGGTCTGCCGTTGTGGATCTCGGCTATCCTGACGGCCATCATCACCGTCATCATTCTGGCGCTGGAGCGCTACGGCTTCCGCCCGCTTGAAGCTGTGATTACCGGCTTTGTCGGCATTATCGCCCTGAGCTATATCGTTGAAACGATCCTCGACCGGCCTGATCTCGGTCTGGTGCTGCATCATGCCGTGACGCCGCAGCTTGCCGGCACGGAAAGCGTGCTGCTGGCGACCGGCATCATCGGCGCGACGGTCATGCCGCACGCCATCTTCCTGCACTCAGCGCTAATGCAGAATCGGATCGTCACGACCAGCCCGGCGCAGAAGCGCAAGCTCTATCACTTCGAGCTGGTCGATGTCGGCGTGGCAATGACGGTGGCCGGGCTGGTCAACGCCGCCATGCTGATTATGGCGGCATCGACCTTCTTCACCGGCGGCCTGCACGAAGTTGGCACACTCGAAGAAGCGCACAAAACACTGCAACCGCTGCTCGGCTCGGCTGCCAGCACCGTCTTCGCCATTTCGCTGCTGGCGTCGGGGCTATCATCGTCGTCAGTCGGGACGATGGCCGGCCAGGTCATCATGCAGGGCTTCCTGCACCGTCATATCCCGGTCTGGTTGCGGCGTACCGTCACGATTGCGCCGTCGCTAATCGTCATCTTCCTCGGCCTCGACCCGACGCGGACGCTGGTCATCAGCCAGGTGATGCTCAGTTTCGGCCTGCCGTTCGCGGTCGTGCCGCTGGTGCTGTTCACGGCGCGGCGCGACATCATGGGTATACTGGTCAATCACAAGATCACGACGATTGTCGCGTCGGTGGTGGCAGCCATCATCATTTTCCTGAACCTGCTGCTGTTATACCAGACGTTTTTCGGGAGCTGACCATGTTCAAGCACCTGCTCGTTCCTCTGGATGGATCGCAGCTTGCCGAAGCAGCCTTGCCGGTGGCAGCCTTTCTAGCAGACAGGCTCGGCGGGCAGGTGACGCTGCTGCACCTGATCGAAACCAACGCGCCCAGTCAGGTTCACGGCGAGCGCCACCTGCGCACCGTTGACGAGGCGGAAACCTACCTGCGTGAAGTCGCACAACGGGCTTTTCCGCCCGATATGCCGGTCGATATTCACGTCCACAGCACGCACATCAATAACGTCGCGCATGGCATCCTCGAACACGCCACCGAGGCCGATTACGATCTGGTCGTGATGTGCGCGCACGGGCGCGGCGGGCTGAAACAGCTTGTGCTCGGCGGGATCGCGCAGGAAGTCGTGACCGACGGCAGCAAACCGGTGCTGCTGGTTCCGGTTCACGACGGCGCGCGCATGAGTTTCGACGTGCGTCAAATCGTCGTCGCGCTCGATACCAATACCGAACACGGGCGCTCGCTGACTCCGGCAGCGGCGATTGCTAAAGCCTGCGCCGCGACTCTGCACGTCCTGACTGTCATCCCGACGGTCGGCACGCTTCCGCAGGATGAAGCCTTCCTCGGCAAGCTGCTGCCGATGACCGCCACCGCGCTGCTGGAGCAGGATGAGGACAAGGCGAGCGCCTATCTTGAGGCCCGGCTGGAACCGATCCGCCGCGAGGGGGTCGCAACGACGATCATCGTGCGGCGCGGCGACCCGGCAGCGGTGATCGTCGATGAGGCGGAAAAGATCGGCGCAGACATCATCGCGCTCGGCACACACGGCCCCGGCGGCGTCGATGCCTTTCTGGCGGGGAGCGTGGCGCGCAAGGTCATCGGGCGGTCGAAGCTGCCGCTGCTGCTGGTGCCGGTGCGGCTGCCCTGACGCCCAACCCTACCCCTGACCGACGCGGCCTCCGGCTCCTGCCGAGCAAAGAACGCTCGGCACGCTTCGTCCCCGCAAGCAGCGAGGGGGAAACGGTCAGAATCGGCAACAATTTTCCAGTCTTACCCGCTTAAGTTGGCAGCTATGGGGCGCAATCCATCACGTCCCGACGAAAAGCCACGAAGCAGCGGCGTCTTTCTCCCCCTCGCTGCCTGCGGAGAGGGGGCGGGGGTGAGGTCGGCATTTGGGCTGGCAGGCGCAAACAATCGCGCCCCTGCAAAACGCAATGCCCTTAGACACAATGAGCGGGATTTAGCCGGATGCCTGCCAGCGGCGCGGGGTCGCGCGACCCTCAAGATACTGATTCATGAAGGCAAATTCGACCGTCAACACGAACAGAATATAGGCGTCCTGCGGGACGTAAGGCGATGCCCGCACAGCTTCGGCCCGGACAAGCGGCTCGTCAATCAGGAAGCCGCGTCCGCGGACGTAAAACTCCCCCTCACCGCCGCCCGAATCCGCCACCGAGCAGTGAAGCGCGTAGCGTGGATCGCGCTGCAAGTCCTTGCCTTTAGGCGAGGTCGGCTCCATAAAGAGATACAGCCGCTGGCCGATAATCGGCGTGACTGGATGCACGCGCGGGCTGCCGTCAGCCCGGACGGTGCCGAGGTAAGCCACCTGACTGCCGAAGCGCGCTGCCCCGAAAGCCGCCAGTTCAGGGGCCAGCCGCGCGAAGTCCGCCCAGTGCTGACGGATGTTCAGGGATGTCGTTTGATCCAACGTCGTACCTTCCTTTTCAGTGTTTTCGGCATCGCGCTGGCGATCCTCAGCCATGCGAAATTCGACCCTCTGGCGTCACTGGAGATCGTCCCGAATCTGACGGAGTTCGTCAAGCCGCCGCCGAAGATAGGCGCGCTCGGCACTGTTGCCGCACAGCGCTAAGGCCCGCTCGTAGGCGTCGGCGGCAGCTTCGCGCTCGTTCATGCGGCGCAGCAGGTCGGCGCGGGCGACGTGATAGGGATAGTAATCATCGACCCCCGCGATTCGATGCAGCAGCCCCATCCCGACGGACGGCCCCTGAGCCATTGCCACGGCGACAGCACGATTGACCTCAACCACCGGCGACTCCATCTGCTGCGCCAGCGCGCCATAGAGCGCGGCGATCTGCGGCCAGTCGGTTGCGTCCGACGTCGCGGCTTCGGCGTGGAGCGCGCTGATCGCCGCCTGAATCTGATAGGCTCCGGGCGCGTTGAGGGTCATCGCCTCGTCCAGCATGGCGACTCCTTCGCTGATCCGAGCCTGATCCCAGCGCGTTCGATCCTGATCTTCGAGCAGCACCAGCTCGCCCGCTGCATCGAGACGGGTTTCGCGGCGCGAATCATGCAGCAGCATCAGCGCCAGCAGACCGCGCGCCTCAGCACTGTCGGGCATCAGGCTCACCAGCACGCGGCACAGGCGTATGGCTTCGCCGCACAGGTCGCCGCGCGTCAGCAGGTCGCCGTGCGTGACGACGTAGCCTTCGCTGAAGATCAGGTAGATCACTGCCAGCAGCGCATCGAGACGTTCGGGCAGCAGCTCGGCAGGCGGCACACGATAGGGAATGGCCGCATCGCGGATTTTCGCCCGCGCCCGCGCCAGCCGCTGCGCCATCGTCGGAACCGGGACGAGGAACGCCCGCGCGATCTCCGGTGTCGCCAGCCCACCGAGCGTATGCAGCGTCAGCGCAACCTGCGCTTCCAGCGACAGCGCCGGGTGGCAGCAGATGAACATCAACTTGAGTCGATCATCGGGGATGGACACCGCCTCGGTTTCCTCTTCTTCGTCGGTTTCCAGATCAAGCAGGACTGCCTTCCGTTCCTGAGTCGCCGCGCGGCGCAGCAGGTCGATAGCGCGGTGTCGGGCGACCGTCATCAGCCACGCGCCGGGATTGCGCGGCACGCCGTCGCGCTCCCAGCGCCTGAGCGCGATGACGAGCGCATCCTGTAAGGCGTCCTCAGCCAGTGGAAAATCGCCCAACTGGCTGAGCAGCGCCGCCAGAACGCGCCCGTGTTCCTCGCGGAAAGCCGTCTCGATCCGGGCCGAAATCGTCATGCGTTCTTCACACGCTCGTCACGCTGCACCGTCCAGATATTAACCGGGCGAACTTCGACTGTGCCGAACTTCGCGCCGGGGAGTTTGGTCGCCCAGCCAATCGCTTCGTCGAGGTCATGGCAGTCGAGCATCACATAGCCGCCCAACTGCTCGTGCGTTTCAGCGAACGGGCCGTCGCCGATGATCGTCCTGCCGCTGCGGATACGGACGGTCGTGGCGCTGCTGGCGGGCGCGAGGCCGTCGTTGTAGAGCAGCACGCCAGCATCCTGCATTTCCTGCACCGCCGAAACCCAGGCCTGGACAGCCATCTTCTGTTCCTCAGGCGTGTAATCGGGCATCTGAGTTTGATCAGCGTAGATCAGCAGCATGTACTTCATGGCATCATTTTCCTTTGACCCGGTTTACGAGTTCTGAATCAGGCCGATGGGGTTGCCGTCGGCGTCGTTGACCGAGGCGATCAGCCTGCCGCCGCCGACATCGGTCACGTCCTTCTGGAGCGTCGCGCCCGCGTCAGTCAGCGCCTTGAGCGCCGCGCGGATGTCGCTGACGTGGTAGTAAGCCAGCGGGCCAGTCATCCCGTTTTTATGGCCGTTCGGGTCGAGGCCGATGTCCTGCCCGTCGATGTTCCAGCCGACGTAATAGGGCGTGTCGGCAATCGGTTCGACGCCCAGCAGCGTGTTGAACAGCGCCTTGCTTTTAGCCAGCTCTCTGACCGGATAGATGATCGTCCTGACACCCTGATTCATAATACGCTCCGTGGCTATGATCGGCTTATTTTTGCCGTTCTATCTAAACGACGATCCAAAATCAGCGAGGATGACAGGTTGACGGGCGCTCTCATCAATCTCTCATAAAACCATCGGGCGGCAGTGGCTCTATGGGAACCCGCAGATCGGGCGATATAATCCCCGCCTACTCCACTCAGTCGGCCTTGCATCCAATCTGAACAGGCTTCTATGGAAGATCGCTCCCGGTTGTGGCAGATCAGCGCGCTCCAGGTGATGACGTTCGCCGCGCGCGGGCTGATGCTGCCGTTCGCCAACCTTTACCTGACCTCGGTCGGCTTCAACAATGCCCAGATCGGCACGATTATCAGCATTACCGCGCTGGTACAACTGCTGGTAACGCCGGTCCTCAACCATCTGGCCGACCGCCACGGTCGGCATCGCTGGCTGTACTACGGCCTGAATGTCGTCAGCGTGGTCAGCCTGTTCGGGTTCACCATGCCGCTCAGTTCGCTCTGGCTGGAAGCGACGCTGCTGGTGCGGACGATCTCGGACAACTCGGCGGCGACGCTGCTGGCGCAGTTGAGCGTGACCTGGCTGACACAGCGCGGGAAAGCGATCTTTGGCCGCGTCCGCGTCTGGGGATCGTTCGGCTACGGTCTGACGACGCTGGCTGCCGGGACGATCTTCGCGCGCGGCGGCTATTCGCTGCTGTTCATCCTCAGCGGCGCGATCACGGCGGCGACGCTGTTCTTGATCCACGCCCTGCCCGCGCGTACCGCCGAGAAGCCCGCGCCCCAGGTTCAGGCGGTGAAAAGCGCGCGCGGCATGAACTTCTATCTGCTGGCAGCGAGCGTTTTCCTATTTTACATCGGCAGTTCCGCCTTCAGCGGCTTCAGCTTCATTTATTATCAGAAGGAACTGGGCGCGGATAACGGCCTGATCGGGCTGGTGACATCACTCTCGGCCTGGTCGGAAATTCCGGCCATGCTGCTGATCGACTGGCTGATCCGGCGCTGGAATGTCCGCCGCCTGCTGATTATCGGCACAGCAGGATTGTCGATCATCTGGCTGCTGCTATCGACGCTGCACGGGACATCGCTGCTGCTGCCGATCCTGCTCATGCGCGGGACGTTCTTCGCCTGCCAGATCGTATCGATCACGCTGCTGGTCGCCGAGATCAGCCCGCCGCCGATTGTCGCCACCAATCAGGCGCTCATTCAGGTGACGGTTCCCGGCGTGGCGACGCTCCTGACCGGACTGGCGAGCGGCTGGATGTTCGACCAGTTCGGCGGGCGGGTGCTGTTTCAGACGATAGGCATCCTCGGGCTGGCCTCAGCGCTGCTGCTGGTGCTGGTACGGCGGCGGCTGATGCCCTACAGACCGCCCGCCGACCTCGCCCCACTGCCTGGGCCGGAAGTCGCGTAATGAGCCGCCAGAGGATCAAAAGGCCCGTCCGGTACTGAGCAGGGGGTGAGGTCAGCCGTTCAAGCGATCTCTTTGCCGCCTGAACACATTCGATCTTACTTTTATGCTGAACCAGGGAGTGAGGTCAGCCGTTCAAGCGATCTCTTTGCCGCCTGAACACATTCGATCTTACTTTTATGCTGAACCAGGGGGTGAGGTCAGCCGTTCAAGCAATCTCTTTGCCGCAGGCTAAAGCCTGCGGCAAAAGAACTGAAGCTGGCTGAAGCCAGCTAAAAACTTCAGGTGTCAACGCTTCAAAGGGTATGAATCGCCGCTGGTTTCTTTTGTCTGCCGGACGGCTTCCAGCTTCCGACAGCGCGGCAGCATTCATCTCGAAATACCAGAAAACAAAAACACGCTCGTCAGGCTGTGAGCGTGTTTTGATCTGCGTCTAACGAAGTCGGAACTTACTCGCGCGAGAGCGCCAGCATGGTGACGTCATCGAACTGAGCAGCATCGCGCATGAAGTTCAGCAGCGTATTATCGACCCGCTCCAGCAGGTCTTTCGGCGATGGCGACGGCAGCGTGACCAGCGATGTCAGGCCATTTTCGGTGAAGAACTTGCCGGACGGGTTGCGGACATCGGTGCAGCCGTCGGTGTACATGAACAGCGTGTTGCCGTGTTCAAGCTGCGTCTCCATGATCTCGAATTCTGCGCCGGGGAACATGCCGAGCGCCGGGCCAGACGCCTCAAGCCGCTCTTTGATCTGGCCGTCCCGGTCGAGCAGGTACGGCGGACAGTGACCGCCGTTGATGTAGAACAGGCTGCCGGTATTCGGGTCGAGCATCCCGAAAAACATGGTGGCGAACATGTTCAGGTCAAGGTGGAACTCGGTGATGTAGTCATTGGTGCTGACAACGGCTGTCTTGAGCGCGTTGGCCGAAATCGCCAATCGACTGCTGCCACCGCGCCCACTCTTGCCCGACGGAGTGCCGTTTTCGTCACCAAAGAGGGTGTCGGCCCAGTTGATGTTGCGGTTTTGAATGGCAAACGCGCGCAGCAGGCTGCGCGTCAGGGCCATGAAGAGCGCTGCGCCAACGCCTTTATCGGTCACATCGGCGATGAAGAAGCCGAGCTTGCGGTTATTCATCATGGTAAAGACATCGTAGAAATCGCCCGCGACTTCACGCGCCGGACGGAAGCGCGCAGCGATTTTGACGCCGGGGACTTCGGGCATGACGCTCGGCAGGAAGCTCTGCTGGATACCCCGACCGATATTGATGTCGTTTTCCAGCTTGACCAGCAGCAAATGCTGCTTGACGAGCAGGTGATTACTGATGGCAACCGCCGCCTGCGAAGCCAGCGCCTGCGCCATCAGCACGGTTTCCGAGTCGAAGGGAATCGGCTGCCGGGCGCTGTCAAGCGCGTTAAACAACTGGAGCACACCCATCACATAGCCGGAGCTATCACGCAGCACCGGCACAGTCAGGCAGGAAACGGTCTTGAAACCTGGCGTCAGCGCGTCCAACTCGCGGACGAAGGTGAAGTCCATGTCAGGGGCATGATCGACGTCAGGAATGTTGACGACCTGAGCCGAGGTCGCCGCGCAGGTCATCGGCAGGCCGACGTTCGGCTGACCGGTGTGGCGGTCGAACAGCGCCAGCGACGGCGTCGCGTTCGACGTCTGCACCGGGCCGGTTGTCAGCATATATGCGGCCAGCCGCACCGCATCGTCATCGGACACGCCCTGGCTGCCGTCTTCATTGGTGCGGATATAGAATGCGCCCCCGGCTGTGTTGCAGATCGAAATGGCCGTTTCGACGATCTTCTGCACCAGCTTATCGAAATCGGTCTCTGCCGCCAGCTCGATGCCGAGACGGAGCGCGATGTGTTCCATCTGCTCGGCGACATGCTCGATCTTACGCAGCCGCGCCTGGTCAGCGCTGCGGCGCGCCTTGCGGGCGACGACGGAATTGATTTTCGCGTCCATCACGGCTGAATTGTACGGCTCGATGATGAAGTCATCGGCCCCATGCTGAAGCGCTTCGAGCACCTGCGGCAGCGTGTCCGCCGAGGAGAGCATCGTCACGCCGACATGCTCCCAGTCGGGGTTGCCGCGAATCTGGCCGATCAGTTCCGCTGTATCCGCATCAGGGCGAGTGACGCTCAATAACAGCATATCGACCGGCTCCTGCCCGATCATATCGAGCAGCTCCTTGCCGGTCGAGATCACGCGGACACCATAGCCCTGCGCGTCGAGATAATTCGCCAGTTCGGTATGATGCTGACGATCTTCGGCCAGCATGACCACGTCAAATGTGCGTTGCATGGACTTGCCTCTAACTACGCGCTGCTGCGCTTTACCTTGAAATAGTTACGGTTCCAGTCACCATCCCGCTCGTAGCGAAATTCGTCGACGCCATTGACGGTGAGGAAGATGCCTAAACCGCCAATATCGCGCTCTTCGAGCGGCAGGTCGAAATCGTCTTCGTCGGGGAGTTCGCGCTGTGTCGGGTCAAATTCCACGCCCTGATCTTCGAGCATCAGGGTCATATAGTCGCCCTCGACATAGGTACTGATTGTAATCTTCCCCAGGTCGTGTGTATAGCCATAAGAAATTATGTTCGTGGCAATCTCATCGACGGCCAATTTTAAGCGGTGCATCTGCGCGGTTTCGACGCCCGCTTCGCGGCAGGCATCGGTGACGATGGTGCGCAGTCGGGCGAGCGTCTCGCCCATATTTGCTTTGTTGCCGGAGAGCACTATAGGTTCCATAGCGTTACCTGTCGAGTGCCGAAAGGACGTGTCGGAGTCGAGCTATGACGAGCGGCGGGAAATGGGCGCTGAATGACGCCCTCACCCCGCCCCTCTCCCACGAGGAGAGGGGTGAAGCCTTTGCGGAAACCCTGTTTGCGCTTTCGCCAACCGCAAGCAGACGATCAGAGGCCGGGGAATCAGGGACTGATGACAGCGGTAAGGCGCTGAACCGCCCTATTTTTCGATGACGTCTTTATCGTAAGTATCAAGCATGTAGACGCTGTGGTGGAAGCCGGTCTGACGGATCGGCTCGACGACCTGTGGCTGCGCACCGACGACGTAAATCTGGACATTCGCGCCCATCTTTTGCTTGGCGAAGACCAGCACGCGCAGGCCCGCGCTCGACATATACTCGAGGCCGTCCATCATCAGCACCAGCTTGCGCAGCTCAGGGCTGGCCGCTTCTTCGATCTTCGAGCGAAAAATCGCCGCTACGCTCGCGTCCAGCTCGCCGGTGATGGCGATGCGGGCGACCGACGGGGTAGGTTTATCCAGCGTTGCTTCAAAAGCCATGGCTTGTACTCCTCAGGTAAGGCTATTTGCCTAAGAGAATCATGACGCTGCGCGGGCCGAGCACGACCGCCGACGGATCGTCGAGCGGCGGCTCGCTGCCGGGGGCGAAGATATCCTGCGGTGAAGGCATCCCGGTGTTGGCGGCGACGTACCAGCGCTTGCCCTCGTGCGGGGCCGGGGGATGGAACCAGGCCGAGTCCCAGTGCATGTTGATGGCGATGTACAGATCGTCGTCGCTGACCGTCCCACCGCGCGCGTGGGCGCCGTCGAGCAGCAAGGCGATTTGACGGCTTTCCGGCGACCAGTCCGGCTCCCATGCTTCGAGGCCGTGCCAGCTCATGTCCGGCCAACCGCTGCCGACGTAATCGCTGTAGGAGTGATAGTAGCGGTTGCGCAGGACAGGATGTTGATGGCGGAAGGCAATGATGGTCTGGAAGTAGCGGAGCAGATCGCCGTTGGTTTCGGTCTGCGTCCAGTCGAACCAGTTCAACTCGTTATCGTGGCAGTAGGTGTTGTTGTTGCCCTGCTGCGTCCGACCGACCTCATCGCCCATCAGCACCATCGGCACGCCGACGCTGACCATCATCAGCGTGACCAGATTCTTGATCTGGCGGTGACGGAGCGCATTAATGCCGGGATCGTCGGTCGGGCCTTCCCAACCGCTGTTCCAGCTATCGTTGTTGTCGCCACCGTCGGTGTTATTCCAGCCGTTGGCCTCGTTATGCTTCTGGTTGTACGACACCAGATCCATCATCGTGAAGCCGTCGTGCGCGGTGATGAAGTTGATGGTCGCCGTCGGCCCGCGATAGGCGTAGAGGTCGGGCGAGCCGGACAGCCGCAGCGCGACATCGCCGATCAGCCCCGACTCGCTCTTGATGAATTTACGGATCGAGTCGCGGTACTTGCCGTTCCATTCCGCCCAGCGACCATAGGCCGGGAACGAGCCGACCTGATAGAGGCCGCCCGCGTCCCACGCTTCGGCGATCAGCTTGCATTTCGCCAGCACGGGATCGAAAGCAAGCTGTTCGAGCAGCGGCGGGTTGGGCAGCGGCACACCGTCCTGGTCACGACCGAGAATGGCGGCGAGGTCGAAGCGGAAACCATCGATGTGATACTCCGACGCCCAGTAGCGCAGGCAGTCGAGGACGATGTTGCGGACGACCGGATTATTGCAGTTGAGCGTGTTGCCGGTTCCGCTGAAGTTAAAGTAATAACCTTCCGGCGTCAGCATGTAGTAGGTTTTGTTGTCGATGCCGCGAAAGGAGATGGTCGGCCCCTTCTCGTTGCCTTCGGCAGTGTGGTTAAAGACCACGTCGAGCATGACCTCGATGCCGACCGCGTGCAGTTCCTTGATGAGGTTCTTCAGCTCATCGACCTGCATTCCGTACTTGCCGGTGGCGGCGTAACCCGCTTTGGGCGCGAAGAAGCCGACGGTGCTGTAGCCCCAGTAGTTGTAGAGCGTCTCGCCGGTGATCGGGCTGATGCGGCTGTCCTCGAACTCGTCAAATTCATAGATCGGCAGCAGCTCAAGGCAGTTGACGCCGAGCGCCTTGAGATAGGGAATCTTCTCGCGGATGGCGTCGAAGGTCCCCGGCACGCGCACGCCGGACGATGGATGGCGCGTGAAGCCGCGCACATGCGCCTCGTAAACGACGAGGTCTTCCATCGGCACTTCGAGCGGACGGTCGTGTTCCCAGTCGAAATCATCCTGCACCGGACGCCCACGATGCATGTAGATGTCGTTCCAGTCAGGCGGCGTCCCCCAGACGTCACGCCCGCCGATAACTTTAGCATACGGGTCGAGCAGCACCTTCGACCGGTCGAAACGGTAGCCATTGGCCGGGTCGTAGGGGCCATCCATGCGGAAACCGTACTCGATGTTCTCGTAGTCGAGGCCGAAAACGGTCATGGCATGAACATTGCCAATGCGAAATTCGTCGTAAAACGGAATTTCGACCATCGGCTGCGCTGCGCCCTTCTCGAACAGGACGAGCGTGCAGGACGTCGCCGCGCTTGAGAAGATCGAAAAGTTGATTCCGGCAGGCACAAGCGTCGCGCCGAACGGAAAGACCTTGCCCGGTCGCAGCTTGTAGCCCTGATATTCATGGGTCGCGTAAGTATCAATACGATCCATGCGCTACTGCCTCAGCGCTTGCAAACCGGCATCCCGATCCGCGACGGTGGTGAAGAACTTGAGAAAGCCGGTGGCTCCCATCGCTTCCTGAAGCGGCTCGTTCAGGCCAGAAATGACGACTTTGCCGCCATTGCCCTGAATCTGCCGGTAGAGAATCAGCAGCACGCGCAGCCCGGCGCTGGACATGAACTCGACGCCCTGCATGTCGAGCAGCATCCTGCCATTCGGTTTCGCAGCCGCCGTGACATGCTCCTGCAAAGTCGGCGCGGTGCTGCCGTCTACGTCGCCTGTAGGCGTCACGACGGCGATCCCGTCATCAAGCGTTTCTACCTGAACGTCCATTAACTGGTTCCTTTATTGGCGACTGGAGCAACACGTACCTTGACCCTGACCTGCTTATCCGTTTCCGGCAGCCGCACGGTCAGGGCGTCAGCGTCGAAGTAGCGGTACGGCACGCCGTCGATCTCGACCGACTGGATGTAGATCGAGCCAGTCGGCAGGATGTCCGGCGAGACGCGCAGGATGCGACCGGGGAAGGCATTCGGATAGGGCTTGAAGTGCAGGTCGAGCGGCTGGCCTGTCCAGAGCAGGTTGAGATAAGTCTGCGACAGGTAGCACAACTCGGTCGAGTGATAGCCGCTCATCGAGTGGCTGCCTTTGAAGCGTTCGGTTCCCTGAAGGAAGGGGATGCCGCTCGCCAGCACGTTGAAGAAGACCGCGCCATCGTCGTGGTCGAGGAAGAAGGCATTATAGAAGGCCGCCGACTCGCGCGCCAGCCGCTTGTAGTCCTCATCGCCGAGAATGCCGCCGAGAATCTGGTAGGCGAGGATGCCCTGCTCCTGCTGCCACCACGCCTTGCGGTCGTGGAAGGCGAAGCGGTACTTCTCGTCGCCGTCGTGGATATTGCGCTCCATCACGTCGTACCAGCCGCCGCGCTGCTGGTCGCCGCCAACCGAAGGCATTTCCTTCGCAATCCGGCGCGCCAGCGCTTCGTATTCCGGCTTGGGCATGATGCCGTACATCCGCATCAGGTTCCAGGCGATCTTGAGGTTATGGCCGACGACGCCGCGATTCTGCTGCCACATGTGCGTCCGGTCAGACGTCCAGTCCTCGAAGAACTTCTCCTGGACAAAGGGGCTTTCGTCGTAATTCGGAAAATGCTCGGTGATGGTGTCAAAAGTCGCCTCAAGGAACTTGAGGTACTTTTCGTCGCCGGTCGCCAGATAGAGGTTAATCAGGTAAGCGGGCGCGTGGTCGCCGACCGAGTTCCAGTTCTTCTTACCCTTGTTCGCGCCGAGCGCGTCGCTGCGCGGGTCGAGCGTGATCGGGTCGAGATGGCTGAAGTAGCCGCCCTTCTCGGTGTCGAGATAAAAGCGGTCGAACAGCGCCACGGTCATCTCGGCGTCGTGCAGAATGCGCGGGTCGCCGGTGATGCGGTAAGTCTGGATCGGGCCAGCGAGCGCGTAAATCTGCTCGTAGGCGGGAATGGCGTCGAAGTCGTCGCCGAATTCTGAGGCGAACACTTTATCTTCACGGTCGCCGTGGACGTCGATGCCGTGATACCAGTAGACGATATTCTCGTCCAGATCGACGAAGCGCATGTGCTCACGCAGGTATTCAGTGCCTTTTTCCGCGCCTTCGAGGAAGCGGTCATCGCCCGTCAGCAGGTAGGCCGAGGCGAAGCCGTAAACCAGACGGGAGATGGTGTCGGTTTCCTGACGGTAATTGTCGGTCGGCTTCTCGCCGGTCAGGCGGATGGTGGTGCGGTAGTTGTCGTAATCGACCGGCTGGCCCTGAAACTGAGCCTTGAGGTAGAAATTAGCAATCGACTCAACCTGCTTCACCCACCAGTCGGGACGCTCGAACAGGAATTCGTTCTCGCGGCGACCGACGAACACCAGATACTGCGCCTCGAAGGTGAAGTCGCCGTGTTCCGGGTAAAAAATGCCATAGGTATAGACGAAACGCCCCGGCGTCAGCATCTGGCGCAGTTGGCCGGTGGCATCCGCATACGGGTCTTCGAGGTTGCGGATGAGCATGGCGTAGGTGTTACCCTTGAGCCGGACAGTAAATTCCTGACCGCCGCTGGTACGGACGGTGTAATTATCGCCATCGAGGTTGACGACGTAACCGGCAATCGTATCCGAAAAGGTCGAAGTGAGCTGATTCATGCGCGTCCCTCTGAAAAAGGTAGATAAGACGATTTAGAGCGCGGGCGGGTTGTCTTCATCAACGTAACCCTGACTGATCTCGACGATGTTCCCTTCCGGGTCGGCGACCCAGGCGGTGCGCCAACCGGGGATGAAGGCGCCGAAATCGAGCGGGCCGAGGGTGATTTTCGCGTCGGCTCCCAGCGCGGCGATGGTCGCATCGACGTCATCGACCTGAAAGGCCAGATGCCTGACGCCGACAGTCGTGCCGCCATCGGCAGTCAATGCTGCCGGACGGTCGGTATCGGCAGCAAAAATCTCCAGGTACATGCCATCGTCATCTCGCTTGAGAAAGACGATCTGCTGTCCATTGCCGATAGGAAGGACACGGGCGCGACGGAAGCCAAAATAACGGGTGTAGTAGCGCTCCAGTGCAATCGGGTCGAGGCAGTTGAGCGCGATGTGGGAATACTTCACGCCTTGACTCCTTCTTTCTCATACATCAGCTCGATAATTTTGCGGGCGAACAGATGGCAGTGACCGCCGGTGCGGCCCGTGACCAGATCGCCGTCCACAACCACATCCTGATCTGTATAGATTGCGCCCATATTGACCACATCACCATAAAGGTTATTGTGGCAAACGACCGGGCGACCGCGCACCAACTCCGGCACAGGCGAGATCAGCCACATGCCATGACAAATGATGCCCTTGATGATGTCCTTTTCGGCGAATGCGCGCTTGATGAACTGGACAGCCGGCGCTGGCGTCTTCACGTCGGGCGTGTAGCGCAGTCGGTCAGAGACGATGGCTGACGGCACGATAATGGCGTCGAAGCTGCGCAGGGTGGCGTCGTCCATGTCCTCGAAGCTCTCATGACACTCGAACGGCGCTTTGTACTCGTGGCCGTGGAAGGTCAGGTAAGGCTGGCCCCAGAGGCGGCTGAGAAAATGCAGCTCGATTCCTTCTTCGGGGAAACGATGCTGATAGTAAAAAATCTCCTGCTCGTAGTAATCGCTCTCGATCAGTACGCCGACCTTCTTGCCTTCGAGTTTCATGATCCCCTCTCGCTGACGAAAAGCGAGGACGTCCGCTCGGACATCCCCGCTTCAATGACGTGACTGGCTACTGAACCGGAAGGCCGTTAGCCTGCTTGATCTTATCTGAAATCCTTTCGGCGATAGCCAGAATACCGGAATGGCAGTTGCCTGACGGCACGACCGGGAAGAGGCTGGCATCGGCCACCCGCAGCCCATCGACGCCGTAGACGCGACCCTCAGGATCGACGACCGACATGGTATCGGTTCCCATCTTGCACGACCCGACCTGATGATGATACGAGTCAGCGCGGCTGGTGACGAAGTCGAGAAGCTGCCTGTGCGTCTTGACATTCGGCCCCGGCATCAATTCCTTGCCGCTGATCCAGTCAGAGAAGGCCTTCGCGTGAAAGATTTCGCGGCCAATCTCAATCGTCCTGACCAGACGCTCGGCGTCAGTCGGCGCGCTCAGGTAATTGGTGTTGATGAGCGGTTTAGCGAGCGGGTCGCCGCTGGCGAGACGAATCCAGCCGCGCGACATCGGGCGGACAACGCCGGGGAGCATACTGACGGCGTTCGGGTTCTGCTTGCCAACGATAATGTCGAACGGCACATGGACGAACGCCATTTGCAGGTCAGGGCCGACGTAGCCGGGATCAGACTTGACAAACATGGCGCTTTCCGACATGTTGAGATTCGGCGGCGGAACCGGGCGCGTCGTCTCATAGATCAGGCCGGTGAGGACGTGGTTGTGGAAGTTCTCGCCGACGCCTTTCAGATCGACCCGCGTGCTAATGCCGTTGGCCTCAAGCTGCGCCGTCGGGCCGATGCCGGAGAGCATCAGCAGATGCGGCGACTCAATCGCCCCGGCGCAAATGATGACTTCCCGACTGGCGTAGGCTTTTTCCTTGCGCCGACCGATCTTATACTCGACGCCGGTCGCCTTCTTGCCACGGAACAAGACGCGCGTGGCCTGCGAATCACTCTGAATAGTCAGGTTCGGACGCTTGCCCTGCACCGGCTCCAGATAAGCTTCATTGGCCCCGTGGCGCTTGCCGTTCTTGATGTTGACGTGATGCCAGCCCGCGCCGATCATATTCGGGCCGTTGAAGTCCTCGGTACGGGGATAGCCCAACTCGACGCACGCCTCGATGAAGGCGGCAGAAGTCGGGTTCGGGTTGTGATTTTTGGCGTTGATGACGCTGATCGCGCCGCCGTGACCGGCCCACGGGCTGGTATCGTCTTCCTGATCTTCCGACTTCTTGAAGTACGGCAAGACGTCGTCGTAAGCCCAGCCCGGCGCGCCCATGTAGGCGTAGTTGTCCCAGTCGGAACGGTCGCCGCGAATGTGCATCATAAGGTAAAGGTCACTCGAACCGCCGATAATCTTGCCGCGCGGCTCGAAGACCTGGCGACCACCGAGCGCATCCTGCGGCGTACTCTTATAGTGCCAGTCGATGTCCGAATTAAGGAGCGTCGGCCAGGCCGCTGGAATCCGCACAGCCTCAGGAATCTTACTGGTTCCCGCTTCGAGCAGCAGGACTTTGACGTCAGGATTTTCGCTCAGGCGGCTGGCGACAACCGCCCCGCCTGCGCCCGCGCCAACCACAATAAAATCATAATCCGCCATCATCTATCCCCCTCAAGGAATGCGCGCTAGCTAAACTGGCGAAGGAACGGGGCGAACGGCTTCGAGTCGTGGAAGTTCGCCATGTAGTCGATTTTGCCATCCTTAAAGTGGAAGTAGTTCATGACTTCCGCCTCAATCGGCTCATCCTGATATTTCATCGCTCGCGCCGAGATGTGCGAGACGACCGCGCCTTCGTCGCCGCTGACGATGATGTGTCGGGGGACGTTCTGGAAGACGGCGTAGTTGTTGCCCATGCCCTTCATCATGTCACGGAGCGTCGCCAGCCCTTCGATGTGGCCAGCCAACTGTTCATCCATCACCTGATTGTCGGCGAACAGGTCACACCACGCCGTCCAGTCGCCCGCGTTGGCGGTACGGTAATAGGCATCAATAATTTCGCGGTTAGTCATCAGTCGCTTCCTTCAGTTTACGATTGCGGATTCAACTGGTTGAGCATCGACAGCATATCGACCTCATACCAGCTTTTGGTGATCTTGCCGTTGTGAATTTCGAGCACGCCGATTTCGGTCCATTCGGCGCGGCGACCGCTCGGAGCCATGCCCATCAGCGGCGCGCCGGTATGCGTCCCCCACTGGACGAAGCGGGCGACCACCTGATTGTCGTCGGCCATAATCATGTCGATGTTCATGTGATAGTCGGGCATCGCCTCGCGGAACATGCGGGCGAGCATCTTGGTCGCTTCCGGGCCTTTGGGCAGGTCAGGCGCGCTGGGACTCCACGAATCGGGCGAGAAAAGCTCGTCAGCGACGGCGTAATTGCCCTTGTTCCAGATTTCTTCGATCATCCGGTACATGATCAGCTTGTTCTGCTCTCTAGACATGATAATCCCTCATTTTAGGTGGGCGCGCGCAGCGCCAGATGAGATGGAGTGAAATGGCGATCAACCCCCGGCGGAGCCGAAGGCCGGAATAACGCCAAGCTGCTGGAACAGGCTCAGGTTGTCGAGGTCCTGCCAGCGCTCGACGATGCGACCCTGGTCGTCGAAACGGAAGATGGCCGTCCCCGTCCACTCGACCTTTTTGCCACTCGCGGGAACCATGCCGAGGAAATTTCCCAGATGCGTCCCGGTCTGAATGCCGCGCACCGCCGCCATGTCGTCGCCGACCACGACCTGCTGAACGTCGAACTTGAGGTCAGGGAAGGCCGCAACAAAGGTGCGGTACAGGTCGATGAACGCCTGTGGGCCATGCAAATCCTGAAAACCGGCGCCACCATAGCTCACAAAGTTCGGGGCGAGCACCTCATTGAGGACTTCGATGTGGCCGAGGTTGGTTTCGTCATACATTCGGTGGATCAGACGTTTCCTATCGTCAGCAGTGCTCACGATCTCAAAAACCCTTTCTTGAAAACCGGAAAAATAGTCAGCGACCGCCGTTAGCCAGCGTTGGTGGGGATAACGCCCATCTGCTGCATGATGCTGACGAAGTCGAAGTTGATCCAACCTTCGGACACTTTGCCGTTCTTGACCCGGAACAGGCGCGTCCCTGTCCAACTGATGGTCTTGCCGGTCGGCGGAATGCCCATAAAGCTGCCGGTGTGCGTGCCTTTAATCACGCCGCGCCCAACCACCATGTCATTTTCGGCGATCAGGTCTTCAAAGGTGTACCACGAGTCGGGCATGGCGCTGCTGAAGAAGGTATAGGCTTCCTTCAGGCCGACGATGCCCGGTTTCTGGCCGGGAATCGGATCATGATCGACGAAGTTGGGATCGACGTATTTGTCAAAATCGTCGAGGTTCTGCATATTGGTCGCGTAAACGTAACGGGCGACAATCGCGCGGTTTTCGTCGATTGAGCCGGGTTCAGGAACTGCGGTCAACTGCTCGCGCAGGCCGTTGAGGTCAGGCTGGCCGTAGTGCTCGGCGATCTTGCCCTCTTTGATGCGGAAGAAGCCGAGCGACGACCAGGTGCATCTGCGCCCGGTGGGGATCAACCCCATGAACGGCTTGTTGAGATGCGTCCCGGTTCCGGTGACGCGAGTAGCGACCCAGTCGCCTTCCTCGGTCATGTCCTCAATGATGAAGTGGACGTCGGGGAATGCGCCGCGAAACATACCGGGAATAGCGGCAATCGACTCGAACACGCTGACATTAGTCGGCGCGCCGGGGGGAGCCGAGTGGTCGATGTAATCAGCCGAATACAACTCAGGGATGACCGAGATGTTGCCCTTGTTGATGACTTCCTCGACGAAGGTACGATAGACCTGTTTGGCTGCGGACTCTGCCATCGTTTTTCTCTTTTCCTAGTGCGCGCCAGCAGGCGGGGCAGGAATGACGCCCATCTGCTGCATCATGCCCAGTACGTCGAAGATGCCCCATCGTTCGGCGATGACGCCGTCCTTGAGACGGAAGTAGTTGATGCCGAGTACATTGACCTTGCCGCCCTTGCCCTCGAAGTTAAAGAACTTCCGGGTGTGCGTGCCGGTAATGCGGCCCAGATAAACTACGCGGTCATTTTCGGCGATGCACTGAATCATCTGGTCGTGAAAGTCAGGCATGGCGCCACGGAAATGGGACGCCGCCTCATGCAGGGCGATTCGTCCGCGAATCGGCACCTCGAAAAAGCGCCGGGGCGGATGATCCTTGAAGTCGGTGGCAACCGCAGTATTGATGAACTCGAGGTTGCCGCGATTCCAGACTTCTTCGTACATTTGAAGGACAAGCGCCTTATTGCGCTCCTGTTCAGTCGCCATAACACCCTCTTTCACTTGTGGTCAGCCCCTCACAGGCGAGGCCCCGAAGATGACGTTATCTTTCGTGGCTCTCCCGGCAACGGCCCGACGGCAGACGGGCGCTACTGCGCCTGCCTGCTTCCCGGTTCAGCAACTGCGCGCCTGTGGCCCAAAAAGCCGGATGGCCTTTCGGGCAAAGCGGATTCCTGATACGCAGATCGGACGCCCGTCAGGCTACTGCATCGACGGAATAACACCAAGCTGCTGCAACATGCCCATCGCATCGATATCCTGCCAGCGCTCGACGATCCTGCCGTCCTCGTCCAGTCGATAGATGGTGATGCTGGTCCAACTGACTTTCTTGCCGGACGGCGACGCGCCCATGAACGGGCCGAGGTGCGTCCCGGTGATCGTCCCGCGCACGGCGACGCGGTCGCCCTGGGCGACGACGTAATCTTCGCTGATGTGCCAGTCGGGCATGGCGGTGTAGAACAGGTTGAGCGAGTCAGCCAGCGCCTTCAGGCCGACGCTGTTGCCCGATGCCCCGCCGTGGTTGACGAAGTTCGGATGAACGATGTCGTTCAGTTCATCGCGGCGCTTGCTGTTGACGGCGCGATAGAAGCGGTGGACGACCTCATGATTGCGGGCAACGCGCACTTTTTCCGCCGCAAGCGCTTCAGTTTTGAGCATGGCAGCCAGCTCCTCGACGGTCTGAGGGTAATCATCGGCGATGCTGTCAGCGCTAAAACTATTCGGGGCTTTGCCGTTCGCTCCTGCCTTCGGCTTGCCGCCGCGCCAGAGCGTATCAGCGTCGGCGTCACTGTGATAAGCGCTGCCGGTCGAGCCGCCGGAGACGCCGCTTAGCGCGCCGCGCCAGACCTTATCGGCAATTTCTTCGCGCGACAGGCCGGACTGCGGCGGGGCCGAGATGGCAGGCGCTGACGCAGCAGCGGCCTGCTGCTGCTGCGGCTGCTGCTGCGGGGCAATATTGGCGCGCATCATGTCGTTGGCGCGGGCGATGACCTGCGCGTGCTTATCGCTGGTCAGGTAAACCAGATCGGGCATCGGCACGCCAGCAATCGCCCACTCACCCTGCGGCGTTTCCTTGATGATGCAGTAAACGAACGGGCGCGTCACTTCGCCGACGATGCCGATAAAGGCATTCGTCAGGCGGATGAGCAGCTCGCGTTTCTGTTCGGGCGTCGCTACGACGTCCTTGATGAACTGGACAGTAATAACTGGCATCTGATAACCTCCCAAAGTCCCGGATGAAGCGTGGGCTGGTTAGCCCGTCTGCGAATCGTGCTAACCCGTCGGAATAGCGCCCATCTGCTGCATCATGCCGAGCATGTTCAGCTCGCCCCAGCCCTCGGTAATGTGACCGTCAATGACACGGTCGATACCAATTGAGGTGACTTCGATCTTCGCGCCGCTGGCCGGGATGCCGTAGAACGTGCCGAGGTGCGTCCCGCGCCAGGTCATGCGGATCGTCGAGAGGTCGCCTTCGGTGATGACATCATCCATCGTCATGTGGCCGTCAGGCATGGCCGAGCGCCAGACCTTGACCATCTCAATGATGCCGTCCGTGCCGCGAATGTCCTGCCCGCCCGCGCCATGCGCGACGAAGCCGGGATCGACGAGTTCCTTGACGATGGCGTAATTGCCCTTGTTCCACAACTCGGAGAACCAGCGCTGGAACAGTTCGTGGTGCGCTCTGGCGTGGGCATCTTCCGGCTTCACCGCCGCCGCAGCGCCACCGCCGCCATTCTTGTGGGAACCGCGCCAGAGGTCGTCGGCGTCGGCGTCAGTGTCGTTCGCGCCGCCAGCGCTGTTTTGCGCGGCCATATTAGCGACTGCCGCGCGCATCATCTCGTTCGAGCGCTCAATGACTCTGGCATGTTCCGGCCCGCTCAGGTAAGCGAGGTCGGGCATTGGCACACCGGCAATCGACCATTCCATCTGGGGGGTTTCATCAATGATGCAATAGACAAAAGGCCGGACGACTTCGCCCAGCACAGCGACAAATTCTTCGGTCAGGGTAGTGACGATCTGGCGCTTCTGCTCCGGCGTCGCCACCACGTCCTTAATGAACTGAACCGTGATAACTGGCATTCTTGTCTCCTTGTTCGCGGCAGCGATAGCCGGATACTGAGTTTCAACAGGACAGCAGGCGGCAGGCAGTGAAACAAACGAGGGCGGGAACGGATGTCCCACCCTCGGCTGAGTCGATTTAGCTGCCGCGCGCGCCCCAGAAATGATCGTACTGGTCAGTGCCGTCGCCGAAGATCCCACCCTTGCCAGCGACGACCTTGCCGTTGCGCCAGCGCAGGACGTGAGCCACATCAATATCCAGCAGCACGTCAGGCATTCCGGCGCGCGACCCCATGTTACGGGTGACGTCGCAGGAATAATCGTCGTTGGTCATGATGGTGATCGGCTCCATGTTGAAGCTGCCACCGGAAAGCTCGCCGACGCGCTTCATAAAATTGATGAACGCCGTGCGCCCATGATACCAGCCAGACAGCGGGTTGTGGCCGGGGACGAGCCAGACCATATTTTCGTCCCAGTATTCAGCCATTTTTGCGTCGTCGAGCGTGCCGAGGGCCGCATAAGCTGCCAGAACGCGCTCTTGCGTGATGTTTGCCATGAATATCCTCTTTAGAAGTTACCTTCAAGGCGCTCAGGAACTGGCTTCAGCTTATAGGCCGCCCACATGAAGCTCTCAGCAGCCTGCGGGTCGCCGGTGTGAACCTGAACATTGTAAATGCGACCGTCGCGGATTTCGTAGGTCGTACAGGTCGGGAAGTCGTACTTGACGCCGTTGACTTCGCCATGACCGAGGTGCTTTTCGGCCACGGTCACGCCATCGCTCAACTCGCCGACGCGCACGTCTTCGACGCGAACGCCCGCCATGTAGAGCGCCTTGAGGAAGGCAATCGCGGCGTCGGCACCTTTATGCGCGCCAGCCATCGGGTGATGGCCGGGCATATTCCAGGTCATGTCCGGGTGGAAGCTTTCACGCTTCAGACCTTCCCAGTCTCCTTTGGCGAATTTGTCGTAATAGCCGAAAATGATCTGCATATTGGCGCTTGGTGCTGACATGCTGTGCTCCTGTTTTGAATAGCGATCAAAAAGGCTGTTCGGCCAGTGGCCGATGCACGATAACAGCGCTCGTCCGGCAATCGGGGCGAACGTCGTCCCGATCTAGAGCGTCGCCGAACCCGGCATCAGCTTGACATCATCGACATCAATCGTCTTGATCTGCGGCGTTCCCGCAGGCCCTGAAACCACTTCCCAGGTCTGGTAGGCATCCATGTGAAGGCGCTTGCTGTTGCGATCACCGGGAGTCCAGGTGCTGGCCTGCCAGTTGACGACGACCTTGACGATTGCGCGCCTGCCATCGGCGTCAATGGTCGGCGTCACTTCCTTGACGGTGTGAAGCTCGTCGAAGAACAGGCGCAGCGCGCGCTGATACCAGCCCTCAAAATCACCCAGACTCTCAACCTTATAGTCGGGCCAGTTCTGCTTCAGCCCCTCGCTGACGAGGAACGGCAGCAGCTCGACTTCACGCACATGTTCGTCCAGCTTCCTGAACCAGTCATCCGCCATCGCGCGGATCGCGGCTTCGGTGAGTGCCATCTGTCCAGAACTCCTTGCAGAAAAATCTGCCGTAAGTCGGCGCGGGTCAGGCGCCGGGAACCTCGTCGCTGATAACCATATCGATCAGGAAGGGGCCATCGGTTTCCATCATCTGCCGAACGGCAGCTTCGACGTCTTCGGGCCGATCAACGCAGACTGCCGGGACGCCCAGCGAGCGCGAGAGCGCGGCGAAATCGACAATCGGATTGGTCAGGTTGAAGCTGGCCGGGAAATCGCGCATCGGCAGGTGAACCTGATCGCGCCAGTATTGCATGATGTTGAGCTTGAGCAGCATATAGCTCTGGTTATTGCAGATGACGAACTTGGCGCCGATATGGTGATGGGCCGCCGTCCACAGCGCCTGAATGGTATACATGCTGCCGCCGTCGCCGGTGAAGCCGATGACGGTCTTGTCGGGATTGGCGACTTTGACGCCAAGCGCGCCGGGGATACCGACGCCGAGCGAGCCGCCGCGCGTCTGGAAGAAATGATCCGGCAGCGTCGGCACAAGGTAACGGGTGAGGTCGGGCGAGGTCGTCAGCGCCTCATCAAAGATCATGACATCCGGCGGGACGTGCTTCGCCAGTTCTTCCATGAAGCGCGAGGCGTGCAGCGGCGTCGCGCTGCGGAACTGGCGGTCACGCGCAAGCTGCTGATCGAGCGCGGCCTGATTATCAGTGCGGCTCTGCTCGGTACGGGCCTTCGCGCCCTGACGGTCGGCGTCGGTCTGCCTGCGGCCAATGGCGTCGGTCAGCAGGCGGAGCGTAGCCTTCGGGTCAGCGACGAGGCCGAGATCGACCGGGAAGTTCTTGGCGATCTCATAGGCATTGAGGTCGATGTGGACGACTTTTGCGCCGGGGGCAAAGACATTGTCGAAGTAGGGATACACTTCGGGGAAAACATAAGTCCCGACAATCAGCACGGCGTCGGCCCGGGTCGTGACCTTGCTGCTCGACGCGCCGAACATGTGGCCGAGCTGGCCCTTATAGAGCGGATGATTGTAGGCGATGTTCAACTCGCCAGCATCCGCGCCCCAGACATGCGCGCCGAGCAGCTCGGCGATCTGCGCCAGCTCCGGCTGCGCGTGCGAATAGGCAACGCCGTCGCCGGAGACGATAATCGGGCGCTGCGCGTGCGCCAGCAGATCAGCAGCGCGCTCAATTTCTTCCGCGACCGGAACCACTCTGGTTGAGGGAATCGAGGTCTTAATCGCCAGTTCCTCGATGATCGCGTCGAGGACGTCGGCAGGAAGGGCGACGAACACCGGCCCCATCGGCGGCGTGGTCGCAATCTTAACTGCGCGGTGAAGGACGCGCAGCAGCGAAGTCGGATCGACGACGCGGGTTGACCATTTGGTGACCGGTTCGGCCATCGCCACCAGATCGGCGGCCATCTGCGCGTCCATCGCGTCGTACTTAATGCCGGCTTCCCCGGCAATAATGACCAGCGGCGCGTGACCGCGCATGGCCTGATAGATCATGCCGATGCCGTTGCCGAGGCCAACGCCGCTGTGAAGCTGGACAAGGGCGGCCTTCTTATTGGCGCGGGCATAGCCGTCAGCGATGGCGACGGCAATCGTTTCCTGCATGGTCAGGATGTACTTAAATTCAGGGAAATCTTCGAGCGCGTACAGGAATCCCTGCTCGACCGTGCCGGGATTACCAAACATATGGTCGATCCCGTCGGCAAGGAACTGTTCAAACATCGCGTAACGCCCCGGTCTGCCTGGCATTTCACTCCCCTTATGACTGGTTGAGGCCGGTCATCCGCCGACAGCCTGTGCCAGCGAATGACCGCCTCGCAACTGACGAATGCGGAACAGGCTACCAGCCGTAACGCTTCAACCCTTCGTCGAGCACTTTATAGGTCAATTCACCAACCAGCGCCGAGTCCTGCGTCGAACGGCCCGTCAGGAAAGGATAGTCCAGAATAGTGGAAATCGTATGACCGACGCCGCCGTGGTATTTACCGTCGGGGCCGACTGCCGCGCGCAAGATCAGCTCCAGCGGGTAGAAGGGCGTGCCGAAGTCGAGCGGGCTGACGGCGAAACCGGTGCCAACCTTCCAGTCGTACTCCAGCGCATGGCCGGTGACGTGCTTGCCGTAAATGATGGCCTGATCGCGGTCTGACCATTCGCGGGCGAAGGCCAGCGCAGCGACGGCATAGCATTCCGCCACGACCAGCTTACCCTGATTGAGGAAGCCGAAAATCAGGTCGTGGACGCGCTGATTGTTGACCATATCGACCATCGGGCCGCTGCCGCCGGCCATGATGAGCGCGTCATACTGCTTGAGGTCTTCCCAGCGTTTCTCGCGCTCGTTGTAGTATTCTTCGAGCTTATGGGCGAAGTTCGGCTGGGCGAAATAGGGACGCATCGGAAACCACGCTTCGAGATTGATCGGGTGGTCGGTCAAGTCCGATTCAAAGACTTCGCGCGTCCGCCGGGCGTAATATTCGTCAGTGACCACTTTATCGAGCGGGACGTCGAAGAAACCGACTTCCATGCTCGGCGGGAGCGCAGGCGGCTTCTTGCCTTTGGGGGTGACGAAGTCGAACGAGTCGCCGCGCTTCTGAATCGCGTCGAGCGGGCCGATCAGTTCCTCGCCCCAGTAACCCCATTCCGAAAGGACGATGAGAAATTTCCTGGTCATTGTTCCCTCACATGACATGTGAAAAGCTGGATAACGAGATAGAAGGGTGACTGCTTCAGAAAAGACAGCCGCTGAAGAGCGATCCTGCGGGTGAGAGCTTAGAGCGCTACCGCCCTCATCATACCGCGAGACTCGCGCGAAGTAATCCGCCTTTAGCCGGACATCGAGCGCAGTGTCAAATCACAGGTCGTAACATAAAGCAAGTGACTCCCTGCCATCCTTTGTCATACGTTTCTACGTCAAAACTCATAAAGTTACAAGCATCCCTGTTAAATTTTATCGAGATTTTTATTATCGACGCCCTGAAATGGCGACAAACCGCCGCAAAAACATTACGATCCTGAGATAACAGCTTACGATCCTGTAACGTGGGGACACAAAGGGGTCATGCGAGGACGTGGCCGTACTGTGCCTCAACCGGCGTGGTTTACGAGTTATTGTCGTTTTGATCGCCTGAACTCCCCCCAGGGTTGTAGCGGGTATCGACACGCGACCAGATGTCGTCCGGGAACTCGCGCGTGGCCCGCCGCTGATGAGCGCGGTAGATGACGGTAAAAACAGCATCTCCCTCGCTGTGATCGACGCTGATGTAGCCGCCCGTCAGCATCTCTTCGAGCAGCGCGTCAACATCCGGCAGGCTGCCGAAGGCCGCTGCAATTTCATCGCGCGTGGCCCGATGCCGCCGTGTCAGCCAGACGACAAGCTCGCGCTCCTCGGCGGGCATTGTCAGCCAGTCGAGCATTCGGAAGCCCGTATCGGGCGGCGGGCGCGAGGCATCGGCGCTCTCCTGCTCATCGGCGCGCATTTCCTCGTCCGGGTTCTGACCATCGTCACTCATGATCCGACCTTTGTCTCGCAGGCAACTTTTCGGCAGATCAGAAAGCCAGCCTTTATTTGAGCGCCTCGGCCACGGCGCGTAAGCGCTGCGTAATCGGGTGGTTGGGGTACTTAATCACAAAGACGCCATTGCTGGCAAGCACCATCATCTCGTCAGAATGGGGCAGCACCGCGCCGACAGTCGCGCCATAAGTTGCTTCGACGCGCTTCTTGACGTCGTCGAGGCTGAAGGTCGCGGGCGTCTTGTTGACGACCAGCAGCAGATTGGGGACGCCGAGCTTGCGAGCAACTTCGACGGTGACGCCGGTTCCCTGAAAGTCCTGCGAGTCGGGGCGCATAATAATCACCAGCGAGTCGGAGATGGCAATCGAGAG
The DNA here is from genome assembly GCA_964652205.1 of uncultured Anaerolineaceae bacterium. GTDB lineage: Bacteria > Chloroflexota > Anaerolineae > Aggregatilineales > Phototrophicaceae > ZC4RG36. Next base: position 763 of record CAZZAO010000025.1, on the reverse strand, counting down.
CAGCGTCTCTTCATTCAGGCCGGGATGGGTGTCGATGATGAGGAAATCGAGCTTGAGGTCATCGATCAGGCTCTGAAAGCCTTCGTTGAGCAGGCCGACATCATAGCCCTCGCGCAGCACGCGAGCGATTTCGCCCGCCTTGATGCTGGACGGGACGAGCAGCACCTTGCCGCTCAGGTCGCCCAGATTTTTGGTGACGTCGTAGGCCGCCTGAACGATGTCACAGTTGCCCCACAGATAGTCGTTGAGCGTAAACTTCATTTCATCTTCGGTCAGCCCGAACAGGACGTGGATGCCGGGTGACTGAATATCGGTATCGACCACGCCGACGCGCTTGCCCTGTGAGGCCAGAAGCGCGGCGAGGTTGGCGCTGGTATTCGACTTGCCCGTGCCGCCGCGAAATGAATGAACCGAAATGATTTTAGACATTAACCCTCTCCACCCACGATTAAACCCGATGCGCGACTAAAAGCGACGTGAAACCCGATGACGACCTTCCGCAAATCAGGCGAATACACTCACGAGCCATCCCCTGAAGGCCGCAGTCAGGTCGATGGCCTAAGTGTACATCGAAATTCACAGCTTCTTATGAATCTCTTTATGCTTGTTTCCACAAAGCATGAAAAGATAAAAGACAGAGCGGCCTCAGCCTGCTGCCTGAATCTATTCCTATTCAGCACAGTATTCCACAAGATCAGTATCCTTTACCAGGGCAAACGCATCAAATTTGATCAGAGTTTCAAGAAAGCTCATATCGGTTTAT
>CAZZAO010000024.1:28423-47669 GCA_964652205.1 uncultured Anaerolineaceae bacterium | reverse complement strand
CCACCCGCCTGCAACGCGCTGGCCGTCTGGTCAACACCCAGCTTCGTCAGGGCGGGGTTGCCGCTCTGCTCGGCCAGATAGCCGCCGAACAACAGGACGACGAAGATCGCCGTCATCGCGGCCAGCAGCGCCCAACCCTGCCGCGTATCACCGACCATCCTGCCGAAGGTATAGCAGAGCGATGCCGCGATCAGCAGGATCGAGAGCAGCTCGAACGAGTTCGCCAGCGGTGTCGGGTTCTCGAACACCTGATCGGTGACAATGCCACCGCCGCTGTCGGTGATCGGCTGAGTCAGATGCGCGGTCAGGTAGCTGTCGAAGGTCTGCGGCGTCCCCTGCCAGACCAGAAGCAGGGACAGGACAATCGACAGCGGCAGCAGGATATAGAGCGTGCCGCGCGTCAGATCGACCCAGAAGCTGCCGAGAGTCGAGGCCGTCCGGCGCGAGAGGCCGCGAATCAGCGCGATCAGGATCGCCATGCCGCCCGCCGCCGAGACGAAGTTCTGCACCGTCAGGCCGAGCATCTGCGTCAGGTAGGTCATGGTGGTTTCGCCGCCGTAGCCCTGCCAGTTGGTGTTGGTGGCGAAGCTGACCGCCGTGTTGAAGGCCGAGTCTGCCGTCATCGGCGTGGTCAGGAACTGCGCCCCCTGATTGAGCGGCAGGACAGCCTGCGCGCGCTGAAGCAGGTAGAGGACGATCAGGCCAAGCGCATTGAAGCACAGGAAGGCCAGCGTGTAGGTTTTCCAGTTCATTTCGTCGCCCTCATGGACGCCGAACAGACGATACAACCGGCGCTCGACCGGCCCGAAAACCCGGTTGACGGCGGAACGCCCTTCATAGACAGCCGCCATATACAGGCCCAGCGGCTTGACGAGCAGCAGCAGCACGACGACGTAAAGGACGAGCTGCACGATGGCATTAGCGCTCATGAAAACCACTCCGGTTTCAACAAAGCAGCGACAAGATACACCAGCAGCGCCAGTGTGATGATGCCTGCAACGACGTAGAGCCAGTTCATCGGCTTGAATCTCCCTTTAGATCTTTTCGACCAGCCGGATAAAGCCCCACGACAGCGCGAACAAGACGACGATCAGGCCAATAAACACGACATCCATGAGCGTTCCTTCCTGCATTGCCCACCGGCTTTCAAGCGCTGCGTGGCGCGGACAAGAGCCATTATCACGAAAAAGGCATCAATGGTGGGTCAAGAGTCCGCAGCGAGAGGTCAAGGATTGGTCAATACCAGCAGGCGAATGAATCTGCTGCTGTAAAATAGGCATCAGGAACAGCGCCATGAAGATGCTGAAAAACTACGACGACTATCTACTTCCGGCTGCCAGCGTCGGCGTGGTCACGCTGGCGGCGTGGCTGCTGCGGGACACGCTCGATCTCGGCAATTACACGCTCGCCTATACACTGGCAGTCCTCATCATGGCGATCCGGCGCGGGACCCGCGCCGCGCTGCTGACGGCCTTCCTGAGCTTTCTGTGCTTCAATTTCTTCTTTATTCCGCCGCTCTACGATTTCCATATTGCCGACGTCCATGAGTTCATCGACCTGTGCGTGTTCCTGACCGTGGCGATCCTGACCGGACAGCTTGGGGCGCGCGCCCGACAGAAAGCCGAGGACGCCGACCGCCGCGCCCATGAGCAGGAAATCCTCTATCGGCTGGCCGGGTCATTCAATCAGGTGACGACGCAGGCCGAAGTTTTCGATACGCTGACCGACGTCATGCGCACCGATCTGGGGGCGCGCGCGGCGCATATCCTGCCTTATGCGTCGGGCATGACTGCGCCCGACCAGACGGTTGAATATCTGCTGCTGCAAACCGGCCCGCGCATCTACGGCACGCTGTGCGTCGCCTTCGACAGAGCGCCGACGGAGCAGGAACGACTGCTCAAAACGTGCGCGTCGCAGGCGGCGATGGCCCTGCATCGTATCGAGCTGATGGATCAGGCGCAGAAAAGCCACCAGTACGAAGAGGCCGACCGGCTCAAGACGGCTATTCTGCGCTCGCTCTCGCACGACCTGCGGACGCCGATCACCATCATCAAGTCGTCGGCAAGCAACCTGCGGACGCTCGACGGGCAGTTCAGCGCGCAGGAACGAGTCGAAGTCGCGGCGACGATTGAGCATGAGGCCGACCACCTGAACCGGCTGATCGGCCACCTGCTCGACCTGTCGCGGTTACAGGCGGGCGCGCTCAAGCTCAATCGGGCGCTCAATTCGCTCGAAGAAGTGGCCGGGGACGTGGCGGCGCGCGCCTTTCAGCTCACCGGGAAAGAGCGCGTCGAGCTTGAGCTGGACAACCTGCCGCTGGTGTCGTTCGACTATGGCCTGATGCTTCAGGTCTTGAGCAATCTGGTCGATAACGCGCTGCGTTACGAGCCGCCCGACCGCGAGATCGCGCTGCGCGGCTCCGTCCATCAGGGCGAAGTCTGGATCGAGGTCATTAACCACGGCGAGAACCTGCCGCGTGAGGAACGCGAGCAGGTGATGGAGCCGTTCTATCGCGGCAAAGACGGCCATATCGGCCTCGGCCTGCCGATTGCTAAAGGGATCGTCGAGGCGCACAACGGCAAAATCTGGATCGAAGATACCCCCGGCGGCGGCACGACTTTCACCGTGTCACTGCCTTATGACAGGGAGAGCAGCGCTCATGAGCCTGAAAGTTCTGATCGTTGACGACGAGCCGCAGATTCGCAGACAGCTTGAAATCGGCCTGCGCGGCTACCATTACGACGTGACTGCGGCAGCCAATGGAGAGCAGGCGCTCATCATGGCGGCGCAGCAATCCCCGGACATGATTATCCTCGACATCTCGCTCGGCAGCGAGCCGGACGGGCTGGAAGTCTGCCGACACATCCGCGAATGGTCGAGCGTGCCGATTATCATGCTTTCCGTCCACGACGAAGATCGGACGAAGATCAACGCGCTCAACACCGGCGCGGACGATTACCTGACCAAGCCGTTCAGTCTGGAAGAATTACATGCGCGGATGCTGGCCGTGCGCCGACGGATGACGGCAGAGCCGGTGACGACGGCGAAGGTCGATATTCGCGTCGGCAGCCTGCACATCGACCTCAGCAATCGGACGGTCGAAGTTGACGGCGAAGAAGTCCACCTGACGCCGAAGGAATACGAGCTGCTGCGCCTGCTGGCGACACATCCCGGCAAGGTACTGACTCACCGCGCGATCCTCAACGAGGTCTGGGGGCCGGAATATGGCGAGATGGATCATTACGTGCGGGTGTTCATCAACACGATCCGCAAGAAACTGCGCGAGAACCCCAGCCGCGATATCCGCTATATTGTCAGCGAGCCGGGTGTCGGCTATCGCTTCGTCCGCCGCGATTGAGCGCCTTGTCAAAACCTTGATACGCAGGGCGGCAATTTTATTCCGATCTTGATGGCGCTGGAACTACGATGAAGCTGTGGTTTCAATCGTGAGAAAGTCAGGTCAGGATCGTGAGCAAAATTATCGTCCAGCTTGAAAATGGCGCGTGGACAACCCGCGCGATGCACCTCGCCTGCTCGATAGCCCACCAGACGGGCAGCGAAATCGTCCTGCTGCAACTGGTCGAAGTCACGAACATCGGGACGCTCGGCGCCGGTTTCGACGACATCCCCGGCAGCGCCGAGTCGTACAGTCTGGCGCGCGAATGCGAACAGATCGCCGCGCAGTACCACGTCCCGGTCGCGCTGGAACGGATGGAATATGCCACCCGCTTCGACGCGCTGGCGCAGGCCGCCGAGGCGCTCGAAGCGAGCGCGCTGTTCGCGCCGATGGCGCAAAGCCGCTTCAGCGCAGTCAACAGGCTCAACTTGTGGAACCTCACACGCAAGCTGCATGACTGCTGTCTGTACACGCTGGCGGGCAGCGACACGCCCGATGAGATCGTCCCGGCAGTCTCGATGGGGATGCCCAGGCGCGCGCGAACCTAAAGCGCTCCTTCACCTTCCATCCCCCTCGCGGCGGGAGAGGGAAGCAGCGAGCGCGATCAGAAAAATCACGGCCAGCATAAACGGGGCGCGTCATCGCCAGTGAGGACGCGCCCTATTACGATTCAGAACCTCCAAACCTGCCCAATGACGCGCGGGAAAATGGCTGGTCAGGAACCCGATGCGGCGCTGGCGCTGCTGTGCGCGCTGCCGGAAAGCGCCGCCGCCAGACCGAGACCGATGTAGACCGTGCCAGTGATGTAACGCTGGACGCGCTGGACGCTGCGCTTGCCGCGCAGCAGCCCGCCGAACGTCCCGGCGAGGATGGCGTAGCCACTGTCGGTCGTCATTGCCATCAGGATGAAGAGGATGCCGAGAACGAACATCTGTACCGGAGCCGAGCCGCGCGACGGATCAATGAACTGCGGCAGGAAGGCGAGGAAGAAGAGCGCCGTCTGCGGGTTGAGGATGCTGACGATGATCGCCTGCGAGAAGGTTTTACGCAGCGGCTGTCCGTCGGCTTCGATCACACCGTCAAGCTCGGTATCCTGCGTCAGCAGCGTGCGGATGCCGAGATAAATCAGGTAGGCCGCGCCGAGATATTTGACGACGCCGAAGGCCAGCGCCGAGGCGAGCATCAGCGCCGATAGACCGAGCGCGGCGGCGGCGACGTGAACGAGCGCGCCGCAGGCGATACCAAAGACCGATACCAGCGCCGACCGCCGCCCCTGATTGATCCCCCGCGCGATGATGTAGAGTACGGCGGGGCCGGGCGTCAGCAGCATAATCAGCGTCGCAGGCAGAAATAGCGCCCAGTTGATATTCGGCATGGTCATCCTTCTGATATCGGAATCGGGAGACTGAGCAGCCTTTCATTCTACCCGGACTAGTCAGGTGAAGCCAGCAGACGCCTGTACTTTGTGACCTCTTATGGCCTGATAGTATGCTTGCCTCAACGCCGCGCATACGTTACAACTCGCTCGCGCTGCAACGCAGACCGATGCTATCCGCGAAGGAATCCTGTTTATGTCCCGTCTGGCTGCTTTCCTCGCCCTGCTGATTGTGATCGTCGCGGCGGGCTGCCGACAAAGCGCGCCGACCAGCATAACCGGCGACAGCCTGCAAATCGCCGTGACCACCGAGCCGACTCCGCCGGTTACAGGCACGGCGCAGCTTGTGGTGACGATCAAAGATGCGAATGGGAACCCGGTCAGCGACGCGACGTTGAGCGTCCGTGGCGACATGACGCACGCGGGAATGACGCCCGTGATCCGCGACGGCGTGACCGGGCAGAATGGCGTCTACAGCGTGCCGTTCGAGTGGACGATGGGCGGCGACTGGATCATCGACGTGACGGCCAGACTCAAGGACGGCACGACGACCACGCGGACGTTCAAATTCAGCGTCGGCGCGGGCTGAAGCGCAGTCGGAGGGTTTTCAAGGCTTGTCCGGTACGGCTGACTTCACCCCCAACCCCTTCGCGGCCTGCGGCTCCTGCCGAACAAAGAGACGTTCGGCACGCTACGCCGCAAGCAGCAAGGGGGAGTCAGGCCATAGCAACCGCACCTGAAGCGACAACCGGAGGGTTTTCAAGGCTTGTCCGGTACGGCTGACCTCACCCCCCAACCCCCTCTCCGCAAGCAGCGAGGGGGAGTCAGGCAGTCGGATCAGAGACGGTCGCCCGGACACCCTTCCCCTCTCCGCAAGCAGCGAGCGGATTGGGGGTGAGATTAACCGTACCGGATATGCCTTTTCAGCTTCCGGCAGCGAGGACGTATTTTTCAATGAATTAACATCGTGGCTGAATAGCCAGAGGCTTCAGGATGCTTGTGGACAGCACAGGGAACAGGCTCACATGACCAGACAGTCACGGACGGCGGCGCGCCAGCCCGGGTTCTTCGACGTCCTCAGCGTGCCGATCCTCGGCCCGGCGCTCAAGCGGCGCTACGGTCGGCTGATCTTTCAGCTTCCGCTGCTGGTCGTCGCCCTCGCGCTGGTGATCGACGGCTTCAGCGGGCCGCAGGTCGCGCCGCGTAACCTCGCCACGCTCGGCGCATGGGTGCATTATCGCGGCATCATCATCATCGTGCTGCTGCTGGCCGGAAACCTGTTCTGCATGGGCTGCCCGTTCACGCTGCCGCGGACGCTGGCGCGCCGCCTGAGCCGGAGCGGTCGGCGCTTCCCGAAGGCGCTGCGCGGCAAGTGGATCGCCATCGGCGGGTTGTTCCTGCTCTTTTTCGTCTATGAGTGGCTCGACCTGTGGGCCAGCCCGCTGCTGACCGCCTGGGTGATCGTCGGCTATTTCGTCGCCTCGTTCGTGCTGGAAGCCGCCTTCACTGAGTCGGCTTTCTGCAAGTATGTCTGCCCGCTCGGCACGTTCAACTTCGTCTACGCGACGACCGCGCCGACGCAGATTGGCGTCAAGGATCAGGCGGTCTGTCAGGGCTGCACCGGCAAGGAATGTGTCAACGGCAGCTTCGAGACGCAGACTGTCGTCCACTTCGACCAGATTCCCGGCGGACAAACGGTCGAAGTCAGACACGGGCCGCAGGGGACGCTCGGCTGCGGGACGCTGCTGTTTCCGCCGCAGATCACGAGCAATCTCGACTGCGTCTACTGCCTCGACTGTGTCCGCGCCTGCCCGCACGACAACATCGGCCTGATGGCGCGCCGTCCGGGGCGCGAACTGCTGCGCGCCGACTCGTGGCCGAAGCGCTGGGACATCTCGTTTCTGGTGATCACGCTGGCCTTCATGGGGCTGATGAATGCTTTCGGCATGGTCGGGCCGGTCTACTCGCTCGAAGCGCAGGTTGGGCAGGCGCTCGGCACGCAGAGCGAGTTCCCGGCGCTGCTGATCGTCTTCGGGCTGATCGGGCTGATCGTGCCGATCAGCCTGTCGCTGCTGGCGGCGCAGCTCAGCCGGATGCTGACGCGGACGTCACGGACGCTCGACCTGCGGCACACGGTCGCCGCCTTCGCGCCCGCTTTCGTACCCATTGGCTTCGGCATCTGGGCGTCACACTACCTGTTCCACTTCCTGTCTGGCCCGCTGACGATCATCCCGGTCGTGCAGGAATTTCTTGGCGGCACGGGCGACTGGGAGCGTTTCAGCGGCGCGGTCAGCCCCGACCTGCTCGGCCTGATTCAGATGCTGGCGCTGGCGGGCGGGTTTCTGGGCAGCCTGATTGTGGCGCAGCGGGTCGCCCTGCGCTTATACAGGCGCGACGGCGTGGCCGGTCTGCTGCCGTGGGCGCTGCTGCTGCTGGCGATGATCGCCGTGGCGCTGTGGATTTTTTCGCAGCCGATGGAGATGCGCGGCAGCAGCCTATTTACTTAATCCGCAGCAGCCCATTTCAGCGCGGCAGAGGCAGCGTGAAGGACACGTTCGTGCCGCCCCCCGCCGCGTCCTCGATCCAGATCTGGCCTCGATGCGCCTCGACCAGGCTCTTACAGATCGCCAGACCCAGCCCGACGCCGTCCCGACTCTGCCCTTCCAACTGGTTAAAGATGTCGAAAACGTGTTCTCGTTCCGCAGGCGGAATACCAATTCCCTGATCGATCACGCTCACACAGACGTCGTGCGGGCGCTCGACTGCGCGCAGCGTGATGCGGGACTCGGCTGGCGAGTATTTGGCGGCGTTGTCGACCAGATTGACGAGTACCTGAGCAATCCGGCTGCCATCCATATCGAGCGGGGGAATATCACTCTCGACATCAATAACGAGCTGGTGTCCGGTCGTGACCATGACGAACCGGGGCATGGCATCGGTATAGACCACGTCATAAAGCGACTGGCGCGAGGGCTTGATGCGCAGCGTTCCCGCTTGCAGGCGCGCCACATCGAGAAGCTGTCCGATCAGCTCGATCAGCCGGTCGGCTTCCTGATCCAGAATCGTAATGAACTCGCGCTGTTCCGCAGGCGCGAAGCTCACATCCTCGGCCAGTAAAGTGCTGGCGAAGCCTTTGATCGAGGCGAGCGGCGTGCGCAGCTCGTGCGAGACCATCGCCAGAAACTGGAGCTTGAGGCGATCAGCCTGCTCCGCAGCGGCCCGTTTCAGCCGTTCCTGATACAGCTCCTGTTCGACACGCTTGCGCTCGGTGATGTCGCTCATCACAGAACGCGCGCCGACGATCTCCCCCGCCTCGTCGCGCACGGCAACGCTGGACAGGCTGACGAACAGCAGCTCGCCATCGAGACGGCGCAGGCGCAGCTCATCGACACGCGGCTCGCCGATCTCAAACAGATGGTGGTAATGCAGGTAGGCGATGTCCTGATCCGGCGGATTAACGACCCGCGCCAGTGACTGCCGGATCAAATGGGCGCGGTCGTTGCCTAACATGACGAAGAACGTCCAGTTGGCCTCGACGATCAACATGCTGCTATCGACCGTAAAATAGCCCACCGGCGCGAAGTCATAGAGGTCGAGATATTTGTTGCGTGACTGTTCCAGGTCATGCTGGGTCTGGCGCAGATCATCGTTCTGAAGCGATAGCTCGATCTGATGGATTCTCAGTTCTTCGATCAGTTCGGCAGCGTCGACATGGCCCGAATGCTCCGGCTTCGGCTCCGGTGTCCGCGCGTCCATCTCGCGTTCCGCGCGCCGCCGCAGCTCCGAAGTGCTGATTTTCCACTGATCGTCCCGCTTATCATCCATCGAAAACTCGCCTTCCCGCTTCATCAGTCCGACCTGATCGGCGGTCGGTTCAACGACAGGTTAAGCCTCTGCCGGTTCATCCGGCATGACCGAACGAAAACTGGCGATCAGACTCTCCGTCAGCGCCGTCAGCCATTCGATTTCGGGGGCGTCGAAACCATTCGGCTCGGCTGAATAGACATTCAGCGACCCGAGAACCTGATTAGCTTTATCTTTCAGGGGAAGCGCCACGGTAGAACGCAGGCCGCGTTTGACAGCTTCTTCACGTAAGGGGCCAAACTGGTCGTCTGAGGCAATATCTTCCGAGACTGCCGGAGCGCCGCTGGTGAGCGCGCGAATATCCGGCCCTTCAGCCTGCTCTCCCTGCATATCTGCCCGTTCGACCAGGGTGAGATAGCCCTCGTCCTGACCGGCATGGCCGACCGGGGTGACGCGATGAGTCTTTGTCCGTTCGCCCACCCAGACGAGCCGGTAATCCCCCGACGCCAGCACCACCCGGCACATTTCCTGATAGACCGCGTGTTCGTTGGCCGAGGTGTTGAGAAAGCGATACCAGCGCGTCAGCGCCGCGAGCAGGCTGGTCAGATGCTGGTAAGCGAAGCCGGAACCGGGCTGGCCTGCCATGCGCTCGGCGAGCGCGTTGAGGCCGTCCTGAGCGCGTTTCTGCTCGGTGATTTCGGTGAAGGTAATCACCACGCCCTCAATCCCATTGTCCTCGACGCGATAAGGGCCGACGCCCATCCAGTACCATCTGCCGTTGCGAGTCTGCACCTCGTCTTCGTAGTAGCGCAGGGTATCTAAGACCATGCGGACACGCTCGATCATGCTATCGCCGATGATGTTACTGACGATGTGCTCAAAGGGACGCCCGATGTCGCCGGGAATCAGATTGACCAGTTCGACCGCCGCTGGCGTAAAGCGCTGAATGCGAAGCTGTCGATTCAGAAAGATGATCCCCACCTTGACGTTCGAGAGCAGGTTATCGAGGTCGCTGTTGGACTGCGTCAGCTCGTCGATCTTGCTTTCCAGCTCGGTGTTGACGGTCGCCAGCTCTTCGTTGACGGATTGCAGCTCCTCTTTGGCCGTTTCCATCTCTTCCATCGTGCTCTGCAATTCCTCATTGGCGGATTGCAGCTCCTCGTTGACCGACTTCAACTCCTCGTTCGACGCCTGCCACTCTTCACCGGTCGTTTGCAGGTATTCGCGGGTCGAACGAAGCTCCTGTTCCAGGTCAGCCAGGCGGCGATCACGCTCGTCAAAACCGTCAGGGCTGATCTCCGCAGGCCGCTCGGCCAGCACAGCCACTTCCTCGAACAGCACGATCATCAACCCTGCCGACGCCCCCGCGTTCTCAACCGGCCTGACGATCAGGTTAATCGTCTGAATATTGTCGCTGACGCGAACGTGGATATTTTCAATCCTGACTTCCTGATGCGTGGCGACAACTTTACGAACCGCAATGGTCAGCGGCAGACGCAGACCCTCGCGCGCCATCGACAGCAGATTGAGGCTGGCCTCGCCGGAAACCGGCTCAAGGTATTTGCCCGTCTGGCGGTGGAAATAGAGGGCATTGAACTGCTCATCAATGATGACGCTGGCCGGCGCATACGAGTCGAGCAGCACCCGCTCGACCAACGCGCGCATACTGACTTTTTCGCTCGGCAAAGACTCACCTCCACGCGCCAGCCTGTCCAACCGATTATGTCCTGTCACGCCGAGAGAGACGCGAAAGCCGCCATCACCGGGAATGGCGCGGAATAACTTTTGCTTACGGTCAACCGTCTCAAACAGCCCGGTGAAACTACCCAGCGATTCCGAAGTCCCCAGAAAGAGATAGCCGCCGGGCTTGAGGGCATAATGAAACAAGGGAATGATCTGCTGCTGCATTTCCGGTTCCAGATAGATGAGCAGGTTACGGCAGCTCACCAGGTCAAGCCGCGAAAACGGCGGGTCTTTAATCACGCTTTGCTGGGCGAAAACGACGATGTCGCGGATGACTTTACTGACGCGATACTGCTCATGCTCGCGCGTGAACCAGCGTTCCAGCCGCTCTGGCGGGACATCCAGCACGATATTAGCGGGATACAGCCCCAGACGAGCCTCTTCGACCGCCTGCCCGTCGATGTCGGTCGCAAAAATCTGCACGTCCAGAATCTGCTCGCGCGCTTCCATTTGCTCGCGGATGAGAATGCCAATCGAATAGGCTTCCTCACCGGTCGAGCAGCCCGCAACCCAGACGCGAAGCGGGTCTCGCTTGCCGCGATCCGCCAGCAGCGCAGGAATCACGCGCTGCTCCAGGACGTCGAAGGCTTCGGGGTCGCGGAAAAAGGCGGTGACGCCAATCAGCAGGTCACGAAAAAGCGCGTCGACCTCGGTCGTGTTGTGCTGAAGGTAATGAACGTAATCGGAGACCACCTCAATATGGTTGAGCGCCATCCGCCGCTCGATACGGCGGCCAATGGTGCTTTTCTTGTACTGGGTGAAGTCATGGCCGGTCTGATCGCGCAGCAGCAGGAACACCTTTTGCAGCGACTGGAGTGGTTCCAGCAGGTGTGACGTCTTGCCCTTGAGGTGGGCCGCCAGCGCCAGTTGGACAAAGGCGATGAGCTGGGCGGGCATCTGGTCGGGCGGCAGGATGACATCGGCCATGCCGGTGGCAATCGCTGCGCGCGGCATACTCTCGAAGTGCGCGGACTCGGGTTCCTGAACGATGACCAGGCCGCCGCGGCCTTTGATCGCCTTGATGCCCAGCGCGCCATCGGAACCGGCACCCGACAGGATAACGGCGATGCTCAATTCGCGCGCGTCTTCCGCGAGCGAACGCAGAAAGTAATCAATCGGCAGGTGAACTCTGGTCGATTCAGGCGGCGGCAAGAGGTGGAGCGTGCCATGTAACAATGCCAGCTCGAAACCCGGCGGGATAAGGTAAATGTTGTTCGGCTCGACCGCTTGCCCATCGAAGGCCTGCTGGACGCGCATTTCGGTCGTCTGCTGGAGCAGGTCAACCATAATGCTTTTATGGCTCGAATCCAGATGCTGGACGACGACGAACGCCAGCCCGCTTTGCGCGGACATCGGCCCAAAGAACTGCTTGAGCGCTTCCAGCCCCCTGCCGACGCGCCAATGCCCACGATAGGCAGCGCGCTCTTCGGCACGCGCGAACGCTCGACCTTCGCCTCTATCGGAGCCTCCTCCGCTGCGGGCGCTGGCTGATCGGTGTCCTGACGACCAGGGCGGCTCTGTTTTTTAGCGTGACCCATGAGTCAACTTCCCGTATGACCGGATACCGCCTGATCGGTCGCGCGCATCAACAGGCACAGCCGAGTATGGGAACAATGCTCGATGAGAAGCAGGGTTATGGACTACGCGCAACTGATTTCAGCGTCATCTGACATTATAAAGCTTATTACCGCAAAGATACAGCGCCGCGTGGCAAGTCAAAGCAATAGTTAATGTAACTCACTTTGCAATATCCAGTCGGATCAAGACAGGCGCATCGTCCGGCGCGCGGACGCCGGACACCGTCGCAGGCAGCCGCTGGCCGGTGCGCCAGTTGTAGACGATGACCTGAAGGCCATAAGTTCCCGGCGGCAGCGCGCCGAGCGCGATGTCGCGCGGCTCGCAGAGGAATGAGGCCGTCGGCAGGCCGAAATCGGTCTGCGCGACTGGCTGGCCGCCGTCTGCGCCGACGACGTGGAGCGCGACTGAGTAAGTGTCCGGCGGCAGGCGATCCGCGCCGTCAAAGGAGACAAAGACGGAAAGCGCGGTCTGATCGGCGCTCAGGCGCGGATCAACGCCCATCAGCGCCAGACTGCCGAAGGTGGCCTGCGGCGCGCGGCTGACGCTCGACGGCGTGCAGCAGGCCGGCGACGGCGCATACTCGTCGATGCGGAAACCGAGTCGCTGCTCGACCGCGCCGCACAGACCGTACTGGTCGCCGATGCGGCTCTCGATGGGCGCGAGCGTGGTCGGCGTCTGATCGGTCGGATAGGCCAGCCAGACGTAATGACGCGCTGGCCCGATGGCGCTGGCGATCTGGCTGAACTGCGCCGACTGCTCAGCAGGCGTGTCGAGCTTCGAGACCACGGCCCAGTCAGCAGCCAGCCCCTCATTCGGGACGTTGTAGCTCAGGCTGCGGCGATAGTCAGCCCCGGCGCGGTCGGGCGGGACAGAATCGGGCAGGACGTAGACGATGTAATCACCGGGGGACTGCACGCCGCGCAGGTCGCGGGTGATGACGTGCGTCGGGAAGAACGGCACATAGCCGATAATATTGTTCGGCGTGAGCATCGCGGCGTTGTTCCACCAGCCAATGATGAGCCAGAGAAGGAGCAGGGCCGCCCTCACCCCAGTCCCCGTCGCCCTCGGCGGCTGGTCGGGGCCTGCCGCCCTCACCCCCGGCCCCTCTCCCGGTGGGAGAGGGGAGAGGGACTCGCGTGGCACGAGCGAGGCCCTAACCACTTCGTCTTCCGGCGGGAGAGGGGAGAAAGCGGGCCTGTGGAAGGGGGCAGCCGCCGATCTCGGAACTTTCCATAAGGACAGCCAGCCGCCGAGGGCGATGATGCCGAGGGCGACGAGCAGCGAAGCGGCGGGAAAAAGCAGGACGATGTAGCGCAGGCGGTCGGCGGGCAGAAAGCGGAAAAAGAGATTGGCGATGAGGACAATCGCCAGCGTCGCTGCGGTGATGATCCAGAGGGCAGCCGAGCCGCTTCGCGCCCGTCCCCGCCAGCGGATCAGCGGATAGAGCGCGGCGATCAGCAGGACGATCAGGAGCGGCGTTTGACCGTTGCTGAAGACGTAGGCTAACTGCTCCAGCGCCGCGCCGCCGGACAGGCTGTTGTCGAGGCCGTTGCTGGCGACGCGCGTGGCGGATTTCAGCAGCACGCTCAGCCACGGAATCAGCGTGGCCGCGCCGAGGATGGCGGCAGCGCTGATCTTCCACCAGCGGGCATTTTTCGGCGCGACCAGCAGGTGATAAACGCCAACTCCGGCCACGAACAGCATCAGGAAATAGTGCGTGTACAGCGCCAGCGCGATGCTGAGGGTGAAGCCCGCGAAAGCCGCTACAGTCGGCTCATGGCGGGTGTTGACCAACCGCAGATACAGCCAGAGGACGAGGGCGGCAGCCAGCACCGTCAGGGTATACATCCGCAGCTCGTGCCAGTAATAGATGAAAAAGGCCGACGAGGCCAGCACCGCTGCACCGTATAAGCCGACCCGACGCGAGATCAGGTCGCGGCCCAGGCGATAAGTGACGGCAATCGCCAGCAGGCCGATGAACAGCGCCAGCCCGCGCATGATGGCCGGTTTGCCGCTGAAGATTCGGCCCCAGACGTTCTCCATAATGAAGTAGCCGGGGACGTGGAACGGGTTGGCAGCGGCGATATGCACAGCCAGCGCCAGCGGGTCGTTGCTGGTGCGGACGTCGCGGGTCATGTAATACTCGTCCTGCCACAGCGGGTCGGCGTCGAGGCCATGCGCCCCGAACCCGACCGCGATCAGCATCAACGGAATCAACCAGAGCCACGCGCGCTTTCCCAAGCAGCCCACCCCTCACTCTGTAACCGAGCGCGGAAATTATAGCCCACCAGAGGGCATGATGTGACGTCGTCCGCCGACATCGCCGGATGATGAGTCGCAGGCGCGAGCATGATCTATTGACCCCGACAAAATTCCCGCGTTCCATTTTTCGCCCCTCGCCCTCCGGGAGCGGGGTCGGGGGTGAGGGCAGCGTCAGGCGGCATTGTGGGCGCAAAGACAGGCTGCCGTAAGGGAAAGTTTAGAACTCGACGTTATAATTTACAGCATGGCGAAAGCACAAACCGTTTACATCATCGACGACGAAGCGACCATCCGCGAAGTCGTGCGCCGCTATCTCGAACTGGACGGCTATCACGTCGTCGAGGCCGAGACCGGCCCGCAGGCGCTCGACCTGCTCAAACAGCAGCCCGCCGACCTGGTGCTGCTCGACATCATGCTGCCGGGAGTCGATGGCTTCTCGGTTGCTCGCTCGCTGCGCCATTCGAGCGACTATGCGACGCTGAACCTCAACGGCGATGTCCCGATCATCATGCTGACGTCGCGCGGCGACGAGCGCGACCGGATTGCTGGCTTCGAACTGGGCGTAGATGATTACGTCGTCAAGCCGTTCAGCCCGCGCGAACTGGTGGCGCGGGTCAAGGCGGTACTGCGGCGCAGCGCGTCCAGCAGCGAACCGGCGGAGACGCCGGTCAGCCTTCCGCATGTGCAGATCGACCCACGGCGGCGGCTGGTCGAAATCGACGGCGAGCCAATCATGCTGACGGTCAAGGAGTTCGATCTGCTCACGCTGCTGGCGCGGCATCCGGGTCAGGTGTTCACGCGCGAACAGCTTCTCGACCTTGTCTGGGGCTATGAATTCTACGGCGACGCCAGCACGGTCACGGTTCACATCCGCCGTCTGCGCGAAAAGATCGAGCAGGACCCGGCGCATCCGCTGTTCGTGCAGACGGTCTGGGGCATCGGCTACAAGTTCGGGCCGCCAACCCCATGACCTCACGACCGCTCTACGTCCTCGGCCTGCTGGCGCTGAGTTTCGTGCTGGCGTTCACTATCGCCATGCTGATCGTCATCCCTGAGCTGAAGCCGCCCGCCAACGACATCCGCCTGCTCTCGACGTTTATGGCTGGAACTGGCGGCCTGACGCTGGCCGTCGTCTACCTGCTCTATCGCGGCGGGCTGGTGCGCTGGTTCGGCAGCCTGCGCTGGACGCTGCTGACGACGATTGTCCTGACGGTGGTGCTGATCTTCGCCAACGTCTGGGTAACGGCGCAGTTGATGTTCATCAGCGCGCACGACCTTGTCCTGACGACGGCGCTGCTGATCTTCGCCGGATTAATCGCCATTATCTCGGTATCGTTCATGGCAAGCACGCTGACCGACCGGATTCAGGCGCTCGGTCAGGCGGCGCAGCGGCTGGCGCAGGGCGATCTGAAAACGCGCATCAACGACAAAGGCAATGACGAACTGGCGCAGTTGGCGCGCACCTTCAACCTGATGGCAAATTCCTTACAGGAAGTCGATGAGCAGAAACAGATGCTCGAACAGGCGCGGCGCGACCTGATCGCCTGGGTATCGCATGACCTGCGGACGCCGCTGGCCGCCATCCGCGTGATGAACGAAGCTATGATCGATGGCGTGGTCAACGACAAAGAGACGGTGACGCGCTATCAGGAATCGATTCAAAAGGAAGTCCAGCACCTCAGCCGCCTGATCGACGATCTGTTCGATCTGGCGCAGATGGACAGCGGCCACCTGAAGATGGATCGCGTCCATACCTCGCTCCATGATCTGATCTCAGACACGATTGGCAGCCTGTCGGCGCGGGCAATCGCGCAGCAGGTGACGCTCAGCGGGACGGTCGATGAGCAGGTTCCGATGGTCAATATCGCCGCCGACAAGCTTCAGCGCGTGCTGTACAACCTGCTCGACAACGCGCTCAACTACACGCCGCTGAACGGCGAAGTGACCGTTAAGGCGCGCATGGACAGTGACGAAGTACGAATCAGCGTCCATAACACCGGCCCGGCCATTGCGCCGGACGACCTGCCGCACATTTTCACCAGCTTCTATATGGGGGAGCGCTCGCGGGCGCAGGCGAAACGAACGACGCGCGGCGCGGGCCTCGGTCTGGCGATTGCGCGCGGCTTTATCGAGGCGCACGGCGGGCGGCTGTGGGTCGAGAGCGCGCCGGAACAGGGAACGACGTTCACCTTCAGCCTGCCGCTGGCGAAATCACGGGTTCCGGGTGAGGACGACGCGCCGAGCAGCGCGGTGACGAGGCCCAATAACCGGGTTCCGAAAGAAGCACGCGCGCGGCGATAAGCCGCTACAATCCCCCCATGACAAAGCGTAACCCGCAGGATGCAGCCCGATGAGCAAGCGACGCGACGACTGGATTGACGACGACGAGTTCCCCGACGAACGCGATACGGTCGATTTTGGCGACGATTCTCCCACTGATGATGATCGGCGCACGCTCGGATACATCCCCGGCGTAAATACTCGTTTCTGGACGCCGGGGAAGATCATTCTGGCGGTCGTCGGGCTGCTGATCCTCGCCGCGCTGCTGCTGCCTTCGGTGGTTTCCATGCTGCGCTAGGCGCAGCCCGCGCGGGGCGCGAAAAATCGTACCCATGCACGCCAACTTAAGCTTGTCCTTAAACCCTCACCCCCGGCCCCCTGCGCGGCCTTCGGCTACTCCCGAACGATAGAACTGTTCGGGACGCTTTGCCTCAGGGCGAGGGGAGAAAGATGGGACGAGGAGCTTTCGTCGGGGCGCGAAAAATCGCACCCCTGCGGAAGCCAAATGATAGACAAAAACAGAAGCCGGTCGTATTAACGACCGGCTCCTGTTTGATCGAATGTCAGGGGCTGTGATTAGCTGCCGGACGGCGTCAGCACTGAATCAATCGGCAGCGCGAAGGCGGCCTCGGTTTCGACAGGCGTCGGGCGCAGGGTCGGCGTCGTGCTCGGAACCGCCGTTGCTTCGACGGCGGGAGCAGCGGCTTCGGTCGCATCGCCAGCCGGCGTCAGCACCGCGTAGATCGGCAGGACGAACGGCGTTGTTTCCGCCTGCTCGGCAGCAGTCGTCGGCTGGGCAGGCGCAGGCTGCGCGGGAGCCGCCCCACCGCTCTGCGGGGCCAGGCTGCGGAGATAAACGGCAACGTCAGCCAACTGGGCGTCAGTCAGCGCCGGGTTGCCGCCGCGCGCTGGCATGGCGATGCCGGTCGTGTTGGCGGGGTCGGTCGCCGGACGCCCCTTGTCGATGAACTCGACCAGTTCCTGATCGCTCAGGCTGTGGACAAAGCTGCTGTCAACCAGGTCTTTGCCAAGACCGGGAATCCCTTTGGCGTTCATGCCGTGGCAGGCAAAGCAGGTCGTATCGAACACGCTCTTACCGGCAGCCACCTGCTGCGGGTCGAGGCTCGCCGCTCCGGCAGCGGGCGCGGTCGTCGGCATCACGGTCGTCGGCACGACAGTCGGCGATGGCGGAACGAGCGTCGGCGCGAAAGTCGCGCGGAGCGCCGCAGCCTGCTCCGCTGTTTTGGCGACGCCAGAGTTAATGAGCAGCATTGTGAGAATCAGGCCGAACGTCACCAGCAGCACGACGCTGGTGAAGACTGCCGCGCTCTCGTTCCTCTTATTTCCACCATTCGTTATCATGCGTCACCTTATCATGCGGTTGAGGTTGTATATCTGTCGAATCCTGTTTAGACTAGCGCATTATCTCTAATTATGCCACCCGGCCAATAGTGACACACGTCACAAAAAAACATGACGAAGGCGACTGTTAAGGCCCTGTCCGACATCGTAAGCTAAGGGTATGAATCGGCGGCAAGCCGCCGTCAATGCCCCATCCTAGAGGAGTGCAAGGTGAGTCATTTTATGGATCGACGCCGTTTTCTTCAGTTGCTCGGAATCGGGGGGGCGAGCGCTGCTGCTGTGATGACTCCGGCAATTTTGCAGGCGCAGGACTCGACCGAGATGCCCGGCATGGCTGACGCTACACCCGCCCCTGCCGCAGCGGGGACGGACTATAAGACGATGGACGCCATGCACGCCGAGGGCATCCAGACCTTCCTCGACAACATCGGCAAGGACGAAATCTTCTGGCGTAAGCCGATGGAATACACGATGGACGGCGACACGAAAGTGTTCAAGCTGACGGCGCAGAACATCAACTGGGAAACATCACCCGGCGTCAGCTTCCCGGCGATGGCTTATAACGGCATCATCCCCGGCCCTGAAATTCGCGTGACTGAAGGCGACAAGATTCGGGTTGAATTCAATAATCAGATGTCTGAGAGCAGCTCGATTCACTGGCATGGCCTGCGTATACCGAACGATCAGGACGGCGTAACCTTCATCACGCAGCAGCCGGTCGAACCGGGCCAGACGTTCAACTATGAGTTCACGCTGCGTAACAGCGGCACGCACATGTACCATTCGCATCACAACTCGGCGCTCCAGGTATCGAGCGGGCTGCTCGGCCCGATCATCGTCGAGCCAAAAGATAAGAGCAGCGAACCAGAGGTCGATGCTGAGTATCTGTTCATCCTGAACGACTCGACGCTTGGCTTCACCATCAACGGCAAGGGCTTTCCCTACACACAGCCGTTAATGGCCCGGCTCGGCCAGAAGATTCGCATTCGCTACATGAATGAAGGCTTCATGATTCACCCGATGCATCTACACGGCATCCCGCAGCTTGTGATTGCCAAAGACGGCTATCCCGTGCCGCAGCCTTATCTGTGCGATACGCTCAACGTCGCCCCCGGCGAGCGCTACGACGTAATTGTTGACTGCAACGAGCCAGGTATCTGGGCCTTCCACTGCCACATTCTGACTCATGCCGAATCGGCTCATGGGATGTTCGGCATGGTCACTGTGCTGATCGTTCAAGCGTAAGCCCCCGCAGTCTCCCCTGTTCTTCCCCGTTTAGACAAAGGCGCGCCTGTCACCGGCGCGCCTTTGTGTTATCCTTACGCGCGCCTTTCTGATCGCTGTCCAGAGTTGAAAAGTGGATGAACAATGACGGTGATTCACGGTTTTGAAAAGATTCGAGAACAGTCGATTCCCGAACTCAACAGCTATGCGACGCTGTTTCG
>CAZZAO010000024.1:0-28413 GCA_964652205.1 uncultured Anaerolineaceae bacterium | reverse complement strand
CTGTTTCGCCATGTCCGCACCGGCGCGCAGCTTCTGTCGATGGAGAACGACGACGAAAACAAGTCGTTCGGCATCAGCTTCTGCACGCCGCCGACGACCTCGAATGGCATCGCCCACATCATGGAACATTCGGTGCTGTGCGGCTCACGCAAGTACCCGCTCAAAGAACCGTTCGTCGAGCTGCTCAAAGGCTCGCTCAAGACCTTTCTGAACGCGCTCACCTTCCCCGATAAGACGTCATACCCGGTCGCCAGCCAGAACACGCGCGATTTCTACAACCTGATCGACGTCTACCTCGACGCGGTCTTTTACCCGCGCATCACGCCGCAGACGCTCCAGCAGGAAGGCTGGCACTACGAACTGGAGAACCTTGACGACCCGCTGATTTACAAGGGGGTGGTCTTTAATGAGATGAAGGGCGCGTACTCGTCACCGGACAATCTGCTCGGACGCTATACGCAGCAGTCGCTGTTCCCCGACAACACCTACGGCGTCGATTCTGGCGGCGACCCGGAAGTGATTCCCGACCTGACCTACGCCGAGTTCAAGCATTTCCACGATACCTACTATCACCCGTCGAACAGCTTCATCTACTTCTACGGTGACGACGACCCGGACGCGCGGCTCAAGCTGATCGACGACTTTCTGACCGACTTCGATAAGCTGCCGCTCAAGCTGGAAATTCCCCTTCAGAAACGCTTCGACCAGCCGAGCCGGATGACCTTCGGCTACGACGCAGGCGAGGAAGCCGAGGATGATGCCGACAAAGGCTTCGTCCAGGTCAACTGGCTGCTGGCCGAAGCGACCGAAACCGAGACGATGCTGGCGCTGCGGATTCTCAGCCATATCCTGTCCGGCACGTCGGCCTCGCCGCTGCGTAAGGCGCTGATCGAGTCGGGGCTGGGCGAAGATTTCATCGGCGGGCTGGAAACCGAAATCCGGCAGGCGTTCTATTCGGCGGGGCTGCGCGGCGTCGCCAGCGAGAATGCCGACCGGGTTGAAGCGCTGATCCTCGACACGCTGCGCTCGCTGGCCGATGAGGGCATCGACCGGGAGATGGTCGAAGCCTCGCTCAACACAGTCGAGTTCCGCCTGCGCGAGAACAACACTGGCTCATTCCCACGCGGACTGGCGCTGATGTTCGGCGCGCTCGGCGCATGGCTGTACGGCGGCGATCCGATGGAAGCGCTGGCGTTCGAGGCTCCGCTGAATGCGATCAAGGCAGCAGCGGCGGAAGGTCAGCCGTATTTCGAGAATCTCATCCGTCAATATCTGCTCGACAATCCGCACCGGACGACGCTGCTGATGAAGCCTGATCCCGAAGTCCGGTCGCGGCGCGAGGAAACTGAGCGCGACCGACTGGCGCAGGCCCGCGACGCCATGAGCCAGTCCGAGCTGGCAGCCGTGATCGAGACGACGAAGGCGCTCAAGCAGGCGCAGGAAACTCCCGATTCACAGGAAGCGCTGGCGACGATTCCGACGCTGACGCTCGACGATCTCGATCAGAACATCCGCACGATTCCGGTGGAGACAGACGAGGCCCACGGCGTCAGGATTTTCTACCATAACCTGTTCACCAACGGCATCACCTACGTCGATGTCGGCTTTGACCTGCATCGGCTCCCGCAGCAAGACCTGCCCTACATTCCCCTGTTCTGCCGATCGCTGACGAGTATGGGGACAGAAACCGAAGACTATGTCAGGCTGTCGCGGCGGATCGGGCGCAAGACCGGCGGCCTCGGCGCGTCGCCGATGGTGACAACGACCTTCAACGACCCGGAATGCACGGCCTGGATTCTGATGCGCGGCAAAGGCACGGTAGCGCAGACCGGCGATCTGCTGGCGATTGCCCGCGATGTACTGCTGACCGCAAAGCTCGACAACCCGACGCGCTTCAAGCAGATGGTGCTGGAGAACAAAGCCAGCCTCGAAGCTGGACTGGTCCCCGGTGGACACGGCGTAGCCAGTCAGCGGCTGCGGGCGCAGTTCGACGAAGCCGATTGGGCCAACGAACAGATGGGCGGCGTCTCACAGATTTTCTTCCTGCGCCAACTAGCGGATCAGGTTGACCGCGACTGGCCGTCGGTGCTGGCGCGGCTGGAAGGCATCCGCAGTCGCCTGCTCAACCGGGCAGCGATGATCGTCAACGTCACGCTCGACGAGGCCAACTGGCAGACTGTCCGGCCCCTGCTGGCCGATTTCATCGGCACGCTGCCTGCCGCTGGCGGCGCGCGCGCCACCTGGACAGCACAGCACAGCGAAGAGGACGAAGGGCTGACGATCCCGGCGCAGGTCAACTACGTCGCCAAAGGCGGCAACCTGTACGATCACGGCTATACGTTGAGCGGATCGGTCGCCGTCGTCACCAACTATCTGCGGACAACTTATCTCTGGGAACGCATCCGCGTTCAGGGCGGCGCGTATGGCGGCTTTTGTTCATTCGACCAGCGCTCCGGCGTGTTCACGTTCGTCTCGTACCGCGATCCTAATCTGGCGGCGACAGTCGATAACTACGATAAAGCGGGCGATTTCCTCAAGAACACCGACGTTGATGCGAGCGAACTGACGCGCAACATCATCGGCGCAATCGGCAGCATGGACGCCTATCAACTTCCCGACGCGAAGGGCATGACGTCGCTGATTCGCATTCTGACTGGCGAGACGGACGAGCGCCGCCAGAAGATTCGTAACGAGGTGCTGGCGACCAGCAGCGCTGATTTCCACACCCTCGGCGCGGCGCTGGAGCGCCTGAGCCACGATGGTCAGGTCGTGGTTGTCGGGTCGGCGAAGGCCATCGAAGAAGCCAATGCCGCGCGTCCGGGCTGGCTCAAGGTCACGAAGGTACTCTAGCCTTGCTTCACCCATTCAGTCGGGGCGAACCTAAGCCCCGGCTGAATCGAGGAAATCCTTAGAGCGACATGGTTCGGATCGCAGACCGGCATGATGGCAGACAACCTTCGCGTTGACGATCCCGGCTGTTACGCGGCTCAACGGAGCCTGACAGCCGCGTGGTCAGTGGCTGGCGCTCGCTCGTATTTGCGAACTGCTCAGGCTATTATTGCAGTCAGTGGATGGCTGAGTCACTGACAGGCTATGGATGGATTTGTGGTCTACGCGGGAGCCGACCGGGAGTTCGCGCGCAAGCTGGCTGATCGGCTGGTTAAGCGCGGCTACCGGATCGACGGTCACTGGCGTGACGACGCCGATCACCCGACAGACGAGCAGTGGGCGGAAATGGCTGCGGGCATCGCGCAGGCCGAGGTGGTGCTGTTCATTGTCAGCCCGGACTCGGTCGAGTCGCCTGGCTGCCTGCGTCAGCTTGACTACGCCAACCAGCAGCGGAAGCCCGTCTTTGCGATTCCGCACCGCGAAGCCGATACGTCGACTCTGAGGCCGCCGCTCATGCCCGTGACCGTGAGCGACGCGGCCCCTGAAATTGAACGCGACCTGCATAACCTGCTCGAAGCCATCGCGCCGGACAGCAATTACGCGCGGGCCGACCGCGATTTACGGACGCGGGCGGACGCATGGGCGCAGGATGGCTATCCCGATAACCAACTGCTGCGCGGGGCAAACCTGCGCGGCGCGGAACGCTGGCTGTCTGACAGCCTCATGCACCAGCCGAAGCCGACTGCCTTGCAAACGCAGTACATCCTCGAAAGCCGTCAGGCCGCCGAAAAGCGGATGCGCTGGACGTTCGGCGCGGTCGCGGCAGCGTTGATCGTCTCGCTGGCGCTGGCCGGATTCTCGGTCATGCGGCTGAATGTGGCCCAGCAGACGGCGCAGCAGCTCGAAATCGGCCAGCGCAGCACGCTCGACAGCGCCACACAGGCGATGGGCGCGGTGATTTCACGGCTGGCAGCGCTCGACCAGCAATCGACCGATTCGGCGGGCAGCCTTGCGACGGCTCAAAACGCTGCAACGGTGGCTGCTGCCGCGCAATCGACGCTCGACGCCGCTCACGCGACCGCCAGCCAGCAGGCTGTCCAGCAGGCAGCGCAGGCCGAGGACGCAGCTCACCACGACGCCACGGTACAGGCAGCTCAATCGACGCTCGACGCTGCCCGGTCGGAAAGTTCCGCCGCCAACCTCTCGACGGCGCAGGCGGCGCAAACATCCGCCGCTGAGGCGCAGGCACACGCCGATACTGCCCGCGCGACTGGCTCGGCGGAAGCGCTCATCCGCGCGACGCGGGACGCCGACGCCACTCAGAACGCGGCAACCGCGCAATCGGCCCAATCGACCGCCGCCGCCGTGCAAACACAGAGCGCGGCGCAGATGACCCAGGCCGCGCTCAAAGCCAATGCGTTTTCCGGCACGCAGATTGCGATGGCGGGCGCAGTCAACGCCATGCAGCTTGAGACGGCGCAGGCCGCTCAGGCGACGGCGATTCAGCAGGCATTCGATCAGGCGACGCAGCGCGCCGGTTCCGACAACGCCGCCGCCACAGCCAATTCAGCGCTGGCGACCGCCAATATCGCGCAGGCAACGGTGCTGGCGCAAATGAACTATCGCTCGACGCAGCAGGCTGGGGCCGAAGGCAATGCAGCCACGGCAGTCGCGGTGCAGACAGCCGCATTCTCGATTCAGGCCAGCGCAGTCGCGCAGTCGAATCAACTGGCGATTCAGCGAGCGCAGGCCGAAGCTTCACTGGCGACGGTCGGCGCGCAGCTTGCGACGGCCAGAGCCGTCGTGACGAAGTCCGCCGACGAGATTGCCACGCTGGAAACCGCGCAGGCGATTCAGGCTAATGCTCAAATCGAGCAGACGCAAACCGCCCGCCGCGCCGACGAACTGCAAAGTCTGGCGCTGGCCGAAGGCGCGAGCAACGCGCTCCAGACCGGCAACCTCGATCTGGCGCTGTCACTGGCCGTCGAAGCCAACCGGCTCGCCAACCCGCCGGTCGAGGCGCAGGGCATCCTCGGCGAACTGGCTTACCGGCCACTGGCGCGCCGGGTTCTGCGCGGCCACACGGACTGGGTGACGGGTGTCGCCTTTAGCCCCAATGGACGCTACGCCGCGTCATCGTCGCTGGACGGCACGGTGCGCGTCTGGGACGTCAGTACAGGCACGCAAATCCGCGCGCTGACGGGCCACACATCGATTGTTACCAGTATCGCCTTCAGCCCCGACGGTAAAACAGCGCTGTCCGGCTCGCAGGATGGGACGATGTGGCTGTGGGACATCAATTCAGGCAAGGAAATCGAGCGCTACAGCGGCGCTGAGGGCTGGGTGACGGCAGTCGCCTTCAGCCCGGACGGAAAGCAGGTCGTCTCCGGCTCGCAGGACGCGGCGCTGCGGCTGTACGACATCGACTCGACCGACCCGAGGCAGACCTTTCGCGGGCATCAACTCGACATCACCAGCGCCACTTTCAACCGCGACGGCAGCCTGCTGCTCTCGACCTCACGCGACGGCACGCTGCGGCTGTGGGATTCGAGCAGCGGCCAGTCAATCCGCTCATTCGACGCGCGCCAGAATCAGGCGGTGCTCGGCGCAGTCTTCAGCCGCGACGGGCAGACGGTCATCGACACCACGATGCGCGTCTGGGACATCGAGTCCGGCGTGATGCTGTTTCAGTTCGACAAGGCCAGCAGGGCGATTCAGTCGATTGCCATCAGCCCGGATGGCCGGACACTGGCGGTCGGCGTGCTCGACGACCCGGCGATTCAGTTGTGGGACATCGGCGCGCGCGTCCATTCACAGGATTTGATCGGCCACAGCGGGACAATTTCGAGCCTGACCTTTGGCCCCGACGGGATGCTGCTGTCCGGCTCGTGGGATACCACGCTGCGCCTGTGGAACACCCGACCGGGGGCGCTGCTGCGCGCCTTCTCCGGCATCGGCACGGCGGTGTATAAGGTGGCAGTCAGCTATGACGGCAGCAACGCCCTCGTCGCGCTGGCCGATGGCACGATCCGCATCTACAACATCGGCAACGGGCTGGAAGTGACGCAGCTTGAGGGCGTGAGCCAGTCACGCGCGCTGGCAGTCGCCTACGCGCCCGACAGTGACAATCCGAGCGTGGAACGAACAGCCATCGGCGGCTTCGAGGACGGCACAGTGCGCCTGTGGAATCTGAGTACCGGCAAGCAGATTCGCGTGTTCCAGAAGCACGACAGCTATGTGACCGGCGTAGCCTACAGCCCCGATGGTCGGGAGATCATCTCCAGTTCTGGCGATGGCACGCTGCGCCTGTGGGACATCTCGACCGGGCGGCTGATCCGCCGATTCGAGGGCCACAGCGACGTGGTCACGAGCGTGGCTTTCAGCCCCAATGGGCGCTACGTCGTTTCAGGCTCGGCAGACAAGACGGCGCGCGTCTGGGACGCCGAAACCGGCGGTGAACTCAGGCGGCTCGTCGGCCACAGCGCGCAGATCAACGCCGTCGCCTTCAGCCCGGATGGCCGCGACGTGCTGACCGGCTCCGACGATCAGACGATGCGGCTGTGGGACGTCGCCAGCGGGAGCGAAGTCCGCCGTTTCACCGGCGACAGCAACTGGGTGATTGCAGTGGCCTTCAGCGCTGACGGCAGACAGGCTCTGTCCGGCTCGTGGGATAACTCGGCGCGGCTATGGGACGTGGCAACCGGCATCGAACTGCGCCGGTTTGAGCAGCCGGCTTTTGAGGTCAACACCGTCGCCTTCAGTCCCGACGGCAAGACGGCGCTGCTCGGCACGCGGCAGGCCGGCCTGTGGGTCGTCCGGCTCGATTCGGCAGCGGAACTGCTGCGCTGGACGATCAACAATCGCTACATCCCGGCCCTGAGCTGCGACGACCGCGCCCGCTACCGGCTCGAAGGCTGCGACGTGACTATCGGCATTGCCACCAACACACCCAACGCGGCCACGCTAACCGCCCTGCCGAGCGCGACCGCCGGAACGCCGGGCGGCTCACCGACGCCGAACGCCATGACGCTGACCGCCCGCCCCACCCTGACCGAGACGGCCATCGACTCGCCGACGCCAACCGCGACCAGCACGCCAACTTTCACGCCGACCGATACGCCAACCGCCACGCCGACCCCGACACCGACCGCGACCTTCACGCCGACCGACACACCAACCAACACGGCCACGCCGACGGCGACGAATACCGCCACACCGACCTATACGGCGACGAACACCGCCACACCGACCCACACCTTTACGCCCACGAACACGTTCACGCCCTCAAAGACCTTCACGCCAACCGCAACCTTCACGCCCTCAAAGACGCCGACGCCGACGGATACACCGACACCGACCTACACCAAGACGCCAACGCCGACGGATACACCGACACCGACCTACACCCGCACGCCAACGGCGACGCGCACGCCGACGCTGACATTTACGCCGAGCAACACGCCGACGCCGACCAATACGCCGAGCAACACGCCTAATCCGTTCACCGTGCAGTTGACGCTCGACGTGCGGCGGACGCACTCGGCCCCGGTGCTGACGCCGCTGTTTATGCCACGCACCACGACGGCGACGCTCAATGCGCGGCGTTTGACGCAGCAGGCACTCACCGGGACGCCAACGCCAGTCGGCCTGATGGCGACGCTGATGTTCAACATCGCCACGCCGACCGGCATTCACAGCATCGGGCCGTGAATCGTTGGACATCCTCCGTGGGGCGATACATCAAGCCCGTCTTTTCGCTCCGGGAATGGGGTCTGAACTGGTTCCGTAACGCAGGCGCGAAAAGTCGCGCGCCCGACGGAAGATCAGACGGGTTGATTCGATAGAGCGAGGCGCGCGCTGGAAGCAACTGGCGCGGTGTCAAACGGCGCGTTTAACGGTATCATCCCCGATCAGGTTGAGGGGTTACAGGATTGAGGAGTGGTGATGGAAGCAACGAGTCTGCTTGAACGCGCTCAGGAGATGCAGGGGCAAATTGTCACCTGGCGGCGCGATATTCACATGCACCCGGAGCTTGGGTTTCAGGAAGCGCGCACCAGCTCGCTGGTAGCGGATACGCTGGCGAGTATGGGCATCGAAGTGTCGAAGGGAGTCGGCAAAACCGGCGTCGTCGGCTATATCGGCGAAGGCAGCGGGCCGGTAATCGGCATTCGGGCCGACATGGACGCGCTGCCGATTCAGGAAGCCAACGACGTGCCGTATGCCTCGCAGACGCCGGGGGTGATGCACGCCTGCGGCCACGACGCACACACGGCAATCCTGCTGGCAGTCGCCCGGATGCTCAATTCGATGCCTGACCGTCCCACCGGGCAGATTCGCCTGTTCTTTCAGCCATCGGAAGAGAAGCAGGACGCCGAGCAGAAGAGCGGCGCGGTGCGGATGATCGAGGACGGCGCGCTTGATGGCGTCGATCATGTGATCGCGCTCCACGTCAGCAGCAGCATGGAATCAGGTAAGGTCGAGATCATGCCGGGTTACACCCATGCTGCTGCCGACGCCTGGTGGGCGACCATCAGCGGCCACGGCTGCCACGGCGCGTACCCGCATACCGGCGTCGATCCAGTCTTCATCACGGCACAGGTTATCAACGCGATCAACGGCATCGTCTCGCGGCGCATCAACCCGATGCACCCGGCGGTCATCAGCATCGGCGCGATCCACGGCGGCACGACCGATAACATCATCCCCGACGAGGTCAAGCTGACCGGGACAATTCGTTCCTATGACGACGAGACGCGCGACAAACTGGCCGCAGAACTGGAACAGGCGCTCGGCGTGGCGCGGGCGCTCGGCGGCGATTACACGCTCCACATCCAGCGCGGCTACTCGGCGGCCTACAATGATGAAGCGGTGTCGAAGCTGATCGAGCAGACGACACTCGACCTGTTCGGCAAGAATCAACTGATCGAGCCGCACGCCGGAATGGGCGCGGAAGACTTCGGCTACATGACGCGCAAGGCTCCCGGCGCGATGTTCAATCTGGGCGTGAAGAAGGACGAGGTCAATCGCCCGCATCACAGCCCGATTTTCGACATCGACGAGGCGAACCTGTACGTGGGCGCGGCGGTGCTGGCTGAGGCCAGCGTCCGTCTGCTGCGCGGGGAATAACTCGCCCTCACCCCCTGCCCCCTCTCCCGGCAGGAGAGGGGAAAAGCAGTCCAGGTTGCGTTATTTGCGCTTTAATCGCGCGAAGGTTACTGGACAGTGGATTACTCACAGCGGGCATGATGCATTATGTCCCTACGGAAACGATGACCTCGACGCTATGCCGCTACGGAAACTACTGACCCGGTTGAAGCAACCCGACGTGAAGGAAAAAGCGACGACAGCGGCCAAACGCGCTCACAAAAACAGCAGCAGCCTGATCGTGGTCGAGCGGGAAGACGCTGACGGCATACTGGTTCAGCACACCGTCCGCATCCAGAAGCAGCGGCGCAGAAACTTCATGATGAAGATTACGCCGGTCGGGCTGGTGCTGTTTCTACCGCGCAGCGCGAAGGAAAACAGCCCCGCTGTCCAGGCATTCATCGCGCAGGGGCTGGATACACTCGGCAGGAAGATCATGCCGCTGCCGCCGCCGCAGCGGACGGCGGACGAACTGCGCTCGATGGTCGCCGTCTGGGCGGTGAGAATGGGCGTTGAGCCGAAGCGCATCCAGTTACGCGAGATGTACCGCAAATGGGGATCATGCTCGACCAGAGGCAACGTCACGCTCAACACGGCGGTCTGTCATCTGCCGGAACCGCTGGCCGAGTACGTCGTGTGCCATGAGTTATGTCACATGACGATTCACGGTCACGGCGCGCCGTTCAAGCAACTGATGGCGCGCTACATGCCCGATTTCGCCGAGCGGCATAAGGCGCTTCACCAGTTCATGCGGATTCCGCAGCTATAAGGATCGCAGCCAGGCTTGCTCCGTTCTGACCGGGGTGAGGGCTGGCGGGAGCGAAAAATCGCGCGCCGACGGAAGGCGATCCGCGCTGTCAGTCAGGATGACAGGCGCGACAGGACGTGAAAATCGTCGCGCAGTTTAGGATAAAGCGCGACGTATTCCTGATAGAGCGCGTCATAGCGAGCGACGCGCGATGGATCAGGCGCAGTGGTCGCTCCATAACGGGCGGCGCGGTCACAGGCGTCGTGCAGATCGGCGTACACGCCTGCCCCAACGCCGCCGAGCAGCGCCGCGCCGACGCTGGCCTGTTCCCTGAGCGCCGATTGCATCAGCGGACGCTGGAAAACATCGGCTTGAATCTGCCGCCAGACGCCGCTTTCGGCGCCGCCGCCGGAGACGATAATCGTCTCGGCGCTGCCGCCAAGCGCGAGACTCAACTCTAACGTCTGCCGCAGCGCGAAGGCCACGCCTTCCATGACGGCGCGCGCCAGATGTCCGCGCGTGTGATGATAGCTCAGGCCGATAAACGCGCCGCGCGCCAGCGGGTCCATATGCGGCGTCCGCTCGCCTGAGAGATAAGGCAGATAGATCAGGCCATCCGCGCCGGGGGCGACATTGGCGGCCTCGGCGCTGAAGATCGGGTAAGCGTCGGCGCGACCATCGAGGCCGGTGATGCCGCGCAGCCAGCGCAGGTTGAGTCCAGCGGCGAGGATCGCGCCGAGGACATAACCCATGCCCGGCGCGGCGTGATTGAAGACGTGCAAGCGCGGGTCAGTTCTGAGGGGGCCGTCGATGCGAAACGGAGTGAACACCTGCCCGCCGCTCCCGGTTGTGACTGCCGAGCGTCCCGGCTCGATCAGCCCGTTGCCAACCGCCTGCGCGGGCTGGTCGGCACAGCCCGCGACAATCGTCATCCCGGCAGGCAAGCCCAGCTCATCAGCCACCTCAGCGCGAAGCGTTCCGGCGACCTGCGACGAGTCGAGCAGCGGCGGGAAGATGCTCTCCGGCAGGCCAGCGCGGGTGATGATCTCCGTCGCCCAGCGGCGTCCGGCGACATCGAACAGGCCGGACGCCGCCGCGTCGCTGACGTCGGTGGCTGCTTCGCCGGTCATACTGAGGCGGATGTAGTCCTTCGGGTGGACGAAACGATAAATCCGCGCCAGCAAGGCCGGGTCGTGGCGCGAAAGCCAGAGCAGGGTTGGCCCCATAAAACCGACGGCAGGCAGCGTCCCGGCGATGGCGGCGTAGCGCTCGCGCCCCACGAGGTCGATCAGATCGCCAACCTCGGCGGCGCTGCGCTGATCCGGCCAGATGATGGCAGGCGCGACGGGCTGTAACTGGCGGTCGAGGAACACGCCGCCGTGCATCTGCCCGCTGAAACCCACACCGATAACATCGTTACGGCCTGCTTCAGCGACAATCCGGCGGACGACCTCGATGGTCGCGCGCCACCAGTCGTCAGCATCCTGCTCGGCGCGATCCGGGGCCGGTTTACGGATCGGGTATTCGCGCGCGGCAACCGCGACGATCCGGGCAGAATCCGGGTCGAACAGCGCGGCTTTAACGCTCGACGTGCCAAGATCAATTCCAAGAAGCAGCGGCATCGTATTTTCACCTGAGTAAGCGGGTTTTGTCCGGCAGGCGCGGCTACGGTGAACTTAACGCAAAACTGTTTTGAATCAAAACGCCCCGGTCGGGGAACCGGGGCGTTTTGTCAGATGACGATGCAGCTAGGCGTGTTCAGGGCGCGGACGACGATTGCTCGCGCGCTCGGTCGCAATCACGCGGGTCATGGTCAGCGAACGACCACGGTAGAACCAACGGCCCATCTGACGCAGCACCTGATCGGCGTACTGTTCCTTGACGTCGAAGAACGTCTGGCCGCGCTGGATATCAATCGCGCCGATGGACTTACCGGAAATGCCGGTTTCGCCTGCGACCGCGCCGACGATGTCGCCGGGACGAATGCCATCTTCACGACCTGCGTCGATCATGAGGCGCGCCATACCGGCCTCAGCATCACGGCGGCTCGGTCGGCCACCATGCGGGCCATCATTGAAGCGAGGGCGATCACCGCGTTCCTGCTGATGCTCGCGGGGCTGCGGCTGGCGGATTTCCTCAATCGGGCGCTGAAGCTCGCCGGAACGAGCCATGCGGATGGCAGCCGCCGCGATTTCGGGCAGGCCATAACCGGCGCGTGACAGCTCCTCGACCAGCGCCAGCTCACGTTCGAGCGGGTCGCCGTCGACGAAAGTACCGAGCGCATCGACGAAACGCTCGTCGCGGCGCTGAATGATGTCATCCACAGCAGGCAGCGTGGCACGGGTGATGCGCTGACGAGTGTAGTCCTCAATCGTCCGCAGCCAGCGACCCTCGCGCGGTGTCACCAGCGACAAGGCGATGCCTTCGCGCCCCGCCCTGCCCGTCCGGCCAATGCGATGGACGTAATCTTCAGGGTCGCGCGGCAGATCGAAGTTGATGACGTGCGACACCGAGGGAATGTCAACGCCGCGAGCGACGACGTCGGTGGCAACGAGAAAAACAAGCTGACCGCTGCGGAAACGGCGCAGCACCGTTTCGCGGACATCCTGACTCAGGTCGCCGTTGAGCGCCTCGGCGTGGAAGCCGCGAGACAGCAGCGCCTCGGCCAGTTCGGTCGTGCGCAGCTTGGTGCGGGCGAAGATCAGAGCGCTGTTGATTTCTTCGACTTCGATCAGACGCGAGAGCGCAGCCAGTTTATTATCTTCGTGAACCATGTAATAGCGCTGCTCGGTCTGCGCCACCGTCATCGACTTAGCCTCGATGGTGACGTGTTCCGGGCTGCGCATGTAGCGGTCGGCCAGACGGCGAATGGGCGCAGGCATGGTGGCCGAGAACAGCGCCGTTTGCCGTTCGGCTGGTGTTTCCGAGAGGATGCGCTCGACGGCGTCGACGAAACCCATCTTGAGCATCTCATCAGCCTCGTCGAGGACGAGCGAATGGACGCCGCTGAGGTCGAGGACGCCGCGCTCGATCAGGTCGATCAGGCGACCGGGCGTGCCGACGACGACGTTGACGCCGCCCCGGATGCTGCTGATCTGGCGGGCATAGGCCTGACCGCCATAAACGGCAGCCACCGAGACGCCCATCCGCAGACCGAAGCCTTCCATCGCTTTAGAGACCTGAAGAGCCAGCTCGCGGGTTGGCGCAAGGACAAGGCCCTGTACCGAGCGAACGCGAGGGTCGATCCGCTGAAGCATGGGCAGCGCATAGGCAGCCGTCTTGCCGGTGCCGGTCTGCGCCTGGCCGATGACGTCACGGCCTTCGAGCAGGAGAGGAATGGTGCGGGCCTGGATCGGCGTCGGCGCTTCAAAGCCGAGTTCGGACACGGCCTGAAGAAGCTCGGACCGCAGGTCGAGTTGGTCAAACATATCAGACATGGAGACTCCCACATGAACAGGCAAAAACCCGGTCACGTTTGACCGGGCAGATGCAGCGCACGTAGTTTCCCCGAAGTTCCCGACATGCGCCGCAGCACGATGAAGTCATTGTAGCAGAACTGCCGTCCGTTTCAATCCTCAGTCTCCCCTGCCCGGAAGTTCCGCTGAAGCCGGATAAACGAACAGGCGCGCCTCGGTGTGAGGCGCGCCTGCGCTGGTGTTACTGGTCTGGATCAGTGTCCAGCACTAGGGAGTCGGCGGGACATAGGGTGAAGTCCCGTCCTCAGTCCCCTGGCTGTTATCGACCGCCGGAGCCGGAGCATCATAGGCGCGATTGTTATTGCCGAATGCCGGGCTGCTGCCGGGGCCGCCGTTCGTGCCGCTCAGGTTGTCGCCATCCGAGAAGTCGTTCTGCGTGCCATCCTGGACGTCGATGAACGAGCCATTGTCGTCGCCGGAACCGCCGCCGTTAGTCGGGCCGCCGACACTGTAGCCATTCGGGTACGGGCCGCTGCCGGGAGTCTGGTCGCCACCGTTCAGGTTGCCGCCGATGATCGTGTCCGCGCCGTCGTGAGCCAGGATCGAGTCGATCCCGGTGTCATCGCCGTCGCCACCATTACCACCGTTGCTGCCCGCGTTGGCGTTGCCGCCGAAGATGAACTCGTTGCCGGAACTGTTCGACGTGATCGTGTCCGCGCCATCAGCGCCGTTACCACCGAGCGCGCTCGTGCCGTCACCACCGTTGCGATTACCACCGAAGATGATGTCGCTCGAGGTGTCGGTGTCGTTGATGATGTCACCCACGTCGTTACCGTCGCCGCTGTTCACGCTGTCAGTACCGCCGTTATGGTTGCCGCCGAAGATCAGGTCGGACGAGGCGCCGCCGTTGATGGTGTCGCTGCCGTCATCACCGATCCCGCCGCCAGAGTTGTTGTTACCACCGAAGATCGTGTCGCTGCCGGGGCCACCGATCAGCGAGTCGCCGCTGTCATTGCCGACACCCGGGCTGTTGGCGAACCCATCGTCGGTGTTGAGATTGCCGCCGAAGATCAGGTTGCCGCCGGTGCTGCCGCTGGCGTCGATGGTATCCACGCCATTGTCACTGCCCGCGCCGCCGACGTTCAGGTTGCCGCCGAAGACCGTGTCATTGCCCCCCGTGAGGGTGATGAGGTCGGCCCCGTCGTTACCGCTGCCCTGATTGACCCCGTCATTCTGGTTGATGTTACCGCCAAAGACCAGCGAGTTGGTGTTGCCGGGAAGGATGACGTCGGTGCCGTTGTCGTCACCGCTGCCACCGGGCAGGTTGAGATTGCCGCCTGCGATCACATCCGAGCCACCACCGACCAGCGTGTCGTCGCCGTTATCATTCCCCTGAGCGCCGATGCCGTTCTGGTTGCCGCCGAAGACGGTGTCGCTGCCGGTGCCGCCGATAACGCTGTCATTGCCATCGTCATTGCCGGAAGTGCCGTTGGTGTTATTGCTGCCACCGAACACCATGTCGTTACCAGCGCCGCCATCGACCACGTCGTTACCGCTGTCGTTCAGCCCTGCGCCGTAGCCAGAGTTGAAACCGCCGAACAGGGTATCCTCGCCATCGTCGCCCGTGACCGTATCCGAGCCTTCGCCACCGGCAGCGTAGTCATTGTTATCGCCGCCGCTGATGAGGTCGTTACCGGCCTGGCCGTCGAGCGAGTCGTTGCCAGCCTGGCCGAGCACCGTATCATCACCGGACTCGCCGTTGATCGAGTCGTTGCCTGCGCCGCCTTCGAGCTTGTTGGCCTGCGCGTCGCCGACGATGACGTTGTTACCAGCGCCACCGATGACGTCTTCGATGCTGCTGTCCGCCGTGGGCGTGTTCAGGTTCTCGCCAACGATGGTGTCGCTGCCGATGTTGCCGCCGGTCGTGCCGTCGTACAGGTTGATCTCGTAGTCGTTACCGTTGGCGCTCTCGTCGAGCGTGTCGCGGCCCGTGTCGTTGCCGAGGCCGTCGCCGCCGTCGATGGAGTCGTCGCCGAGACCACCGGAGAGCAGGTCGTTGCCTTCACCGCCGATGACCGTGTCGTTGCCGTCGTTGCCGCTCACGGTATCGTCACCGTTCTGGCCGTCGAGCAGGTCAGCGCTGTTGTCGCCGGTGATGTCGTCATTGCCCTGCGAACCGAGGACGACATTGAAGTTACCGGACAGGTACAGGGTGATGCCGTTGCCGATGTCCTGACCTGTCGCTCCATCGTTCTGACCCAGGTCAATCGTGACCGGGAAACCGAAGAGCGTGAAGTCAAGCGTGTCAGCCTCAGTGTTGCCGCTGCCGCCACCGCTGTCGAGGTGGAAGATGCTGCCCGTGACGACGTTGCCGATAAACTTCCAGATGTCGACGCCGTTTCCACCGTTGTAGGTGTTATCGCCGGTATCGCTGGCGTCGATAATGAAGGTGTCGTTACCGTCATCACCGCTGCCGAAGTCGTTGCCAGCGCCGCCGGTGAAGAGGTCATCACCGTTGCCGCCATACATGTTGTCGTTGCCGTCAGCGCCGTCGATGACGTCGTTTCCATTCTCGCCGGAGATGAAGTCGTCGCCTTCGTTGCCGAAGAGCAGGTCGTCGTTCTCGCCGCCGTAGAGCTGATCGTCGTTGCTGCCGCCGTAGACGGTGTCGTTACCACCCTCACCAGCGAGGAAGTCGTTACCTTCATTGCCGAACAGCAGGTCAACGCCGTTGCCGCCATAGACGGTGTCGTCGTTAGTGCCGCCGTAGAGCGAGTCATTCCCATTCTCGCCAGCGAGGACGTCATTGCCTTCGTTGCCGAAGAGCAGGTCGGCATTCTCGCCGCCATAGACGGTGTCGTTGTCAGCGCCGCCGTAGACCGTATCAAGGCCGTTGCCAGCGACCACGATGTCGTTACCTTCGTTGCCGAAGATCAGGTCATCGCCGTTGCCGCCGTCGATATTGTCATCGTTCTGGCCGCCGAAGATGACGTCCAGTCCTTCGCCACCCGTGATGACATCGTTGCCGTTGTCACCGAACAGGGTGTCGTCATTGAGGCCACCGTCAATCGTGTCGTCGCCGAGGCCACCGGAGATGGTGTCCGCGCCGTCGTTGCCACCGAGCAAGTCATTCCCGTCGTTGCCGTAGAGCAGGTCGGCATCGTTGCCACCGATCACGGTGTCGTTGTTATCGCCACCGAAGAGGGTGTCGCTGCCAGCCTCACCACTCAGGAAGTCATCGCCGTTGTCGCCGAAGCCCAGATCATCGCCGTTGCCGCCGTAGAGGGTGTCGTTGTCATTGCCACCGAAGAGGGTGTCATTGCCGTTGTCACCGTAGAGCAGGTCAGCGCCGTCATTGCCGCCGAGCAGGTCGTTGCCGATGTCGCCAGCAAGCGTGTCATCACCGCTGCCACCGAACAGGGTATCGTTGCCAGCTTCACCGTAAGCGATGTCGCCGTCTTCGTTGCCATAGATCAGGTCGTTATCAACGCCGCCGGTGATGGTGTCAGCACCTGCGCCGCCGAAGACCGTGTCGTTACCGGCTTCAGCGTTGATGATGTCGGCATCGTTCTCACCGAACAGCATGTCTTCGCCGAGGCCACCGAAGATCGTGTCGGCACCGTTGCCACCGAAGGCCGTGTCGTTGCCGTCATCGCCGAAGATGCTGTCCGCGCCATCGTTGCCGAAGAGCAGGTCGTTGCCTGCGCCGCCATCGACGAAGTCATCGTCGTTGCCACCATAGACCGTATCGTTGCCCTCGTTGCCGAAGAGCAGGTCGCTGCCTTCGTTGCCGAAGACCAGGTCTTCGTTCAGCTCACCGTAAGCAGTGTCGTTGCCTGTACCGCCGAGGATGGTGTCGTTACCGTCGAGGCCACTGTCGCCATAGATCAAGTCGTCATTGGCATCGCCGCTCAGGAAGTCCGCACCTTCGCCGCCGTAGAGGGTATCGCTGCCATCGCCACCGAAGGCGCTGTCATTACCGTTACCGCCGTCAAGCAGGTCGTCGCCGTCGTTGCCGTAGAGCAGGTCGTCGTCGGCCTTACCGAAGACGACGTCATTGTTGTCACCACCGAAGATGGTGTCATTGCCATCGTCGCCGAACAGCGTGTCATCGCCGCTCTCGCCGAAGATCAGGTCATTGTCTTCGTTGCCACCGATCAGGTCGGCATCGTTGCCGCCGAGCAGTGTGTCATTGCCGCTGCCACCGTAGAGGGTGTCCGCGCCGTTCTCGCCAGCAATCCAGTCATTCGACTCGTTGCCGTAAGCGAGGTCGTTGTCGTTACCGCCGAGGATGGTGTCGTTGCCGTCACCGCCGGAGAGCGTATCGTTGCCGTTCGCGCCCAGGATCAGGTCGTTATCCCCATCACCGAAGGCAAGGTCGTCATCGTTACCACCCAGGACCGTGTCGTTGCCGTCACCGCCATAGAGGGTGTCCGCGCCATCCTCGCCCGCCAGCAGGTCGTTGCCCTCGTTACCGAAGAGCAGGTCAGCGACGAGACCGCCGTAGACCGTGTCGTTGCCGGTTCCAGCGTAGACCGTGTCGGCGCCGTCATTGCCGTAGAGCAGGTCGTTACCGTCGTTACCGAAGACCAGGTCATTACCACTGCGACCGAAGGCCGTGTCGTTGCCTGCGCCGCTGTAGATGGAGTCAGCGCCGTTACCGCCGTCGAGCAGGTCGTTACCCGCGTCGCCGTCGAGCAGGTCGTTGCCGTTGTCCCCGAAGAGGGTGTCGTTGCCGACATCGCCGTAGAGGGTATCCGCGCCGTTGTCGCCTGTGATCAGGTCGTTGTCTTCGTTACCGAACAGCAGGTCATTGCCAACATCACCGTCGATGGTGTCATCGCCGATGCCGCCGGAGATCGTGTCGTCGCCTTCGTTGCCGAAGAGCAGGTCGTTCGCCTGACCACCGAAGAGCAGGTCATTGTTATCGCCACCGTAGATGGTGTCGTTGCCCTGATCGCCGTCGATGCTGTCCGCGCCTTCATTGCCGAACAACAGGTCGTTGCCCTGATCGCCGAAGATTGTGTCGTCGCCCAGACCGCCGAAGACCGTGTCGTTGCCCTGGTTGCCGGTGATGGTGTCATTGCCGTCATCGCCCGTAATCAGGTCGTTGTCCTGACCGCCGTCGATCAGATCGCCGTCGTTGCCGCCGGAAATCGTGTCGTTGCCGGTGCCGCCGAACAGCGTGTCGCTGCCGTCGTTGCCGTAGATCAGGTCGTTGTCCTCGTTGCCGTAGGCCAGATCAGCGTCGTTACCGCCGAAGATCGTGTCATCGCCGATGCCGCCGAACAGCGTGTCGCTGCCGTCATCGCCGGAGAGCGAGTCTGTACCTTCGTTACCGAAGACCAGATCGTTGCCTGCGCCGCCGCCCGCAATGTCATTGCCGACATCCCCGTACAGGCTGTCGTCGCCGTCGTCACCATTGACCGTGTCATTGCCTTCGTTGCCGAAGAGCAGGTCGTCGTTGTTACCGCCCGAAATCCAGTCATCGTTCAGGCCACCGAAAACGGTGTCGTCGCCCTCGTTGCCGTAGAGCAGATCGTCGCCCTCGTTGCCGTAGAGCAGGTCGTTATCGACTTCGCCATAGACCGTGTCGTTACCAGTGCCGCCGTAGACCGTGTCATTGCCGTCTGCGCTGGTATCCGCGAAGACGAGGTCAGCACCGTCGTTACCGAACAGCAGGTCATCGCCGTTGCCACCGTTCAGGGTGTCGTCGCCGATGTCGCCGTAGGCCGTGTCGTTGCCTTCGCCGCCGTCAACCAGGTCGTTGCCTTCATTGCCGAACAGCAGGTCGTCGTCGGCCTTACCGAAGACGAGGTCGTCATCAGCACCGCCGAAGACGGTGTCGCTGCCGTTATCGCCCATCAGCGTGTCGCTGCCGTCGTTACCGAACAGCAGGTCATTACCGTCGTTGCCGCCGATCAGGTCGGCATCGTTGCCGCCGTAGACCGTGTCGTTGCCGTTGTCGCCGGTCAGCGTATCGTCGCCGTCGTTGCCGAAGATCAGATCGTTATCTTCGCCGCCGGTCGCCAGATCGCCGTCATTGCCACCATAGATGGTGTCGTTGCCAGCATCGCCGGAGATCGTGTCGCTGCCGTCGTTACCGAACAGCAGGTCGTTCCCTTCATTGCCGCCGATCAGGTCGGCATCGTCGCCACCGAAGACCGTGTCGTTGCCGACATTACCGGTGATGGTGTCATCGCCGTTATCGCCGAACAGCAGGTCGTTGTCTTCGTTGCCATCGATCAGGTCAGCAGCCAGGCCACCGAAGACCGTGTCGTTGCCGGTTCCGCCCGTGATCGTGTCGCTGCCGTCATTGCCCATCAGCAGGTCGTTGCCGTCGTTACCGCCGATCAGGTCATTCCCGGTACCGCCATAGACGGTATCGTCCTGATCGCCACCGAAGAGGCTGTCGTTGCCGTCGTTGCCGTAGAGCAGGTCGTTCTGCTGGTTGCCGAAGATCAGGTCGTCGTTATCACCACCGTAGATGGTGTCGTTGCCCTGCTCGCCGTCGATGCTGTCCGCGCCTTCATTGCCGAACAACAGGTCGTTGCCCTGATCGCCGAAGATTGTGTCGTCGCCCAGACCGCCGAAGACCGTGTCGTTGCCCTGGTTGCCGGTGATGGTGTCATTGCCGTCATCGCCCGTAATCAGGTCGTTGTCCTGACCGCCGTCGATCAGATCGCCGTCGTTGCCGCCGGAAATCGTGTCGTTGCCGGTGCCGCCGAACAGCGTGTCGCTGCCGTCGTTGCCGTAGATCAGGTCGTTGTCCTCGTTGCCGTAGGCCAGATCAGCGTCGTTACCGCCGAAGATCGTGTCATCGCCGATACCGCCGAACAGCGTGTCGTTGCCGTCATCGCCGGAGAGCGAGTCTGCGCCTTCGTTACCGAAGACCAGGTCGTTGCCAACACCGCCGCCAGCGATGTCATTGCCGACATCCCCGTACAGGCTGTCATCGCCGGCGTTGCCGTTGACCGTGTCATTGCCTTCGTTGCCGAAGACCAGATCGTTGTCAGCGCCACCGTTCGCCACATCGTCGTTGAGGCCGCCGAAGATCGTGTCATCGCCAGCGTTGCCGTTGAGGGTGTCGTTGCCGTCGTTGCCGTAGATCAGGTCGGCGCCACCGTCACCATTGGCGCTATCGTTGCCAGTGCCGCCGTAGATGGAGTCCGCGCCCTGACCACCAGAGATGGTGTCATCGCCGTCATTGCCGAACAACAGGTCAGCCCCGTTGTCGCCGCCGATCAGGTCGTTGTCGTTACCGCCGAAGATTGTGTCCGCGCCAGTGCCACCGTTGAGCGTGTCGCTGCCTTCGTTGCCGAAGATCAGGTCGGCATTGTCGCCGCCGTCAGCACTGTCGTCGCCGAGGCCACCGTAGATGGTATCGTTGCCATTGTCGCCAGCGATGGTATCCGCGCCGTCGTTACCGAACAGCAGGTCGTTACCGTCGTTGCCGCCGATCAGGTCGTTGTCAGCGC
This sequence comes from uncultured Anaerolineaceae bacterium, assembly GCA_964652205.1. Taxonomy (GTDB): domain Bacteria; phylum Chloroflexota; class Anaerolineae; order Aggregatilineales; family Phototrophicaceae; genus ZC4RG36. Next base: position 7,738 of record CAZZAO010000024.1, on the reverse strand, counting down.
CGCCGAAGACGGTGTCGTTGCCGTTATCGCCGGTCAGCGTATCGTCGCCGTTGTCGCCGAAGATCAGATCGTTATCTTCGCCACCGGTCGCCAGATCGCCGTCATTGCCACCGTAGATGGTGTCATTGCCAGCATCGCCAGAGAGGGTGTCGCTGCCGTCGTTACCGAACAGCAGGTCGCTGCCTTCGTTGCCACCGATCAGGTCGGCGTCGTTACCGCCGTAGACCGTATCATCGCCGTTGTCGCCGGTGATGGTGTCATTGCCTTCGTTGCCGTAGATCAGGTCGGCGTCGTTATTGCCACCGATCAGATCATCGTTCTCACCACCGTAGATGGTGTCTTCCTGATCGCCACCATAAATGGTGTCGTTGCCTTCGTTGCCGAAGAGCAGGTCAGACTGATCGTCACCATTGATGGAGTCGTTACCCGTCCCGCCATAAACAGTGTCGTTGCCCGCGCCACCGGAAGCGATGTCATCGCCTTCGTTGCCGAAGAGCAGGTCGCTGTTGTCGTTGCCGAACAGGACGTCGTTGTTCTCGCCGCCGAACGCAGTGTCAGCGCCGTCACCACCGAAAATGGTGTCGTCGCCGTTATCGCCGCCGAGCAGGTCGTTGCCGTCATTACCATAGATCAGGTCGTTGTCGTTGCCGCCAAAGGCCGTGTCGTTGCCCTGATTCGCGGTAATGGTGTCGTCACCATTGTCACCGAAGATCAGGTCATCGTCCTGGTTGCCGTCGATCAGGTCGTTATCGTTCCCGCCGAAGATCGTGTCCGCGCCGGTGCCACCGTCGATGGTGTCCGCGCCGTCATTGCCGAAAACCAGGTCGTTGTTCTCGTTACCGAACAGCAGGTCGTCGTTGGCTCCGCCGAAGACGGTGTCGTCGCCGAGGCCACCGAAGACGGTGTCATTGCCGTTGTCACCGGAGAGCGAGTCTGCGCCTTCGTTGCCGAAGATCAGGTCGTTGCCGGTACCGCCGCCAGCGACATCGTTGCCGACATCCCCGTAGATGCTGTCATCACCACCATTGCCGTCGATGGTGTCGCTGCCGTCGTTGCCGAACAGCAGGTCGTTACCGCCGTCGCCACCGATCACGTCGTTGCCGACGCCGCCGAAGACCGTGTCCTCGCCACTATTGCCGTTGAGGCTGTCATCACCGTCATTGCCGAAGATCAGGTCGTCATTTGTGCCGCCGCTGACAACATCGTTGTCATTGCCGCCATAAATGGTGTCGTTACCGGCTTCGCCATTGAGGGTATCGCTGCCCTCGTTGCCGAAGATCAGGTCGTCATTGCCACCGCCGAAAGCGAGGTCGTTGCCGAGACCACCGTAGAGGGTGTCCGCGCCGCCATCGCCATCAAGGGTGTCATCGCCGTCGTTGCCGAACAGCAAGTCTTCACCGGCATTACCGTTGACGATGTCGTTGTCGTTGCCACCGAAGAGGGTGTCATCGCCATTGTCACCGTTGAGGGTGTCACTGCCTTCGTTGCCGAAGATCAGGTCGTTGTCTGCGCCGCCACTGGCAAGGTCATCGCCGACGTCGCCGAAGAGCGTGTCGCTGCCGTTGTCGCCGGAGAGGGTATCGTTGCCTTCGTTGCCGAAGAGCAGGTCGTTGCCTTCACCGCCGCTGGCAACATCATCTTCAGTACCGCCGAAAAGCGTGTCGTCGCCGTTGTCGCCAGCGAGCGTGTCGTTGCCTTCGTTGCCGAAGAGCAGATCGTCATTCTCGCCACCATTGACGACGTCCTCGCCGATGCCACCGAAGAGCGTGTCATCGCCGTTGTCGCCATTGAGGGTGTCGTTGCCTTCATTGCCGAAGATCAGGTCATTGCCGTCGTTACCGCCGACAAGATCATCGTTCAGCTCGCCGTAGAGCGTGTCGTTGCCATTGTCACCGTAAATGGTGTCATTGCCATCGAGGCCGCTGTCGCCGAAAACGAGGTCTTCACCGTCGTTGCCGAGCAGCAGGTCAGCGCCTTCGCCACCGAAGAGGGTGTCGTTGCCGTCGCCGCCGAACGCGGTGTCGTCGCCGTTACCGCCATCGATCAGGTCTTCGCCGTTGTCGCCGAAGAGCGTGTCGTTATCGTTCTTGCCGTAAAGCGTGTCGTCCCCATTGCCGCCAGAGAGCCAGTCGTTGCCATCGTTACCGTAGGCAAGATCGTTCCCATCGTCGCCAAAGAGGGTGTCTTCGCCGTTGTCACCGCTGAGGGTGTCATCGCCGTTGCCGCCGAACAGCAGGTCGTTGTTTTCACCACCGCTCAACAGGTCATTGCCCTGCTCGCCTTCGAGCGTGTCGTCGCCGTTGTCACCGTTCAGGGTGTCGTCGCCGTCATACCCACGGAGCCAGTCGTTGCCGCGGCCACCGTTCAGCAGGTCGTTACCGTAGTAACCGTTAAGCGTGTCATCACCACGGCCCCCATTGAGGGTGTCATCGCCGTAGTTGCCATCGAGCCAGTCGTCACCGTTGCCACCATTCAACAGGTCGTTACCGTAGTAACCGTCGAGGGTGTCATTACCACTCCGACCGAAGAGGGTGTCGTCACCGTAACCCCCATCGAGCCAGTCATTACCACGACCGCCAGAGAGCCAGTCGTTGCCATCATCGCCGCCGAGCCAGTCGTTGCCCGCATTGCCGTGCAGCGTGTCGTCACCGTTGCCACCGCGGAGGTAGTCGTTGCCGTCGTTGCCGTAGAGCAGGTCGTTGTTCTCGCCGCCGAAGAGCGAGTCGTCGCCGTTATCGCCGTAAAGCGTATCGTCGCCGTTGTCGCCGCTCAGGACGTCATTGTTCTCGCCGCCGGAGAGCCAGTCGTTGCCCTCGCCGCCGAACAGCGTATCGTTGCCATTCTCACCCCAGAGCTGGTCGTCGTTGTTACCACCGTCGAGCCAGTCATCTCCGTTACCGCCGTACAGGTTGTCGTTGCCGTTATCCCCGTACAGCGTGTCGTTGCCGTCAAAGCCGAACAGCGTGTCGTTGCCATTGCTGCCCGCCAGAACGTTATCAGCAGAGTTGCCGGCGATCAGATCATCGCAGTTATTGCCGGTGAAGTTCGCCGAACCGGTGTGATTGTCAACGTGCAGGTCATAACCAGGATAGTTGGTCAGGTCAGGATAGGGGCTGCCATTAAGCTTCGTTGTCCGAACACCGTCTTCCGTGCATTCAGGCTCACTCTGGCTGCTGGATTTCGCCAGAGACTCGGGGCCGGGGCGAACATCAAGCCAGTAATTGATGGTACGGCAAATCGGTTTGCCATCTTCACCATAGAAAACCGCCAGCCAGTTGAAGGTGCCGTCCGGGCCACCCGCGCCAGCCAGGCTGAACGTATTCTCGCCCAGACCTGGAACCTGACCCCCGAATGCATCGTAGGTGGTCGGGCCGCTCAACAGGCTGAACGGGCCGGGATAGCTGTCGAGGCCCTGGAGCGACAGAATGCCGATCCCAGGATACTCCGGCAGCGTCACCGGGAAAACGACGATCTTGCGAGAGACGGTACCAGCAGGCTCGCCGATCCACTGGAAAGTGACACCGTCATTTCGCAGTACAAACGCCGGGCTAAATGGGCTGGTCGCAATAGTCGTGGCGCAGACCGGGAGATTCAGAATTTCGGTCACTGCCGCCACTGCCTGCTGCGTGTCGCTCTGCGTGTCCGCCGCCAGAGACCGGAGTGTGTTCCCCGGAATCAGAACGCCGAACAACATGAGGAAAATCATTACTAAACTTATGGTGCTCTTAAGTCGTTGATGCACGTCGGCCTCTCTTTCGTGATGCTGCCCCACTGCCACTATCCCACAATGATTTCAGGAATAGAGAATCCGCCCGGTACCTCGATACTAGGCTACAGGTAATTCTAAGGTACTTTTGCTCGCAGGGGATAGGGGGTAGTAGAAAATTTACAATCTTCACAAGTCGCCATGATTTATGAAAATCATACATGGACGGCTCACCGCGCACTCATCTCTTATGCTGGCAGACTGTTCACCGAAATGCAAAGTAACACTCACCGGGTCATCCTGAGAGGATGGCGGAGCTGACCAGCTAGAGAAAACGCATGGCGATGACATGCGCCAGCCAACCAGCGACGATCCAGAGGCCAAACTGGCCGTGAAGCTTCGCCGTGCGTCCCTGCGCCTGATGCAGCAGCGCCGTATCGCCCGATGCGCGCACGATGGCAATCAGTTGAAGCGCATCGGGAATCGTGATGGCCGCGACCAGCACCGTCCACGGCATCACGCCGAGAACGACCAGCAGCCCAAGCAGCACGTAAGCCCCGGCGACCAGCACCGTATATTCAAGGCGAGCGAATGGCAGCCCGAAGAGGACGACGACTGTGCGCTTGTGGGCAGCGCGGTCGGCCTCGACGTCGCGGATATTGTTGGCGAGCATGATCGCGGCAACCGTCATGGCAATCGGCAGCGAGGCGCTAACCGGGACGCTGTCCAGCCGATGCGCCATGACGTAGTAGGCTCCGAGCACCATCAGCGGCCCCATAAAGATAAACACCGCCAGCTCGCCGAGGCCGTTGTAGGCCAGTGGAAATGGCCCCGCTGTGTAGAGGATAACCACCAGCACGCCGCCAAGACCGATCCAGAACAGCAGTGGCCCGCTCTGAACCAGTAGAATCAGGCCGATCAGCACGCCGAGGCCGACCGTCACAATCGCGCCGAGCAGCACGAGGCGCGGCGTGAGAATCTGATTCTTGATCGTCATGCCCTGCCCGGCGACTTTGAGCGTGTCCGCGCCGCGCCGGAAGTCGAAATATTCGTTAATCAGGTTCGCGCCAGCCTGAAGGCAGACCGCGCCGATCAGCGCCAGCACGAACGGGATAAGCTGAAACACGCCCTGATCGAGCGCGATGACACCGGCCAGCCCCAGCGGGACGTAAGTCGCCGTCAGCGTGCGCGGACGGGCCGCGCCATACCATGCAGAGAGTGTCGAACGCCGCAATGCCAACCCCATTCAACTCCGACCTTTCCGTGCATCGCCAATCGGTCTAGCTTCATCCCTCAGTATATCGGCTGAAACCTGCGCGCGCTCCCGAATCCAGCTTTGAGCCGCGTCGCGCTCGTCGTCGGGCCTCCCCATGACAAAGGCGGCAATCACACGGTCGGCCTTGAGCCACCAGGTGCTGAATTTACCGCTCTCGACTGCGCCGCGATAGACGACGCGGTTGAAGCCGAACTGATCGCCCCAGAATTCATAGGACAGGTCAAAGATGTCAGAGAAGAAATAAGGCAGATAGTCGTAGGGTTCGGCAGCGGCTCCGAGCATCCGTTTAACCGCATATTTGCCACTTTCCGCCGCGTTGTCCCAGTGTTCAATGTGGCGCAGTCGGTCGAAAATGTGATCGGGGAAGCGGATGACGTCGCCCGCGCCGTAGACGCCGTCAACGTTCGTTTCGAGATATTCATTGACGAGCAGGCCGATATCGACCTTAAGCGGCGTCGGCGCGAACAGGCCGATGGCAGGCTCGACGCCGACGCCAGCGACGACCAAGTCGGCTTCCAGCTCGCTACCGTCGGTCAGGCCGACCCTGACGGTCGATTTACCGTTTGAAAACCACATCGGGCGGACGTTGTAAGCAAACTTAACGCCGCGCGCCTGATAGTAGTCGTGGAAAAAGGCCGACATTTCCGGCGTGAAGAAGTGGTTCTCCATCAGCCGCCTGCGCCCGAAAGCAATCGTCGTCTCGATCCCGCTGGCCGCCAGCACCGACGCCACTTCCATGCCGATGAAGCCATCACCGATGACGACCGCTCGTCTGGCGGTCTTCATGGCCTGTTTGATACGGCGCGCGTCCGATTCCCAGCGCAGGTAATAGACGCTTTCAAGCTCACCACCGGGGATAGACAACTCGCGCTTGGTCGAGCCGGTCGCCAGCAGCAGCCGGTCGTAACTCACCGCGCCGCCGCCTTCCAGAATCAGGCGATGATTGGGCAGATCGAGCGCCGACACGACCGTTTTGAGCATCACGTCAATACCGTTCCGGGCGTAAAATTCCGCCGGATTGATGAGGATTTTCTCGGCAGATTTCTCGCCCTTGAGGAAGGCTTTAGACAGCGCCGGACGGTCGTAAGGCAGGGCATCATCGGCAGAGAGGATGCCGAGATCGCCCGCCAGCCCGCCGTTCTGAACGAATGCGCGCGCCGCGTAGCCAGCGACGATCCCACCGCCGAGAATCAGATAGGGGTAATGGGCCTTCATGGTTTCCACCTGACTGTTAAAAATGACTGAGCGAGTCGAACACAGGGTCACTATCCACTATAAGCCATCGGGTCAGGCTCAGGTCATCATCAGGCTGTAAGTCTCAGACATCGTTAATCCGTGAGGCGTACAATCCGTCTCACCGGGTTCAACAAAGGAGTTCGAGATGCGATATTTTTTCAGCGCGCCAGTACGGAGCCTGACGGCCTTCCTGTTCGCGCTGGCACTGGTCGGCGGTGGAGCAGCGGCGCAAACCGCCGAACCAGACGCTCCAGCCGAGGCGACCGCGCTGGCGACTGCGGAAGCCACCGCCGAGCCGACGCTCGGTCGGCAGGATTTTACGGTCGATTTCGGCGATTTTCAGGCTCCGGCAGAACTCACCTACCCGCTCGACGCAAGCGGCTCGCTGCCGACAGTTGTGTTGATTCCCGGTTCCGGCCCCGCCGACATGAACTTTACGCTCTACAACCTTGACGGCAGCGGCACGGTGGTTTCGCACATCTTCCGCGACATCGCCAACAACTTATCGGCGCATGGTTACGCCGTGGTGCGTTATAACAAGCACTACGTGACGGCAGCCAATCAGATTGACTGGCCGAAGTTCGCCACGCTCGACATGAACCAGATGCTGGCTGATGCCGGGAAGGTCGTGAGCGCGATTCAGTCGAATCCGCTGGTCAACCCGAAGCAGATTTATCTGTACGGCTGGAGCGAGGGCAGCACCGTCGCGGCGGCGCTGGCCGCGCAAGAGCCGAGCCAGTACGCCGGGCTGATCGTGCAGGGGCCGGTGACACAGCCGTGGCGCGACCTGATCGAGGCGCAGCTTGACACTGTCTCCGTTCCGTACCTGAAATCGTTCGCGCCGGACGGCAGGATCACGCCGGAGACGATCAGACAGGCCGCGTCCGGCCCCGGCGGGCTGGTTGCTAAGGAAGCTATCCGCTTTCTGGTCGAGAACAACATTCAGCAGGACGCAATTACGCTCAATCCGGCCTTCGACAGCAACAAAGACGGCGCAATCTCGGTCGAAGGCGAGCTGCCAGCGGCGATCAAGTCGACGCTCGACGCTGGCTTCACGCCCGGTGGATTCTTCAATCTCTACGCCCCCGATAAGGCGCTGCCGTCGGTGATCGATCAGGCGGCGAAGCTGACACTGCCGATCCTGATCTTGCAGGGTGAGCGCGATGCCAACGTCAATCCAGCCGGCGCGCTCGATCTGGCCGGAAAGCTGGCAGCAGCGGGCAATCACCAGTTCCACGTCGTGCTGTATCCGACGCTCGGCCATTCGCTCGGCGAGGTCAGCAGCCCGACGGACGACAATTTTCCGCCGATTGCGCCGCAGCCGCTGACCGACACGCTGGATTGGCTGAACAGGCTGACCGGGCTGAATCCGGTCGCTGCGGTGACGGCGACGCCTGCGCCGTAGGTTTCCCTCACCGCCGGCCCCATGCGCGCCAACTTAAGGATCGTGCTGCCTGTCCGACCTCTCCCCCTGGCCTACGCGGCCTCCGGCTCCTGCCGAGCAAAGAACGCTCGGCACG
>CAZZAO010000023.1:6755-47785 GCA_964652205.1 uncultured Anaerolineaceae bacterium | reverse complement strand
TTCTCGTGTTGCCATGCCCTCATTATATCATGTCATCTCTGCTTCGTTTCTCCATCAGTGGTAACAGCCCGTCGAGTCGCTGCGTCTAACGTATAAGCCGAGAGACATATTTGCAGAGGTGGAGAGTCATCATGGAAAACACGACCTTCTACACGCTGACGAAGCTGGCTGAAGAGCGTTTCAATCTCTATCGTCTGGCGGGGCATCAGCACCTGTCGCCGGAACAGTCTGCCCGCATCACCGAGATCGGCAACCGCCTGCCGATCCTGTGGGATCAGTACCGCCGCGAAATCGCTACCGACGGACGCGAGGCCCGGTCGCGCGCTGCCGCCGAAAAGCGCTACAACGCGCTCGACACCTGGGCGCCCGCCGAACGTCAGGAGCGCGACGACTCCGCCGCCTGACGCGCAGCGCCAGCCATCAACGAAATCGGGACGAGTCCTCATTCAGGAACTCGCCCCGATTTTTGATTCCTGTTGAACACCCCGCGCTTCCCGCCTCATCTTTCTCCCCTCTCCCACCGGGGGTGAGGGAGCCGGGGTGAGGGCGGCTACGGGTAATTCCGGCTGACCAGCCGCGCGAATGGGATCGTCTCGCGGATGTGCGGCAGCCCGCAGATCCAGGCCACGGTGCGCTCAAGGCCGATGCCGAATCCGGCGTGCGGAACCGTCCCGAAGCGGCGCAGATCGAGATACCAGGCGTAGGCTTCGCGCGGCAGGCCAATCGTCGCCACGCGCTGCTCGATCAATTCGGGGTCGGAGATGCGCTCGCTGCCGCCGGTAATCTCGCCATAGCCTTCCGGCGCAAGCAAATCGACGCTGCGGCAGATTTCCGGTCGGCCTTCGACCGGCTGCATGTAGAACGCCTTGACGGCGGTCGGGTAGTGATAGACAAAAACCGGGCGCTCGAACATCTCGGCGATGGCCGTCTCGTGCGGCGAGCCGAAGTCCCCGCCCCATTCCATCGTCAGCAGCGCTTTCTGCTCCGGGTCTTCGGTCTGCGCGGCCAGCTTTTGCAGCCGCTCAACCGCCTCATCGTAAGAAATCCGCGCGAACGGAGCGACGATTTTTTCGAGCCGGCTGATGTCGCGCTCCAGAATCGCCAGTTCTGGCCGGTGCTTCGCCAGCACGCGCTCGACGACAAAGCTGATGAACTGTTCTTCCATGTCCATCAGGTCTTCGAGCGAGAAAAAGGCCATCTCCGGCTCCAGCATCCAGAACTCCATCAGGTGCCGCCGCGTCTTGCTTTTCTCGGCGCGAAAGGTCGGGCCGAAGCTGTAGACCTTGCCGAAGGCCGCCATATTGGCTTCGTTATAAAGCTGGCCGGTCTGCGCCAGAAAAGCCGCCTCGCCGAAATAGTCGATCTGGAACAGCGTGGTCGTCTCTTCGCCCGCCGCCGGTGTGATAATCGGCGTATCGACGTTCAGATAGCCGTGGTCGTCGAGCCAGTCCTGCATCGCGCGGATGATGGTGGCGCGGATGCGGAGAATCGCCCACTGGCGCGTCGAGCGCAGCCACAGATGGCGGTTGTCCATCAGGAACTCGACGCCGTGTTCCTTCGGCGTGATCGGGAAATCATCCGTCAACTGAATCAGCGTCAGGCTGCTCAGGCCGACCTCGAAGCCGCCGGGGATGCCGGGGGCGCGCTCGTCGGCGCGTACCGTCCCGGTGACGATCAGTGACGATTCCTGTGTCAGCTTCGCGGCAAGCTCGAACTGCTCCGGTGGCATGTCCTTCTTGAAGGCGACACACTGGACGATGCCGCTGCCGTCGCGGAGCTGAATGAACTGGAGCCGTCCTTTGTCGGTGCGGTTGTAGACCCAGCCGCGCAGGGTCACTTCCTGACCAGCGTAATCGGCAATCTGGCTCACTTGAATAACCGGCACATCCACCATGAGAACTCCCTGATTGATTCCCGTCATCGCGCGTTCACCGTGCGAAAAGTGCCTGCATTATAGCATCGCGCGTCAAGCTGATTCGAACCCTGAAGTTGTCGTTTCCGGTGAACTCGCTAAACTCATCGCCGACTCAGCATCAGGATAATGAACGCTATGACCTTTCCCTACAATTTCGATTATAAGCAGTGGTCAAGGGCCACGCTTGACACGCTGCGAACGGCGCGCCGACAGACAGGCGCGCAGCGCTGGACTCAGCCGCTGTCTGCGCCGGAAGGGCAGCAGCCATTTTACTCGGCGCTGCACGCGATCATCTGGCGCTGGCTCGACGACGAGATGGCAAGCGATGAACTCTCCAGCGCCAGCAGCACGCAGGTCAAAGACGGCGTCGAGGCCGGTTTCATCCCCCGGCTGATCGCCCGCGATGGCCTGACCGACGCGGCGGCGCTGACGACGCTGCCGCTGCTGGCCTACGCGACGGTGCAGGTCTACCACATCACCGGCGATTACAACCTGCTCGAACGGATGTACCCGCGGGTGACGGCACAGCATGACTGGCTCGACCGCCGCCGCGACCCCGACGGCACGGGGCTGGTCGCGCTGATCGACGCCGCCGAGAATCCGCTCGATGGCAGCGCCGAGACGTTCAACGCGCTGCGCGTCGCCGACCTCGACGCGGTCGCGCACATCGCTTACGACATGGGCCTGAGTGAGGCCGAGGCGACATGGCAGGCGCGAGCCGAGGCCGCGCGGTCGGCGGTCACTGCGCTGTGGCCGACGGCGCAGGGCGCGGCCTTTCGCTGGGCGGCGCTGTTCGCCCGCTGTGTCGACGAAGCGCAGGCCGCCGCGCTCGCCGAAGAATCCGCCGCGCTGCCGCACGAGAGCATGGTGACGGCATGGCTGGCTTACGCTGGCCTGCTCAAAAGTGGACAGAAGCTCGCCACCTTCACGCTGGCCGAGCGCGCCATGCGCCTGTTAAGCAGCACGGGTTTCTACGCCGACTACCTCGCCGGAGACGAATCAGGTTTCCCGGCGGCGGGACTGGCGCTCGATATGTTCGCGCGCGAAAAACAGAGCGGCATTCCCCGGCCTCAATGCATTTAACACTTCCTGCTTTCAGGCACAGCTCGAGCTGCCCTGAAGCAGGAACTCTCGGTGATGCTGTTCATATGAAGGATGCCCTGTGAAGACAAAACTTCTGAAAGTTCTGGCTGCCGTCGTCGGCCTGTCGCTGCTGTTGAGCGTCGCCCCCGCATATGGGATGCAGACCGAGACGGCCACGGTCGCCGAGCCAACCCTGCTGCTTTACAGCACCGTCGGGCGGATGCTCGGCGGCGACATGAGCAACGCGGTCACGCCCGCCACCATCGAAAATGACCTGCAAGCTTTCCCGCCGGGATGGGCGGTTGTCGGCGTCGGCACGACCAACCAGCCCGGTCGCAGCGGAGAGCTGATGCCCGACGGCACAGCGGGCGATCTGCATTACTGGTGGGCCGACCCGGCGAGCGCCAGCCACGCTGCCGTCATCGACCTCGGCAGCTATCTGATCCCGCTGCCGACGCCCGCCCCGAACGCCACGGCGGAAGCCGTGATCTCAATGCCGATTGACTTCAACCCGGAGTTCCCGTTCATGGCGCTCGCTATTGCTGATCCGGCGACGGCGATCACGCTCCACGCGCAGGCTGTCGATGATGTTTACGCCTGGCTCAGGACGGCGATTGCCGATGAAGGAATCCTGCTGGCGGGGATTCAGGTTACGGGGCAGTTCGGCGAGGTCAAGACCTCAATCTCGTACAATATTCCGCGCACCGGCCTCGACCTGAGCGAGGGCTATGTCGGCGAAGATCACTTCTACTTCGGCGATTACCCGTCCGGTCAGTGGGTCATGAACGGGCTGTACGCTGCCAGCCCCGACATTCAGCCGATGATCGCCACCGGAACCAACACCGTTCACCTGCACGGCTACATGCCGGACACGCTGCTCGGCGGCCACATCACCGCCGCCGCCGCCACCGACATCACCGTGACACTCTACCCGATCCAGACCATCGACCGCGAGTTGGATGCGCCCGCGCCGGGGGGCAGCTAACGCAGGCTCAGGCGGGCGCTGCGCCGAATCGTCAGGCCGCTCGCTGCTGCCTGACGCATTCGCGCCCGTTCCGAAACATTGCCCGAAGCGAGCGCATGAGAAACAATTAACCCACAGCGTCCGCTGTCGAATATCCGCACGCTGGTCACACTTTCTGCAATCAAGCCTACAGGAGCGAATCATGCAGTATACCCATCTCGGACGTACCGGCCTCAAGGTGAGCCGACTGTGCCTCGGCACGATGAACTTCGGCCCGTTTACCAGCGAGCCGGAGAGTGACGCCATCATGGATCGAGCGCTGGACGACGGCATCAACTTCTTCGATACGGCCAACGTTTATGGCAGGAAGAAGGGCGAGGGCGTCACCGAGCAGATCGTCGGGCGCTGGTTCGCGCAGGGCGGCGGACGGCGCGAGAAGGTCGTGCTGGCGACCAAAGTCTATGGCGAGATGGGGGATTGGCCGAACGAGAGCAAACTGTCGGCGCTCAACATCCGCCGCGCCTGCGAAGGCAGCCTGCGCCGTCTCCAGACTGACTACATCGACCTCTACCAGATGCATCATATCGACCGGGCGACGCCGTGGGAAGAAATCTGGCAGGCGATGGAGCAGCTTGTGCGGGAAGGCAAAATCCTTTACGTCGGCAGCAGCAATTTCGCCGGGTGGCATATCGCGCAGGCTAATGAAATCGCCAGAGCGCGGCACTTCATGGGGCTGGTCAGCGAGCAGAGCCTGTACAACCTGTCCAAGCGCTCGATTGAGCTGGAAGTGATTCCGGCGGCGCACGCCTATGGACTCGCCATTATTCCGTGGAGTCCGGTGGCGAGCGGCCTGCTCGGCGGCGTGCTGGAGAAGCAGTCGCAGGGTCGGCGCGCCTCGGCAGACATCGAGAAATCGCTTGAGAAACATCGCCCCGCCGTTGAAAAATACGAAGCCTTCTGCAAGGAAATTGGCGAGACGCCAGCGGACGTTGCCGTCGCCTGGCTGTTATCGCGCCCCGGCGTGACCGCGCCGATCACCGGCCCGCGCACGATGGAGCAGTACGAGGGCGGCGTCCACGCGCTCGACATTCAGTTGACGGAAGAGCAGCTCAAGACGCTCGACACGATCTGGCCCGGCCCCGGCGGCCCTGCGCCCGAAGCCTATGCGTGGTGAGGAGTGGTGAGCGATGAGTAATGAGTAAGAGCCGAGAGCCGAGAAAAGACAGCGTGACGTCTCCCATAAGGGCGCGATTTTTCGCGCCCGCCGACCTCATCCCCGTCCCCTTCGCGGCCTTCGGCTCCTGCCGAACAAAGAGGCGTTCGGCACGCTAGGCCGCAGGCAGAGAGGGGAGAAAGATCAGGGCATTTTGTCGGGGCATGATGCATCATGCCCGCCTCTGATGCCGGGCATCCATTCTGGGGCTGTTCTAACTACCCGTCCTGCCGCGGCATGGTGGCCTACGACGGCTGAACAGCCTTCACTCCGCCTTCATTCCTAACATCCTCAGCGCTTCCTTCGCCGTGCGGATCGTCTGTGCGTGGATGGTGACGATGTCGCTGACCTCTCTGGCGTAGCCGCCCGCCATCGTCACCGCGACCGGCAGGTCGGCCTCGCGGCACAGCTCGAAAACAATCCGGTCGCGTTCGGCCAGTCCCTCAAAGCTGACCGACATCCGCCCCAGTCGGTCGTTGACGTAAGGATCGGCTCCGGCGAGGTAAATAGCGAGGTCGGCCCCGGCCAGCGCAATCGCCGCGCGCGTCCCCTGCTCGACGGCGGCCAGATAGACGGAGTCAGTCGTGCCGTCGGGCAGCTCGATATCGAGGTCGCTCTTCTCCTTATGGAACGGGAAGTTCTTCTCGCCATGCACCGAGAAGGTGAACACCGTCCGGTCGCCTGCGAGGATCGAGGCTGTCCCATTACCCTGATGAACGTCGCAGTCGATCACGACGACTCGGCGGACGCGGCCTTCGTCCTGCATCGCCCGCGCGGCAATCGCAGCGTCGTTAAAGACGCAGTAGCCCTCGCCGTGGTCGCGGAAGGCGTGATGGGTTCCCCCGGCCAGATTGACCGAAATCCCCTCGTGAAGCGCCGCGCGGCAGGCGGCAATCGTCGCGCCCGTTGAGCGGCGCGAGCGCTCGACCATCAGCGGCGACCACGGAAAGCCGATGCGCCGAATCTCCCGGTCGGTCAGCAGGCCGCTCTGAACCTTGTGCAGGTAATCGGCATCGTGAGCGCGCAGAATTTGCGCGTCGGTTGCGGCGTCGGGCAAATGCAGCTCATCCGGCGTCAGAATCCCCTCGGCCAGCAGCCGCTCGCGCAGATTATAGTATTTCGGCATTGGGAACCGATGCCCGGTCGGCAGCGGCAGGACAAAAACATCGGTATAGAAGGCTTTCAACGCAGCGGCCCTCAGCAAAGCGGACGACCCCGTATTATACCGCGCGCCGATGTGAGGGCTGTCGCCGATTTCCGTAGGGCTGATACTGCGGGGAAGGCCGGAACAGCCCAGGGTACTCTTTTTTTTTAATGTCCTGCTTCATTGACCGACTCAATCATAATGTATATAGTAATTAATGCCAGCACACGCGGGCTTCTACGGTTCCCCTATGATGAGCGCATCTCCGCTTCATCCGCAGGTCACAATTCAATCAGGAGACTGAAACGATGGCTCAGGTTGGCTATTCCCTTTCATCCGAAGAACTCACGCCTGCGGAACTCATGCGCAGCGCGCGCCGCGCCGAAGAAGTTGGGTTTCCCTTCGCCATGATCTCCGACCATTATCATCCGTGGATCGACAAACAGGGACAGTCGCCGCTGGTCTGGGCATCGCTCGGCGGCATCTCTCAGATCACGCAGAAGATGATCTGGGGGACTGGCGTCACCTGCCCGATTATTCGCATTCACCCGGCCATCATTGCTCAGGCGGCGGCGACGACTGGCGCGATGATGCCGGGACGCTTCTTCCTCGGCGTTGGCACAGGTGAAGCCCTGAATGAGCACATTACCGGCGAGCGCTGGCCTGCTTGGGAAATTCGCGCTGAGATGCTTGAGGAGTCGATTGAAATCATCCGACTGCTCTGGAAAGGCGGCTCGCAGTCGTACTACGGCGCGTACTACACAGTCGAGAACGCGCAGATTTATACCCTGCCCGATCAGCTCCCGCCGATCTACTTTGGCGCGTCTGGTTCGAAGGCCGCCGAGCTGGCCGGTCAGCTCGGCGACGGCCTGATCAGCACCGCGCCCGACGCCGATGTGGTTCGGAAGTTTGAGGAATCTGGCGGCAAGGGCAAACCGAAATATGGTCAGGCTACTGTCTGCTGGGCCAAAGACGAGCAAACCGGCCTCAGGACCGCCTTCAAGCAGTGGCCGACCGCCGGGCTGGGCGGTGAATTGAGTCAGGAATTGTCGACGCCTGCCCATTTTGAGCAGGCCGCCAAAAACGTCCGTGAAGACGATATCGCCAAAATGATCGTCTGTGGCAGCGACCCCCAAAAGCACATCGAGAGTATTCAGAAGTTTATTGACGCTGGATTCGATCATGTCACCATCCACCAGATCGGCCACGATCAGGAAGGCTTCATGCAGTTCTATCAGCGGGAAATCCTGCCGGTGTTTAACCAGCAGGTTTCGACCGCATCGGCGTGATCGCAGGGTCAATTGAACAGGACTGCCGCAAACGGGCAACCCTTTTATTTTCGCCAGTTTTAGCCGAAAGTGGACAGGCTGGTCTATCATCCGGGTGGCTGCGAGCCATAGGGTAGCGCCCGACCGGGCAACTTCCGCGCCTTGCTCGGATGAAACCGCACCGGTAAAGTGGACAGATGACGGTGAGCGTTACGTTCGCCCTGCTGGCCCCGCCGCCCCGTCATCAAGCCGGAGCAGGCGGCGGATGCGCCCGAAGAGCACGAACGTCAGCGCCGAGACGACCGCCAGCGTCCCGTACATGACGACCAACTGACGCGGATCGCCAGTCAGCGTTGAGCCGATCAGCACCGCGCCGACCGTTGGAATCAGGCCGACGACGAAGCTGATAACGGCATAATCGCGGAACCTGAGCGCCGTCAGGCCAGCAGCATAGCTGATGAAATCGTAGATGCTGAACAGGAACAGCCGGGCGTAGACCAGCGCCCACGGGCTGCTCAGGATGCGGTAGAAGCGCTCGACGCGCGGCATTCCGTCGCGCCTGACCATCCGCGTGACAACCGGGCGACCGAAGCGCCGCGCCAGCAGAAAATTGACGCAGCCGCCGAGCGTCTCACCGATGATCGAGTAGGCAATCGCTTCGACCGTGCCGAACATCACAGCCGACGCGAACAGCAGCGGCCCGGTACTGAGCGGCGCGACGATATAAGTCAGCGCCCGCAGCGCGACGTAGATCAGCGGGCCGAACAGCCCCGCCTGCGCGATCAGCGCGCGAATCCGCTCCGGCCCGACACGGCTGATGAGGACGGTCAGAATGACGGTCACGGCGACGAATGACAGCGCGCCGACGATCAAGCTGCGCCGCGAAACCCGCTCGGATTCAAACATGGTCGGTCAGCCCTGCGACTCAAAGGCATGGTTGTCTACAGTATGTAACGTCCGACGACGGCAAAAGTTCCAGAAATTCACGTCGTCAAGCAAGCTGGCCTTTCGTAGAGGCGCGAAAAATTGCGCCTGCCGCAAAATTGCGCGATCAACCAGGCTATACTGATCATTCAGAAAACGGGCTTGATGATGGACTTTGCTTGATTATTTCGGCCCGATTGCCGGAGGCTGGAAGCCATCCGGCAATCAAACTGAAGCTGGCTGAAGCCAGCTAAAAAAGCCGCAGAAACAGTATCCAACCTGAATTTGTAAAGACCATCAATGGTATCGCTCTCAATGGTAGCAGTCATCTCAAGACGAGGATTTGCCGAGTTGATTACGAGACACACTCATCAACAGGCTCCTACGAAACCGGGTATCGACTTCAGCGCTTCACCTGCCCGCAATGACGGGTGAGGGAAAATCTGCCAGCACCATTCTGGCGGCAGCGCGACCCGACAGCGTGACCATCGGCACGCCGCCGCCGGGATGCGCCGTCCCGCCGCAGAAGTACAGGCCGCGCACGTCCGGCGCGCGGTTGTGCGGACGTCGAAACGCGCTCCAGCGGTCATTCGACGACGCGCCATACAGCGCCCCGCGCCGAGCGCCAGTCCGCCGTTCCAGATCGAGCGGAGTCAGCCGATGCTCGACGCGGATGCAGTCGCGGACGTCCAGACCGAACGCCGCCAGCGTCGCCAGCACCCGATCACGGTAAGCGTCCGCCCCGCTCGACCAGTCGAAGCGGGCGCCGAGCGGCGGCGCGTTGACCAGCACGAACCAGTTTTCGCAGCCCGGCGGCGCGTGATCGGCATCGGTCTTTGAGGTGATGGCGAGGTAGATCGTTGGATCATCGGGCGGGACGCCGCGCCGGAAAATAGCCTCGAACTCGCGCCGGTAATCGTCGGAAAAGAAGAGGTTGTGATGCGCGAGCTGTGGATGCTCGCCCTCGACGCCGAGCATCAGCGCGAAGCCGGAACACGAAGGCTCCATCCGCCGCAGCCTGTCAGCGCGCCGGATCAGCGCCGGTTCGCGCGGCAGCAAGCGCTCGTAGACTGTCGCCACATCGACGTTGGCGACGACCGCCTGCGCCTCAACGCGCGCGCCATCGGCCAGCATGACCGCGCAGGCCGCGCCGTCGCGCAGCGCAATCCGCTCGACCGGGCAGCCTGTCCGAATTTCGACGCCCAGCTCGCGCGCCAGTCGCTCGTAAGCGCGGGCGAGGGCATAGACGCCGCCGCGCGGATAGAAGACGCCGCCGCTCAGTTCGACGTCGGCGATCACGTTGAGGGTCGCCGGAGCCAGAAACGGACTCGCGCCGACGTAGGTGGCGAAGCGGTCGAGCATCTGCCGCAGGTAGGGTGAGCGGACGAAACGCCGCACCGCGCCGTCCATCGTCCGCAGCGGGTCAACAGCCAGCGCGTCCAGCAGCGGCGTTCGCGCCAGTTGGCCGAAAGTCGGCGGGTCGTGGTCGATGAACTTGGGGCCGGTGACGCGGCGAATCCGGGCGGCGTAAGCCAGATAAGCGCGGTAGCCAGCGACATCCTGCGGGGCGACTGCCGCGATTTGCGCGGCCATCCGCTCAGGATCGCGGCTGGCGTCGAGGGTCGTGCCGTCGCGCCAGCGATAGCGCGTCAGCGGCTCAACCGGCAGCAGATCGAGGTAATCATCCAGCCGCCGTCCGGCTGCCGCGAATAACTCGGTAAAGACATGGCGCATGGTGATGACCGACGGCCCGCTGTCCCAGCGAAACCCGGCATCGATCTGCTCGCTCATCTTGCCGCCAACTGTCGCATTCTGCTCCAGCACAAGCACGCGCCGCCCGCCCGCCGCCAGATGAACAGCGGCGCTCAGGCCGCCGATGCCCGCGCCAATGACGACGACCGGCGCGGCCTCAGCCATCGACGCCCAGCATGTCGAGCAGCGGCAGCAGTCCTTCGCGCGTCGCGGTCATGAAAGCGTCGAGCGAGCGCACTCGATTGACCGCCACGTAGATGCAAAAGCTGTCATCGACCGGCAGCATCAACCACGCGCCGTCGTCGCCGAGGTTGACCGTGACGCGCGCGGGGCCACCGGCAGCGTCGTAAGCCAGCCACGCGCACAGCGAAACAGTCGCGGCAACCAGTGTCTGAATCCGGTCGTGGTCATTCCTGCCGAGATACTGACCGACGATTTCGCCGTCGCTGGTCGCCAGCACGATCCAGCGCGGTCGTGAGGGCAGCGCTCCGGCCAGATAGGCCAGCGCCATATTGAGTTCTTCCTGATTGATCGCCTGCATGGGTTTGACCTGCATCATACTTTTCTCTCAACTTTCAACCGCGACTCTGCGCGCCTGTTTCGACCGCGTAAGCGTCGCTCGCTTTCAGCCGCGTAATCGTCCGGCCTTTCCAGCGGACGCCGCCGCGCCAGCGCCACCACAGCGCCCGCCCGGCAATCGCCGTCATCAGCAGGGCGGAAAGCGGCAGCAGCAGCGCGTCGCCGATCCGCTGCCGCGTGACGGCTGCCGTCAGCGCCCGCGCGCCGATGCCGAGCGCGATCAGCGCCAGCGCGAACAACGCTCGCCCCGGCACGGCCAGCCACAGCCAGGGAGCCAGCAAAATCAGTCCGTGGAACAGGGTCGCCACGATCAGCGCTGCTGCGCTGTCACCGTAGCCAGCGATGATGTTTTTAGCGAAACCATCGCGGACGGCGGGCCAGCCTGCGTACATCCGGCAGACGATCAGCCCTGCGCCGTCGGCCATGCGGAGCCGCAGCCCCGCCGCCTTGACGCGCCGCGCCAGCGCGATGTCCTCGACGATCTCGCCGCGCGCAGCGGCATGCCCGCCGACTGCTTCATAGGCCGCGCGGCGGAAGGCGAGACACTGGCCGTTGGCGGCTGCCAGTGAGGAGACCCGCGTTCGATGGACGCCGACGACCGGCAGGTAGCCGAGGATGACGAACGCCAGCAGCGGCACGACCAGCCGTTCGCCCCACGTCTCGGCGATCTGTGTCGGCCAGACAGTCAGCAGGTCAGCGCGGCTTCGGGCCGCCTCGGCCATCAGCGCGGCCAGCGATCCCGGCAGCCAGCGCACGTCGGCATCGGTGAAGATCAGCCAGTCGCCGCTGGCTGCCTGACTCAACTGCTGGCAGGCCCACGGCTTGCCGATCCAGCCGTCAGGCAGCGGCGCGCCAGTCATCACGCGCAGGCGCGGGTCGCCGTTTCCGGCAGCCAGAGCGACTTCAGCCGTGCTGTCGGTCGAGCCATCGTCGAGTACGATTAGCTCAAGCGCGATGTCGGCCTGCGCCAGCAGCGCCCGCACCGTCGCGCCGATAACCGCCGCCTCGTCTCGCGCCGGAATCAGCACCGACAGCCTGCCATTCGCCTGCCGTGGGGATGATATCCGTCGGCTCTCTAACCACTCCCTCTGACCGACGCGGCTTCCGGCTCCTGCCGGGCAAAGACTGCTCGGCGCGCTCTGTCCCCGTATATGGAGAGGGGGAAGCCATGACAGACCGGACGGCCTTTCCTCAGGGGATTTAAGACGCGGGAAGGTCAGCGCGTTGAGGATCGCAATTGCCGCGATGCCGATCAGCGCGACGGCGGCGAACACCATCAGCGGCTCCATCGCAGCCTCGCCTTCAGCCACGGTCGCGGCTCCGGGAACCGGCGCAGGTCGGCGCGGTACTTCCACGCCAGCAGCGCGCTGTTGACCGTCCAGATCGCCAGCAGAATCGGCAGCGGCAGCACCAGCAGCAGATAGACCAGCAGGCCGAACAGCATCAGCGCGACCGCCCAGCCCGACACCGACAGCAGCAGGAACCAGAGGCCGAGCCAGATGCCGAGCACGCTCGGCGCTTCCCACAGCGTCAGCCCGGCCCAGACGCCGAACGTCACCGCGACCGCCTTGCCGCCGTGAAAACCGAGAAATGGCGAGAAGGCGTGGCCGAAAATCGGGGCCAGCGCCACCGGAATCAACGCCGCGCCGCTCACGCCGCCGACGTAGCGCGCCAGCAGCACCGGAATCGCGCCCTTCACGACGTCAAGCAGCAGCGCCAGCGCGCCCCAGCCGACGCCGCCTGCCAGAATCAGATTGAACGCGCCCGGATTACCGTCACCGCAGCGGCGGATGTCCTGACGCAGCGCCAGCCTGCCGAGCCAGAGCGAGCACATCAGCGACCCGGCGAAAAAACCGGCGATAGTGTAGGCCAGCGCCGTCATTTCGCCCGCCTGCGCCGCACAATGACCGCCAGCAGCAGCGCGCCCATGCCGAGGAAACCGGCCACTGCTGGCCCCGGCAGCGACCAGAAAAACAGTTGACCGATGCTCTCCAGCGCCCACGTCACGACGTAGATCAGCAGCAGCGGACGCAGCGGCAGCGCCGATGGTCGCGCCAGCGCGGTAATCAGCGCTGCGCCGAGCAGCCAGCCGATAAAGTTGGCCCACGGGATGCCGAAGTAGCCTCCCGGCGTCTGCCATGTCCAGAAGTGCCAGCCGACCATCTGCGGGTCAAGGAACAAATCCCAGGCGGTGAAGGCCAGCGCGCTGGCGGCGATAAAAGTCAGACCACTCGCGCGTCCGGCCAGACGCGCGCCGACGGCCCAGGCGGGCGGCAGCATCATCAACCAGGCGAGGGGAATCAGCAGCGGAACCGCGCCCACCTGCGGCTGCAAGCGATCTGTGTAGCGGTACGCGCCGAAGGGAAGGCCGGTCTGCGAGCCGACAAATTCCAGCGCCCACGCCGAGACGACCACGACTGCCGCGGTTAGCGCGGCGCGGCGCAGACCCCACGCGCCAGTCAGGATGACCAGCACCGCCGACACCTGCAACAGCGCGCTCAGGGTCACGCCGGGGACAATCGCCGCCTCGCCAAGCGTCCAGCGCCCGACCGGCAGCAGAATCATCGACAGCACCCAGACGACCAGCAGCGCCAGCACGGGCGGGCCTGCCTTGATGCTCCAGCGCTGTCTGGCGCTCGCCCACTGGCTAGCCGCCCTCAATCCGTTCTCCATTTGCTTCCTGCGCTCATCGATCAGCCCTCATGAGGCGCGCTAAACCAGCGCGACTCATCGGGTCTTTGCTTCGTTCGCTTCGGGACGCGCGTCGGGTTTCTGCCTACTTTAGCATCGGCGGCCAGGATTAAAAGCAACTGAGTGAAGTGAGGGCAGTCGGTTAACGGATTCTCTACAGACGCTCACGCATCTGCGCGAACCACGCCTGCTGTTCGACCGGCAGCCCGCGCACCTGCGCGAGCGGGACCCAGACCGTGCTCTCCGTCAGGGCCGTGTCTCCGTCGGGGGCGATGACATGAAAGAGGAAATGCTTAATGCGCGTGCAGAGCGCGCTGGTCGCCATCCAGCCTGCGCGGCGGGTCGTCAGGGCGAAATCGCCGTCGGTCACGGCAAATTCCTGATAGATCACGCGCGTGTAAGCGCCGCTCGACTCGTAGGACTGTACCCGCGCGCCCCGGTCGAGCATGAAGCGCATCAAGGTGGCTTCGGGCAGCGGCGCAGTACGGAGAAACTGCGGGCGCAGGACGGCGCGCCGGTCGGCGGGCAGCGTCTCGGTCGCGGCTTCGAGCAGTTCGGCCTGAGCGCCGTTCAGCGACCAGCGCGTGACCAGCCGAATGACCGCGTCATCGGGCGTTTCGTCGGCAGCAACGCCGTCGTCAGGCAGGCGCAGCCCGCCATCGTCGCGCTGGAGCAGCAGCTCCGGCCCGTCGCTGCCGGGGCGGGCGATGAACAGCACCACGCGCGGCAGGGACGGCAGCGCAGTTTCGGGCGCGCGCGGCAGCGACTCGGTCATGATGGCACGCTCGCAGACTGCGGCACGAGCGCGCTGGCAAAGTCGAGCAGGCGAGCGCGGAGACTTGCCCAGCCCGGCAGCGCTGGATTGATGAGGTTGTGCTCGCCGGGAAGGTCGATGACTTCGACCGGCCCCGGCAGCCGCGCCGCCAGTCGGCGCGTATTCGCTGGCGGCACGAGCGTGTCGCCGCTGCCGACGATCACCAGCGCGGGCATGGCGGCCTGTGTTGCCCAGCGATAGCCGAGCGCCCCGGCTCGCCGCACGTCGTCGAGGACGCGCGTCGGCACAGTAAACGCGCGAATCGCTGCCTGCACCTGCGGATCGTCGAGGTTCGCGTCCGGCATGAAGGTCAGGATGTTCTTCCGTGTCTCCGAGTCGTCGAAGTTCATTTTGACCAGGCTGAACGGACGGAAGCGGGGAATGATCCGCGCGATCAGCGGCAGCGCCCGCCAGACGACATTGTTGAGCCGCCAGAAAGGGTTTATCAGGACGAGGCCCGCTGGCGCGGCGTGCTGACCGTCGGCGCAGGCCATCCCCGCCGCCGCCAGCGACAACGCGCCGCCCATCGAGTGGCCGATCAGCAGCAGCGGTCGGTGCGTCTGCGCCAGCGCGTCGAGCGCGGCCTGAACCGCCGCCAGCCATTCGAGCGCGCCGGGCGCTTGGACGCCGCGCGTCGGGTTCGCCAGCCTCTCGATCTGCGCGCCGAAGCCGGGCAGGAGCGGCGCGTGGACGGTCCAACCGGCGTCGAGCAGCGTGTCGGCCAGCGGGCGCATCTCCGCCGGAGTGCCGGGGAAGCCATGCACCAGCACGGCGGCAGGTTCGCCCGCTTCGCGCCTGAAAGCGCGGTGTTCGTCGCCGGGGAACGCCGGGAGCATTATTCGACTCCTGCGCGCGTGACGCTGATCGCGTGATAACGGTCGAACAGGAAACGGTTCAGCGACCTCACGGTTAGACCGGCCACGAGGCTCATAACCGGCCATCGCCAGAGACGGCGGCTCAGCGCTTCCTGAGATCTCCAGATCGACACTGCGCTTCACTCCATGAATATCTTAATGTCATCACCTTAAGTATTTGTACGCAAATGAGAAACCCTGCGATAAGAAGATCTGAATTTTTCCCTGTTTTATTGTGAAGAATATATCCCGTTGTTCAGGCAGTAACAGGAAATTATGCGCGTTTAGTTATTTTAATGCTACTTTTGCTTCGAGCGGCAGCGCGGCGGCGCAGAGCGAGCGGCAGCCGTTCCCGGCTTTCGGGGGCCAGCATCAGCACGACGCCGAGCGCGATCAGGACATTAGTCATCAGGAAAAAGATGGCTTCTTCGACCGGCAGCACGCCGCCGAGCAGGACATTGAGCGACTGCGTCGGGTTGATCGTCCATGTTCCGCCGTCGATAGCGAGGGCGTCGGCGAGGCAGAGATAGACGGTCGCCGGAACGATGGTGAGGACGAGCAGGCGGCGATGCTTCCAGAGGATGTCGGCTCCGAAGGCCAGTTGCCCGATGACCGGCGGCAGCGCCCAGGCCAGCAGCAGGCCGAGATACGTCCCGGCGCCGCCCGCCAGCACCTGAATGACGGATACGACCCAGACGCCGACGACAACCGCCGCCGACAGGGCGCGCAGCCTGCCGGGATGCGCGGCGAGCAGATCGCCTGACGGCAGCCGCCGCGCCAGCAACAGCAGCCACAGCCCGGTCAGCAGCGGCTGTAAGAGGAAGAAGCTGTATTCTTCCAGCGGGACGTAGCCGAAGACCACGCCCGTCACCAGCCCCGGCTGATACCACCAGACGCGCGTCGCTACCAGATAATTGTCCCATGGCGTCGTATAGATCAGGGCGATCAGGGCGTTTGCGCCGAGCGGCAGCCACGCCGGGGAGCCGCGCAGCGCCGCAGGCAGTCGGCGTCCACGCGCGGCGTCCCGTAGGGCGAGCAGCAGCAGCAGCCCAATCGGCACGACCAGAAAGCGCAGCAGGAAGCCGAAGTAGGTCAAAGCTAACCCCGCTCCCTGCTTGCGAAGAGCGGGGAGTGGGCGGCGCTGTTCGCAGAAGTCGGAATGGGTAAGCCACCCGGCCTGATACGGAGCGACATCAGCGGTGATTCCCCGGCAGCCAGCCCGGACGGGAGAGATCGTGCAGGATGGCGGCAGCGGCGTTACGCCCCGACGCGCCCATGATGCCGCCGCCGGGGTGGGTGCTGGCCCCCGTCAGGTACAGCCCTTTGAGCGGCCCGCGATAATTGCCCATCGTCAGCGCGGGGCGCAGGGCGAACATCTGGTCAACCGACATCTCCAGATGCATGACGTTGCCGCGCAGCAGGCCGAGCGTCCGCTCCAGATAGAGCGGCGTCTCGACCAACTGGCCGACGACTGCGCCGGTGACGTTGGGCGCGTAGGTCGCCAGCTTCGCCAGCATCCGGTCGGCCTCGCGCTGGCCGATCTCATCCCACGAGCCGCCGCTGGCGAGTTCGTAGGGGAAATATTGTCCCCACAGGTACAGCAGATGCTGTCCCGGCGGCGCGAGCGACTCATCGACTGCCGACCACGTCATGGCAATCAGCGCCGGGTCGGTCGAAGGCCGTCCGGCCAGATAGTCGGCGTAGGCGCGGTCGAGATAGGCCGGTTCGGGACAGAGGAACTGCATGGCGCGGTGCTGGTCGTCGCCGCGTGGATTGACGGTCGGCAGCGCGCTGTAATCGGGCAGCTCGCGCATGGCGTAGCGCACCATCAGGCCGAAACCGTTGCCGATGCGCGACTTTTGCAGCAGCCCGCGCGCCGCGTCCGGCAGGTCGCCGCCGAGCAGCTTGATGGTCGTGTGAATGTGAGCGCCGGAGACGACGACTCGCGCCGTGATCGATTGGCCGGACTCCGTTTCCGCGCCGATGGCTCGCCCGCGCTCGACCAGAATCCGGCGCGCCGGCGCGTCGGTCAGGATCGTCCCGCCATGCGCCTCGATCATCCGCGCCAGCGCCTGCGTCAGCATCCCCGATCCGCCGCGCGGACGCTTGACGCCGCTGACGTGGTACATCGGATGCCAGAGCGCGAACGGCGCGGTGAACGGCTCAGTCGGCGGCGGGCCACTCTGCGCCGCCATCCAGCCGATCAGCGCCGGGACTTCCGGCCCGACGAACGACTCGCGCAGCACCTGACCATACGGATGGATCAGGTCGGCGATCCGCTCGAACCGTCCATCCCTGTCCCAGGCGTTGAAGCCCAGGTAGCGCGCCAGATTGAGCGGGTTGGGATCGTGCAGGAAGGCTTCGACCATCGCTTCGGCCAGCGGTCGCCAGCGCTCGACGAAAGCCCGATAATTGTCGGCGTCAGCCGGGTTGATCGCGGCGATGCTGGCGCAGGTCTGATCGACGTCGCGCCAGACGGTGAAATGCCTGCCGTCAGGAAACGGGGCGAAAAAGAGCGGATCGACGTCGATGTAGTCGAGGCCATAAGCCGTCAGGTCGAGGTCGCGGATAATCGGCGTGTGGTTGATGAGGATATGCGCCGAGCCGCCGAGGTCGAACTGAAAGCCGGGGATGATTTCTTCGGTGACGACCGCGCCGCCGACCTTATGCCGCCGTTCCAGCAGCGCGACACGATAGCCCGCTTTTGCCAGATAGCCGCCACAGACCAGCGCGTTATGGCCTGCGCCGACGATCAGAATATCATAATCAGCCACGAAGAGTCATTCTACCGCCGCCGCGCTCGGCGCTTGATCGCTGAGCAGCGTCTCGAACAGCGCCGCCCAATCGTGATCGGTGTCCGGCGGCGCGCTGTCGGCGGCAACGACCTCGAAGGTCACGTTGTGGCTGGCGGGCATATCAATTGCGCGCAGCGCCACTTCGGCCACGTCAGCGCGGCTGACGCGACCATTGACCTCGTCGCCCTGAGCGAAGCGAAGGCCACGCGCGCCCGGCGGTTCGTCATTCAGCCCGCCGGGGCGAATGATGGTATAGCGCAGGCCGCTGGCGCGCAGGGCGTTTTCACCCTTGAGCTTCCAATCGAGCACCTTGCCAAACTTGTTGAGCGGGTGAGCATCGCCGCGCGTCACCGCCAGCGACGAAATCAGGATGAAATGCTCGACTTCAGCCACGCGTGCCGCCTGGACGAGATGGCGCACGCCTTCATAATCGACCTTCTCCGGGCTGTTCGGGCCTTCAGGCGTGCGCGTACCGGTCGCGCACACGACCACGCTGACGCCGCTCATCGCCCGATTGAGCGTGTCGATGCGGCGCGCGTCACTTTCGACCAGCTCCAGATTTTCGCCGAGCAGCGCGCGGCCCTTGTCGAGGTCGCGGACGAGCGCGCGGACATGCCTGCCCTGCTTGAGCAGCCGACTGACGATCTGCTGTCCAATCGCGCCAGTGGCTCCAGCGACGAGGATAATTTGTTCGGCCATGATTTGTCCTTTCCCTCACGCCTGTTCGCTTCGCCTGGTTGCAGCCAGAGGCGCTGGCGTGATGGCGCGCCTCAGCGAAGGTCGCGGGCGCTCTCTTCGTCCAATGCTGCGATGTCGTCTTCGGTCAGCCGCCAGTGGGCCGCCGCGGCGTTCATGGCCGCGTGTCTGGCTGTTTTCGCGCCCGGAATGGGCAGCGTCCCTTTGCAGATCGTCCAGTTGATGGCGACCTGAGCCGGGGTTTTGCCGTGCGCCGCGCCGATCTCGCGCAGCAGGCTGACGAGCGGCTGGACGCGGTTGATGATGCCGCGATAGATCAGCCGACGCGCGCCGGTTGGCGGCTTCGACGGCGTGTACTTGCCGGTCAGCAGGCCCATGCCGATAGGGCTGTAGGCGATGACGCGCACGCCCAGTTCACGGCAGGCGCGCAGCGTCCCGTCAAACTCGATGGCGCGATGCATCAGGCTGTACTCGACCTGATTGGACGCCAGCGGAATCCCGCGCCGCGCCAGTAGATCGTAGGCGCGGCGCAGGTCATCCGCGCCGTAATTCGAGACGCCGACCGCCGCCGTCAGGCCCAACTCGACAGCATCCGCCAGCGCGTCGGCCCAGTGTGACGGCGGCACGAGCTTGCTCGGCGTATGAATCTGATACAGATCGACCGAGAGAAGGCCGAGCCGCGACAGGCTGCCGCGCAGCGCGGCGGTCAACTGCGCGCGGTTGATGCGCCACGGGTGCGGCATGAACTTGGTGGCGATCCGCGGATGTGTCCCGGTCTCGCGCATGAAGCGACCGAGAAACCGCTCTGAGCCGCCGAAGCCATAAACCTCAGCCGTGTCGAACAGATTGATGCCGCTCGACAGCGCCTCGGCGTAGGCGTCGCGCAAGTCCTGCTCGGCATAGCCGCTGCCGTAATTCCAGATCAGCCGGTCGCCCCAGGCCCAGGTGCCGATGCCGATCTCAAGCGCGTCGAGCCAGGTCGCGTGCTGCTGTTGGGTCGGTTCGAGGGTCGCCATCACCTGCCTCAACGTCTCTGAGCGAGTCAGATCAAGCTAAATGGTCAATCGCCGCGCGCACCACGGCGGCGCTCTGGCGCAGTTGTTCCTGCTCTGCCGCGTTCAATGGCAGCGGAAAATTATCGAGCACACCGGCTCCACCGACCAGACGCGGCAGCGAAACAGTCACATCGCGGACTCCGGCGACCTCGGCGGCGGGCGCGCAGACCGTCAGAATCGCCCGCTGGTCGTGCAGGATGATGTCGATAATCCGCGCCAGCGCGCTGCCGATCCCATAATAGGTTGCGCCCTTGCCGTTGATGATGTGATAGGCGGCCCGTCGCACGCCTTCATCAATCTCGGCGCGCGCGGCCTCACTCATGTCGATCCCGCGCTGGCGGCAGAACTCATCGAGCGGGATGCCGCCGACCGTCACCAGCGACCAGGTCAGTACCTCGCTGTCGCCATGCTCGCCGACCACGTAGCCATGAATGTTATGGGCGTCGATGCCGAGCCGCCGACTGAGCAGCGCTCGAAAACGCGCGCTGTCGAGCGTTGTGCCAGAACCCAGCACTCGCGTGGCGGGGATACCGTGTTCAGCGGCAATGCGCGCCGTCAGGTGCGTGGTCACATCGACCGGATTAGTCGCTACGACCAGCACCGCTTCTGGCGCGGCCTTGATAACCTGCGGGACGACATCATGGAAGACGGCAGCGTTGCGTTCCAGAAGCTGCATCCGGGTTTCGCCGGGGCGCTGGTTGACGCCCGCGCCGATGACGACCACCCTGCTGCCAGCCAGCGCGCCGTAATCCCCGGCGACAATCTCCATCGGCGCGGCGAACGGCACGGCATGAAACAGGTCGTCGGCTTCAGCCTGCGCGCGTTCGGCGTTCTTATCGACCAGCACGATCTCACGCCCGATCCCGCTCATGACCAGGGCATAAGCGGCGGTCGAGCCAACTAAACCGCTGCCGACGATCCCGATTTTCATCGTCGCCGCTCCCACTACAAGGCGTTCAGCAATGCCATTGGTAATATACCACAAATACAATAGCGACCAAAGTGAGCAGTGTCATAGAATCAGGCGCGGATCGTCCGGCTTTGCCACCAGATCGCTGGAAGTCGCTGGAGCTTGCCGAGCGCCCCGACGCGAGCGCGGCGGTTGAAAACGTCGTAGTTGCGCGCTTCGACGTCGTCGAGGATGGCGCGGTACAGCCCGGCGGCGGCGGCAATGGCAAACCGTCCGTCGGTGTTGAGCAGCGCGATCCCCGGCTCGGCCTCGTCGTACAGGCGGCGAGCGCGCTCGATCTGGAAGCGCATAAACTGACGCCAGCGGTCATCGACGCTGCCGCTGGCGATGTCGGCCTCAGTCAGGTGGAAAGCGGCCAGTTCGTTCTGCGGCAGATACAGGCGTCCGGCGCGCCAGTCCTGGCCGACGTCGCGCAGGATATTGGTCAGTTGCAGCGCGACCCCCAGCTTGACCGCGTAGGGAATCGCTTCGTCACTGCTGAAGCCGACGATGTGCATCGCCATCAGGCCGACGGTCGAGGCGACGCCGTAGGCATAGGCGGCCAGATCATCGAAGGTCTGGTAACGCGACTGGCACAGGTCGCGGGCAACGCCGCAGATCAACTGCTCGGCATAGCCGCGCGGGATGGCGAAGCAGGCGCGGGCATCGGCCCAGGCAAGCGCCACCGGCTCATTCGGCGGCGGGACGTCAGCCAGCGCGCGCCGCCGCCACGCTTCCAGCCGCGCCAGCCGCTGCTCAGAATCGGCCCCGTCCTGCGCGTCTACCAGATCGTCACTGATCCGGCAAAAGGCATAGAGCGCGCGCGCCGCCTGCCGCCTGGGCGCAGGCAGCAGCGCCGACGCCAGCGTAAACGTGCGGCTGTGGACGCGCGTGATCTGATCGCAGCGCCGATAGGCCGACGCGAGCGTCTGGCCGTCGGTCTTGACGCGCTGTGTCGAAACAGGGGCTTCGAGCGCGGTATAGGCCCACGTCAGCAGCGGCGCTTCCCAGGAAGTGTGCATCGTCGCTTTATACCTGCGCTGGCCGGGGATGCGCCACGCCTGCGACATCGCCGATCAGGTTTTCGACGATGATCGACGACGAGAGGACGCCGGGCAGCCCGGCTCCCGGATGCGTCCCCGCGCCGACGAAATACAGATTGCTGAACTCTTCGGACTGGTTGTGTGGTCGGAACCAGGCCGACTGCGTCAGCACGGGCTGAAGCGAGAAGGCCGCGCCGAGCTGGCTGTTGAGCGTATCCCGAAAGTGCAGCGGGTCGATATGATGCTCGGCGACGATACTGGCCTGCAAATCGGGCAGGTAGTGATCCTCAAGAAACTGGATGATGGCATCGCGGTAGGGTTTTGCCGCCCGTGTCCAGTCGATGCCAGAGCCGAGATGCGGCACGGGCGAGAGGACGTAGAAACTCTCGCAGCCTTCAGGAGCCATTGACGGGTCGGTTAGCGTCGGCATATGCAGGTAGAGCGAGAAATCCTTCGCCAGCGTCTGCCGGTCGAAGACATCGGTCAGCAGGTCTTTGTAGCGCTCGCTGAGGATGATATTGTGATGCGCCAGCCCCTGATCGCGGTACAGCCGCTTCGTGCCGAAATAAATCACGAACAGCGACATACTGTACTTCATGCGGTCGATGCGCCGATGGTTGTACTTGCGCAGGAAGTGTTCCGGGATCAGGCTGCGGTAGGTGAAGGCCGAGTCGGCGTTCGAGACGACGTGATCCGCCGTCACTGCCGCGCCATCAGCGAGGCGGATGCCGGTCACGCGCCGCGCCTGGGAATCCACCAGAATCTCCTCGACGGCGGCGTTGAGGTGAATACGCCCGCCCAGTTCCTCGAACAGCCGCGCCATCGCGGCGACAATCGCGCCCGTGCCGCCGACGGCGTAATGGATGCCCCACTCACGCTCCAGATAGTGAATCATGGCGTAGATTGAGGGCGCGTCGAACGGGTTGCCGCCGATCAGCAGCGGATGGAAGGAAAAGACGCGGCGCAGAAAGTCGTCCTTGATGAACTGCGCGACGTAGCTGTAGACGCTGAGATACGACTGCATCCTGATCAGATCGGGCGCGACCCTGAGCATATCGCTGAAATGCAGGAAGGGCTTATCGGCCAGCTCGACAAAGCCCTTCTGGAAAATGGCTCTGGTCGTGCCAATGAAGCGCCGATAACCCTCACGGTCAGCGGGGTTCCATTGACCAATTTCGTCGAGGATCAGGTGTTCGTCACCGTTATAGTCGAAATGTCGCCCCTGATGGTCGAAGATGCGGTAGTACGGGTTGACCGGAACCAGCCGGAAATAGTCCTCGCGCCGCCGTCCAGCGGCGCGCCACAGGTCATCGAACATGAACGGCGCGGTTATCACGGTCGGCCCGCCGTCGAAGGTGAAGCCGTCGATTTTGTAGACGTAAGCGCGGCCACCAGGCTTGTCGCGCTTCTCAAAAACTTCGACCTCGTGGCCGCGCGCCGCCAGCCGAATGGCAGCGCCCAGCCCGCCGAAGCCACTCCCGATGACGATCACTTTCGACATCTGAGGCTCTCTCCGCTGGGCGTGAGCAGGTTGGGTGTTCCGAGGGTGAATTGCACGGTTAGTTAAGCGCCTGGAGATGAGAGCGACGTTAGGCTGAGATCAAGCATCAGGGAGTCCACTAACCCGTAATGTACCTGAAAATGAGGCTGGCGGAAACTCTGCTCACGCAGCGATCATCCGCCATTCAGGTTATTTTATAATCCTTGAAACCTAATCCAGGCGCGCCGTGGCTGAATGGCTTCTGTCTTTTGGCGGAGCTGCCCTGAACCTTTGGCTGAACTTTCATCAGCGATTAAAAAAAATGTTATATACTGGAAATTGAGCGGCCAATTAAGGATGCCTGAGCAAAGGTCAAGCATGGACTCCTACAGCAATAACGAGCACTATTCCTACTTCGAGACGACGCGCCACTGGTCGCCAATCTCCGAGAAGTTCGCCGGCGGCGACGCGCTGATTACCGCGCTGCGATGCAGTTGGAAGGTTCATGGCCCGGTCTTTCAGCAGGATTACTGGCAGTCAGGTTCGCGGCAGGTGACGATTTACTATGTCGATCTGCGGAACGACGAAGGCGCGATGACCATGCCGGTCATCATCAATCCCTATGTCCGTCGGCTGCTGCGGATGCTGGACGTGCAGATTCTGCCGATTGAGGAACGCGAGGCGCTCCGCCGCCGCGAACAGCGCCGGGACTAAGTTAACCTGCGGAAGTAAACCTACTAAGTTCTGTTGAACAGGTTGGATCGGTTTTGCTTATACCCCAAGTATTGTGAAAACCTCCTGCATAAACTCATCGTATGCTGCTGATTCCTCATTGAGTAACTCAGTGAGGTTGTAATACGAGGAAATTACCGGGTCTTGCTCAATACGAGCGTGAACTTCCGCTGTGATACAACTTGCAATAAGTACCGTAGGAACGTTAGCGCTAACCCGCCTCGCTGCCTCAAAAGACTTCTTGGCAGCACCGTAACGCTCCAGCGCTCCGGCTGGATCTGCCCCGCCTTTCACTTCAATTGCACAGACGGTTACGCCATTTTTGTCTATCAATGCAATATCAGGATCGCTTGCAAAGAGCATGGATGTTTGATTGCTCAACTGGATGCCGCGATACTGATGAATATTGCCGAGCTGCTCATCGATATTTGCAAGATCGAAAGGCTCGCTCGCGCCTGTTCTGGGAATCAGAGCCGCCAGTAAATGACGCTCTCTGGCTTCGTTGACCAGCAGCCGCTGAGTGACTTTTTCGGCCTCTTCGCCGATGGCATTTCGCCATGAGCCA
Source organism: uncultured Anaerolineaceae bacterium (assembly GCA_964652205.1). GTDB lineage: Bacteria > Chloroflexota > Anaerolineae > Aggregatilineales > Phototrophicaceae > ZC4RG36. The sequence goes on along the minus strand of CAZZAO010000023.1, from coordinate 23,269 downwards.
TCAATTTGCGCGCCGGTGGAAACCAGCAAAAGGCCATACAACTCCTCGGTGGTGAAGCTTTGGATCGAAGCGTCAACAATTAACGAAAGATGCTCATTAAAGAGCGCAGCCAATTTAAGTGCCTGATCGGAAGCTATGGACGCTCGGCTGCTTGTAGCGCTTTCAAATCTGCTCCCATCGATCCCGACAAGATAGCCGACTGACTTTTGAGAAAGAGCAGCAATATTACGATAATAAGCGAGCAGTTGCGGATACTCCCTCAACAATTTGGGGTGGCAAAAGACTTCTAAAAGATGTAATTGTGGATGCTGGGATATAAAACCGAAGGCGTCATCGCCGACGCCCCATTCATGGCGATTATCCCAATTATAGAGTTGTTCTAACTGAAGCAGGCTTTTAACTGTTGCAGGCAGTGACAGTGTTCCATACTCCTTTAATTTACGATAAAAGAACGTGGAGCGGAGCCTGTAATTGACGCGATGCGTTTCTGCAAGTAAGGCTGATTCGTTCGTCACTACACGTTTGGTTTTTGCCATACATAGACACACTTTCTCAGTTCAGAGCGACCATGACTACCCATCTGCTGACTGCTATTTCCCTTGCCGCGCCCCAGCGTCCAAATAACTTGAGTGCTTAATCCAAATGTCTCGGCCATGTCTGATAAAATGAGGTCGACTGGAACTTCCTCGCCTGCGTAGCGCACGTTATCATTCACCATAGCAATGATTCCGCCTGGTCGCAGAAGACGCGCAAGCTCGTAGATCACAAACGCCATTTCATAAAAGTAGTTGTGAATTAGCCGGACAATCTGAGGGTTATTCAAACTGCCCTCATTCCGATGTGCTTCAAGACTGGAAATCACTTCCTGTAGCGCTGGCTGCTGATCGAACGTCCTGTCAATATAAGTAAAGTCCTCGGCGCGCCCAAGCTCGGTATAATAGGCTGCCAGTCGGTTCCGTTTATCTTTATTCTCAACTGTGCAGGAGAGCATCATCTGTCGAAGTCGCTTTACTTGCTCGTCATCACAACCTAGATAGACTAACTCCAGCGCATAGGTGCGTGTGTAATCATAACGGTTAGCATAAGGCGGAGACGTAAGCACAAAATCAATGCTTTGAGGAGGAATGGTCGGCAGCAAGTCGAGCGAAGACGCTGAAAATATTCGAGGTTCATATTTCACTGTGTTCAAGGCAGGCTTATCGTAAAGAGGAATTTGGAGCGGTTGCCCGATTAAATCAGCAACAACCTGCTTAAGTTTCCCCTGGATCGCTTCGCAAAAGGTCAGTATCGTGCCTTTATTGAAGGCTGTTTTACCCTGCGTTCTTCCTGAGCGCGCATCCCACCGGAGATACTGACCATCCTTCCGGGTAAAGCTTATCTCTTCGAGGACGCAAAACGCGGCGTAGAGCATGACCGATCTGATTTGGTCATCGGCCACATGCTCGTTGCAATAGGCGATATAGCCAATCAGACTTTGCTCTTCTTCTTCTGGAAAAGCCGCTCTGGTAATTGCGATGTGCTTTAGCGCATATTGCTCCTGATAATAGTCATGAAAATCGAGGCTTAGAGCCTGTTTTACCTCACGATTCAATTGTTTAATATCGACGTGTTCTGCCGCAATACGCGCTTTAATGGCGTAAATACCTACGGGCAATACTTCAATGCCTTGCGCCATCCAACCCATTTCACTTGCTGCAAACAAGGCTGAACCAGCACCGGCAAACGGATCGAGCAGAATACCCGGTTGTGGCATCAAAGTTTGCAAAAGATACTGCACCAGTTGTTGGGAAAAGCCTTCTCGATACTTGAACCAGCCATAGAAGGGGGCCTGTTTACTAGCCTGAAAGCTCACCATCGTCCGGTCTAGCATTGGATTATGGACGAGCCTGTGCCGAAAATGGTTAAATAGCTCATCTCGCATGGTGGTTGAAGCAGATATCGATGTATCAGACATCAGCAAACCTCAAGTCTATGTAACTGAAGTAACCCGGCGCAGACGTGCCGGGAGCAGCGGCATCAGCCGCGCCCATTCCCCGGCGCTGAATGGACGCAGCGCCAGCAGCACCACCGGATAAACCACGATTCCGGCGACCAGCGCCGCCACTGGCTGGATCGACCAGCCGACTGCTGTCAATGCGATCATCGCCGCCAGCGCCGCCAGCGGCTTCCAGATCATCCCCACCCAGTCCAGCCCCCCCATCGCGCCTTTGAGCAGCAGCGCGAACGGCACGAACAGCACCGCCTCGGACGCGATGGTGATGAGCGCCGCCGCGCGATAGCCGTAGGTCGGGATAAAGATGAAGTTCATGATGAGGTTGAACGAGACCCCGAGGATAAAAGCCGTCGTGATGCGCCGCTGCAAGTCGAGCGCGATCAGCACGTACTGCGTCAGGCTGTTCATCCAGCCAATGGGGATGCTCCAGATCATGAACTGGAGCGCAATCGCGCCGTCGGGCAGGAATTCAGAACCGCCGAGCAGCCCGGTCAGGGGATACGCCATGAAGGTGAACAACACAGCCGTCGGCAGGGCGAGAATCAGCAGCAGCTTGATCGCCAGCGCGTAAGTCTGTTTGAACCCGACGCGGTCGGCGTGGGCCTGCCGCGACATCACCGGCAGCATCGCCTGCGTGAAAAATGACGGGATAATGTTGAGCGCCAGCACCCATTTATAGGCGACGCTGTACTGTCCGACCATCACATCGCCGTGCATCGCTTCGATCAGGATGACGTCGATCTGAAAGAAGATGCTCGCCAGGAAATGATTGAGCATCAGCGGCCAGCTTTCGCCGACCATCGAGCGGATCAGGCGGCCCTCAAGCAGCGAGCCAGTGCGCGGTTCCGGCGTTTTCAGCAGCCCGCGCGCGCAGTAGCTCATGATCGCCAGCGTGATCAGATTAGTCAGGATGCTGACGGCGGCCAGCCCGATAACGCCATACCCTTCAGCCAGCGCCGCCAGCCCGAAGACCGCCTTGCAGATCGTCGCTACCGTCGCAATCGCCGCCGGAATTTCAGCCTGCTCGAAGCCGTAGAACAGCGCCGACAGGCCGGTGCTCAGGCTGTTCGGCACAAGGCCGATATAGAGTAGCGCAATCGCGGCCAGCGCCTCGAAACTCAACGGCGCTGAGACAGTCGATTGGCGGAAGCCGAGGAAGGCCAGCAGCAGCGGCACACCCGCCACGGCCAGCAGCAGGCGGAGCGCGCTGGTATTCCACAGATAACGTCCGGCGTGTGAGCGGTCGCGGGCAACTTCGCGCGTCAGGAACAGGTTGAGGCCGAAGTTGGTGAAGATGTCGAACCAGCCGAAGATGATGATGGCGTAATAGTAAATGCCCGCGCCGTCCGGCCCAAGCACGCGCAGCATGACGAAGGCGAAGGCGAAGTCGATGCCGCGATTGAACAGGTTGAGGGCAATCGGCGCGAGGCTGTTCTTGGCGACGCGCGAGGTCGCGCTGGCTTCGTCGCCGACGCTGACGAACAGCCGCCACAACCACAGGCCGAGCAGGAAAATGATAATCACGCCGCCGATAAACGAGATAAAGCCGCCGATCTGGATGCTCTGCGGGCTGTAGACCAGCCGAATCGTCCAGTCGCCAGCCTGCGGAAGCGGTACGCCCTGAAAATTCCCCTGAACGAGCTGGACGTCGGCGGGCTGCTCATCCCTGTCCGTGCCGCCCTGCGGGCGAACGAAGGCGCGCCAGCCGGGAAAATTCGACTGACTGACGATCAGCCAGGTCGAGCCTTCGGTCTGCGCGTCGATCAGCAGCTCACGCCCGCTGTCCGAGCGGATGGCGGCGGGCGTAAAAGCAGTCGGGACGACCAGCGCGGCAGGATCGAAGGTCGCGGCGGCCACCGTGTAAGCGCGCGGCAGATCGCGCGATGCGGCCTTTTGATAGATGCGAACGGCTTTGTCCGCGTAGACCTGCGACCAGTCGGGCTGCGTGATCGCCGTCGAAGCGGCGGTGACGACATAGCGGACATTGAGCAGGTCGAGCAGCGGCGATTCGAGCGCCTGCTGCTCGTTGCTATAGAGCGGCGCAACGCGGTTGTAGTCGAGCTGCGTCTGCCGGGTCAACTGCTGCATGAAATCGACGTACTGCCTGGGGATGATGCTCTCGTAGCCGCGCACGTCGTCGAGGCCGTAGCTCATGCCGAGATTAGCGTTGAGGATCGGCGGCTGCGTCGGGTCGTCGAGCGTGGTGTAGCGCCACGCTCCCGGCTGCTGCTGAAGCCAGGCCAGCGCAGGCGGCGTGTAGTCGAGCAGTTTGGGATCGCTGGCCGGGTTGAAGCCCCATGAGGCGATCATCAGGTCAGCGGCGACCAGCGCCATCGCGCCAGCGGCCCACAGCGGCAGGCCGCGCACGGTCGTTCTGCGCCGCGCCAGCAAAATCACGATCCCTGCGCCGAGCGTCACAGCGAGGAAAATGGCCGCGTTAACGGCCTCGTAGCTGTAGAACGTCTGCGCGTCAGGGAAAGCAGTATTCGCCAGCGCCATGCCGTTGAAGACCCGCTCGACAATCGGCGCGACGCGCTCGTAAAACAGCCGCGTCAGCAGCAGGCCGACCAGCCCCGCGCCGCCGAGCGCCGTCAGGACGACGCCGAAACCGCGCGCCCAGCCACGCCGATCCGCCCGCGCGATGGCGTCGAGGCCGAATCCGGCGAGAACCGCGACCGACAGAGTGAGCGCGAACACCCAGCGGAACGGCGAGTGAAGCTGGTCGATTCCCGGCAGGGCGAACAGCAGCGCGTAGCTCTGGAAGCCAAACATGAAACTCAGCGAGAGCAGCGCCAGCGCGACGAACAGGACGCGGTACGGCGCGGCCTGGAGCCGCTCCGGCGCGCGGCGGCTGAGGATGCTGTCGATCAGGGCGAACAGCGCCAGCGCCAGCGGCAGGACACCGAGGTAGAGCGCGCCTTCGACGTAATTCTTGATGCCCCAACTGGTGTTGGTGACTGTCTGGCCGAGGCCGTTGACGAAATGGATCGACTGCCACTGCCCGCTGAACAGGTCGTAGACGGCGTGATGGGCCGGGCTGCCGTAAAAGTTCGGCATCAGGAACTGGACAAAATCGCGCATCGGGTGCGCCCAGCCGAGCACCTGAATCAGGCTGACCGAGCCGGAGCGAAAGTTGCGGCTCGCCAGCTCGAACAGCGGCAGGAACTGCACCGCGCCGAGCGCCAGTCCCAGCGCCATCATGGCGATCAGCCAGCCAGCGCGCGCGGCCAACCAGCCGAGGCCGCCCTGATGACGGCGACGCCACGCGCCGACGATCAGGCGGACGGCGGCGTAATAGGCCGAGATCAGCAGCGTGTAGTAAAGTATCTCGACGTGGCCGGCGAGGACACAGCAGCCGACGGCGACCGCGCCAATCGCCACCCACGGAATCGAAGCAGCGCGGTCGCGCAGGGCGGGCCGCCGCTGAATGACAAACTCGATCATCAGCAGGATCAGCGGCAGCCAGACGGCGGCAGCGACGATCATCGGAAAGACGGCGCTGATGACGAAAAAGGCGCTCAGTTGATAGATGATGCCTGCCAATGCTCCACCGACTCGGCTGATGCCGAGTCCGCGCGCAAACAGGAGCATGAACACGCCCGCCAGCCCCAACTGGACGATGTTGAACCAGCCGTAAGCGGCGCTCAACGGCAGGATGTAGTAGATCAGGCTGAAGGGATAAAGCGTCGATTGCTGGCCGGACGCCATGAACGGCAGGCCAGCGAACTGGTACGGGTTCCAGAGCGGGACTTCCCCCTGCGCCAGATCGTGGCGAATCAGCCACTTCCACTGATAGTTTTCGAGGATGAGGTCGGAGACGAGCGCGTTATGCGGCAGGTCAGGCGCGCCCGCTTCAGCGCGATAGGACGCGAACGGCTCATACTGATAGAGGTTTTCCGCCGGAAGAAGCGTGCGCCCACCGACCGTCTGCTGCCAGAACATCACCAGCGGCAGGGCGAACAGCAGCGCGATGATGGCGAGATCGGGCAGACGACGGCGCATCCAGATTCCTCACGGAAGGGGACGAAACGCTGCAACTATACCATAAAGGAAAGTGATGAGTGATGAGGAACGAGGGATGAGTAAGCCGCTGTGTTAAATTATGGAGTGATGAGGGTGTGAGAAAAGAAGAACCGAGAACCGAGAAAAGATAGAGATAAAAGCGCATCTCCGCAGAGATAGAGGGCAGAACAGTGCTTATAGAAGAACGGCATCTTTCAAGGCGCGCTGCAAAAACCGCTGTCCGGGTGTCGCTGCGTCAGCAATATCCACAGGCCGTCCAGGCAAATGCAAGTCCAGCCAAAGGCCAGCGCTGTCGTAAGACAGGCTCTCAGCCGACGAGGCGGCGCAGAAAACGCAAACGGGGCGGCTCAGAGGCCACCCCGTTCATCGGGTTACAGCGATGGGAATTGGGGCTAGCTGGGGCTAGCTGGGGCTAGCTGGGGCTAGCTGGGGCTAGCTGGGGCTAGCTGGCGCTGATGCTCACAGGGGCCGAAACCTGGCTGAAGTTGCTGTCCTTGGCGACGACGATCACGCGGAGCTGATAGCTGCCCGCAGGCAGCGGCCCCAGCGTTTCGAGCGTGCCGTTGCTGACGCTGCTGGTGTGAGTCGTCCCCACTGTCGTCCAGTCAGTGAACTGACCGCCCATGATGACGACCTTATAGAAGGCGTCGTTCGGGCCGAGCACTGCCGTGCCGGTGATCGTGTTGCTGCCGCTGATATTGCCGCTCGGCGCGCTGATCGAGGCCGAGCCAGAGGCCGGGGCGCTCGGCGCAGCCGCGCCGCTGCCGACGATGAACGGCCCGGCGATGGCGAGAATTTCGTCCTTCGACTTGGGCGTATCGAACGCGGCGGGAAACGGCGAGGTGCCGGTGAGCAGGTTCAGGTAAGCAGCGTGGCGCGCCTCAACCGTGGCAATCGTCGCGGCGGCCTGCTTCAGGTCTGGATTCTGAACGTAGCGGATCGCGCCATCGTAGGCCGAGACGCCGGTGTTTTCGAGCGCGTCGGCGACCTTGACGAAGCCCGCCACGTTCGAGTAGCCGAAGTTGTATTTCGCTTCTGCTACCGGCGTCCCGCCGAGGCTCTGAATCACCTGGATCAGCGTCTGGACATGCTGGCCTTCATGGTCACGGATGGCCTGAAAAGACGCGAGGGCCGATTGACCGCCGAAGGTCGGCAGCGCCGAGAACGCGCCCGCGCCGAGGCCATTGAGGCCGTCGCGGTAGAAAGCATATTCCAGATGTTCCAGCGTCAGCGCGTAGTTGAGAATATCGAGGTCGCTGCCGAACTGGAGCGCCGGAGCGGCAGCCAGCAGCCCGCTGAAGCTCATCATACCTGCGGCTCCGGCGACGACCGCGCCGCCCTTCAGGATACTGCGTCGGGAAATAGTCCTGTCCATGAGGTTCTCCAATCGCTAACGTTCGATGAACGACCTAAATTTCGTTCTTAATGACACTTTCGCATCATGCCACACACTGGATGTATCTGGCTAGAAGGGCTAATGAATTACTAATTTAATTAAGGATATCAGCCGACTTTTCAACGGTTTCTTTTGCGGCCAGTCCGCCCGGCGCGTTATCATCCGTCTATTTCCGTTTAGCGGCGGCCACGCGAGCGCGTCGGCTCCCTCAGGTAAAGGATGCGCACAATGGCTGACAAGATTCGCTGGGGCATTCTCAGCACTGCCAACATCAACCGGCGGGTGCTGCCGCAGTTCCACAACGCTCGAAACGGCGTCGTTGCCGCCATCGGCAGCCGCGATCTCGCCAGAGGTAAGGCGATGGCCGAGGAGCTGAACATTCCGACGGTTTACGGCAGCTACGAGGCGCTGCTGGCCGACCCGAAGATCGACGCCATTTACAACCCGCTGCCCAACGACCTGCACGCCGAATGGTCGATGAAGGCCGCCGACGCGGGCAAGGCCGTGCTGTGCGAGAAACCGCTGACCGCCAACGCCGCTGAAGCCCGCCGGATGGTCGATTATTTCGCCGCGAAAAAGCTGCTGCTGTCAGAAGCTTTTATGTATCGGCATCACCCGCAAACGTTGAAGGTCAGGCAGATGGTGGCCGATGGCGCAGTCGGCGCTCTCAGAGTTATCAACTCGTCATTCACCTTTGCGCTGAGCGGCGATCCAGAGAATATCCGCCTGTCGAAGGAACGCGCGGGCGGCGGCATCATGGATGTCGGCTGCTACTGCGTCAGCATTATGCGCCTGCTGACTGGCGAGGAGCCGTCGAAGCTGGCGGCTTTCGGCGTCTACAATGACAGCGGCGTTGATATCCAGGCAGCGGCAGCGCTCCAGTTTCCATCGGGCGTCGTCGGGCATTTCGACTGCGGCGTGCTGACTGCCGGGAAACAGGCGTATGAAGTTCGCGGCAGCGAGGGGCGCATCCGGGTGGACGAAGCCTTTGTTATCCCGCACGACCGCCCGACGACCATTCAATACTGGCGCGGCTCGGAATACGAGGCGATCACTGTGCCGCCTGCGGGCGAATATCAGCTCATGGCTGAGGACTTCGCCGACGCGCTGCTGCTCGGTCAAGCGCCGCTCTACCCGGCGGAAGACGCCGTGCGGATGATGGAAGTCCTCGACCAACTGCGCGCGTCGGTGGCGGAACATGCTCCGGGCTAGTGGATTAGGGGTCGTTCAATGAAGCTCAAATGGTATGGTCATGCCAGCTTTAAGCTGACGGCAGACGATGGCACGGTCATCATCACCGACCCGTACACGCCGGAAGTGACCGGCTACCCGCCTTTCGTCGAACCAGCCGATCTCGTCATCATGTCTTCGGACAATGACCGTTCCCACTGCCGCGCCGACCTGATCCCCGGCAGCCCGACAGTGATCGACGCGCTGGCGCTGGCGAAGGCTGGCGGCGAGACAACCGAGCGTGGAATTGATGTCCGCGCGATTCAGTCGATGGAAGCGCTCAACCACCGCTATCATGATCCTGACCTGAACGGGATGTACCGCCTGACCGTCGATGGCCTCGACATCGGCCACATGGGTGATGTCGGCAACCCACTGAGCGCCGAGCAGATCGCGTTTTTCAAGGACGTCGATGTGCTGCTGGCGCTGGCTGGCGGACACCCGACGATTGAGTTAGATGACCTGAAGGCGGTCATCGACGCGACGGGGCCGAAGCTGATCGTGCCGATGCACTTTCAGACGCTGTCGTACCGGCCTTACAATCTCCTCTGGATCGAGTCGTTCCTGAAATATTTTGCGAAGGGCGAGACGAAGCTGGCGTTGAGCAGCGAGGTCAGCCTGAAGCGGGACGAAGCGGCGTCATGGCCGAAAGTGCTGGTGCTCGATTACACGCGGGTGTGCTGACAACAAAAAGTCGAGAGCCGAGAAAAGGCAGCGTGAAACCGCGACCGTCATTTCTCGGCCCGGCGTGAAACCTTGCGGGCGCGACCCCTCGCGCCCCTGCGGAAGGCAGCGCGAGAAGGCGCTGACGACTCCATGACAGACCTGAGCCGACCGACGCTGGTGAGCCGGATTCCTCTGCTGATTGCGACAGCGCTGATCGCGGCGGTGCTGCTTTACCTGCTGGCCTCGCTGTCCATCGTCGCCAATCCCGGCGCGCAGACACTGCGGATCGACGAGAAGGGCGCGCGCGGCGGCTTTCGGGCCGAACGGACGACGATCATCCTGCCGGGGGACTGCATCACCGTCCGCTGGGCGGTCGAGGGGACGCGCGGCGCGTTCATCTGCGAGCTGTATTCAGGGACGCGCGGCGCGGGCGAAATCTGCGGCCAGCCGCTCACGCTGACGGTTGGCTTTCAGGACGGCACGCAGAAGACCTACACCATCGAGCGGCACGTTCTGGCGGCGCTGCCAATCCTGCCGCTGATCGCCATCGCCGTGATCGCGCTGGCTGTCTGGCAGTGGGCGGCGATCACTCGTCGTGTCCGCCGCTCGCCCGCCGATTACGCCGCGCGAACAGGCGCTGTCCTGTTCGGCGCGCTGTTCGAGCCGGACGCGACCAGCAGACTGCGCCGCCTGCTGGTGATCTTCGGGCTGCTGGCGCTGTTCGCCTTCGGCATCAACCGCTTCATCGACTTCTACAATAATGGCACGGTCGATGTCAATCGGCATGACTGGGCGCGCGCTTCCGGCTATAACAACGTCATTGCCGAGGCGTTCAGAACCGGGCAACTGCCGATCTTCACGACTGGCGCGATCAACATCACTGACCGGCTGATGGGCAACCCGGAAGTGCCGCTCGCGCCGGACATCATTCTGATTCCCGCGCTGACGCCGGGGCAGTACGCGCTGGCGCATACGCTGCTGTTCTACGCCGTCGGCTTTCTCGGCTGCCTGCTGATTCGGCGGCGCTACCGCTGGTCGCTGGCGACGTTCGCCGCGTTCTTCCTGATCTTCAGCTTCAACGGCCACGTCATCAGCCATCTGACCGCCGGCCATGCCATGTGGAACAGCTACTTCCTGCTCTCGTTCTTCGCGCTGTTCACCTTCGAGTTGATCGACGGCCCCCATCCCCGGCGCGCGGCGCTGCTCAACGGGCTGGTGCTGTTCGGGCTGGCGCTTGGCGGCGGCGTCCACCTGTTCATCTTCTGCCTTCTGACGCTGCTGCTGCTCGGCGTCTTCAACCCGCGGCTGCTGCTCCCGTGCCTGATTGCGATTGCCGCCGGGGGCCTGCTGTCGGCGGCGCGCTTCATGCCCGCCGCTGTCGCCGCTTCTAGCTATTCGCCGGACTTCATCGGCGGCTATGCTGACCTGGCCGACCTGCTCAGGCGCGCGATCAGCTTCGATCCTGCCCTGTTCACCTCGCAGGCCACGCTCAACGCGCGCTACCGGACGATGCAGCCGTGGGAACTGGATGCCTACATCAGCCTGATCGGCGCGCTGTTCCTCGGCGTATTCGGCCTCGCGCGCCAGGTCTGGCCGGGAAAGCACGCCGACGAACTGAGCTACCGCGCGCTGAACATCCCCCTCGGCCTGATGACGCTGTTCGCCATCGGCAGCTTTTACAGCCCGATCTTCACTCTGGGGCTGCCGCTGCTCGGCTCGGAGCGGGTGACGACGCGCTTTATCATCATCCCGATTGTGCTGCTGCTGATGCTGGCCTGCATCCGCTTCGAGCGCTGGCTGCCGCGACTGGCGGGCAGCAATCACGGCAGGCTGCTGACGCTCGGCGCGCTGCTGGTGGCGGCGCAGGGCTTGAGCGAGCATATGCATCTGTGGCGGGTGTTCAACTTCGAGCGCATCTGGCCGGTGACTGGCAATGTGCCGACCGATGTGCAGATTATCCCGCTGGCAGGCCAGACGCTGACGGCCAACGATCAGCTCTACGTCTACGCGCTCGCCGCCGGGGCGCTGATCTCGCTGGTGGCCTTCGCGGTCTGGGTCTGGCTCTATCGGCGCTGGCGAGAGCCGCCGCCGCCTGTTATTGTCATGGGAGATGAAGATGCCCTGACCCCCGGCCCCCGGTGATGGCCTGTTCGCCCTTCGGGTCGAGACGCCGCTGCGCGGCGCGAACGCGGCCCTACCACTTCGTCTCCCTCAGGGCGAGGGGAGACAACTACGGAGAGATGGCAATGAACGTCAATGATCTGGAAACGCCAAGCGTGCTGATCGACGTCGACAGGATGCAGGCCAACATCGAGCGGATGCAGGCGCGCTGCAATTCGCTCGGTCTGGGCTTTCGCGCCCACATCAAGACGCACAAAATCCCCGACATCGCCAAAATGCAGATCGAGGCTGGAGCCATCGGCATCGCGGCGCAAAAGGTCAGCGAGGCCGAAGTTTTCGCCAACGCGGGCCTCAGCGATATTCAGATTCCTTACAACATCCTCGGCGCAAAGAAAACGGCGCGGCTGGCTGATCTGGCGCTGGCAACTAAAGTGACCGTCTCCGCCGACAGCGCCGAGACAATTGCCGGGCTGTCGCAGGCGGCAGCCGCCAATCACATCACCCTGCGCGTGCAGGTCGATCTGGCGACCGAGATTCAACGGACGGGCGCGCCAGTTGAGCGCGTGCTCGATCTGGCGCAGCGCATCGACAGCGACGATCACCTGCACTTTGCCGGGCTGCTGGTCTATCCGAGCAACGCCAGCATCCGTCCCCAGTTGCAGGAAGCGCTCCGTTTGCTCGACGCGGCAGGAATCGGCGTCGACAGCGTTAGCGGCGGCGGGATCGGCGCGGCGACGCAGGCCCACGAAGTGCCGGAATTGACCGAGCTGCGCGTCGGAACCTATGTCTTCAACGACTGGGGGACGGTCAGCCACGGCTGGGCGACCTTCGAGGACTGCGCGATGACGATCATGGCAACCATCGTCAGCCGACCGACCGAAGATCGCGCTATTCTCGACAGCGGCAGCAAAACGATCAATTCCGAGACGGTCGATGGCTGCTATGGCTACATCGTCGAGTACCCGGACGCGAAGCTCTATCGGGTCAACGAGGAGCATGGCTACGTTGACCTGAGCGCGTGCCAACAGAAGCCCGCTATTGGCGAGCGCGTTCACATCATTCCGGTTCATACCTGCATCGTAACGAACCTGCACAACCAGCTTTACGGCGTTCGCGGTGACAGGGTTGAAGTCGTCTGGCCGGTCGCCGCGCGGGGAATGGTCTGGTAAAGAGCTGTCATGAGTAAAGAGTAATGAGTAAGAACAAAAACTGTGAACTCGCTTTTACTCATTGCTCATCACTCATCACTTTGTCTGGAGGTTTGCGATGGCGGTATTCAGCTTGCATCTGATCGGGCTGCGCTGCATCACGGCGCAGGAACAGAGTGGCGACGAGATTTACATCCAGATCGACGGCGAAACCGTCTGGGCGGCAGCGCCGTTCCGCATGAGCCAGCATCCGACCAGCCTGACGCGCATGAGCGAGGTCAATTTTGAGCAGGGTCGCTGCCAGACGATGAACGGATGGGAGCCAATGCCCGGCTTCAAGCGGGAGGCTTTCATCTTCACGCGCAGCACGCCTGCCCGAATCCGCCTGTACGAAGGCGACCTGTTCGGCGATGACTTCCTCGGCGAGGTGGTCGCCAGCGAACGCGACGCCGAGGGCGGCCACATCCAGATTGCCTTTACGCTGCAAGGGGCGCACTACATTCTGGTCTACCAGGTCACGACCTGACCGAATCGGGCAGAAACAGCGGTTGTTCGCTACAATTAAACGCATTGCGTCGCGTCTCACGGAACCCAAACAGATATGAATAACACGCTCACCAAATCGACCATTGCAGAATTTATCGGCACTTTCACCTTCGTCTTTATCGGCGGCGCGGCGGTGGCGTCGGGGCAGGGCGTCGTGGTCGCGGCACTCGCGCACGGCCTGATCCTGATCGCGCTGGTCTACGCCTACGGCCATCTGAGCGAAACGCACATCAACCCGGCAGTCACGGCGGGCCTGCTCATCGGCGGCATTATCACACCGACGCGCGCCGTGCTGTACTGGGTCGCGCAGTTCATCGGCGGGCTGGCGGCGGCGATTCTGGTCGGCTGGCTGACAGGCGGCAATCCCGGTCCGACGATTGGCAGCCTGACTTCAGCCGATGTCTGGCGGGCGGCGGCGTTCGAGTTCATCATGACCTTTTTCCTCGTCAGCACCGTCTATCAGACGGCAGTTTACGGCCACGGCGGCAACCTCGCCGGTCTGGCGATTGGCGTGACGCTGGCGGGCGCGATTCTGGCGGGCGGCACCTACACCGGCGCATCGCTCAACCCGGCGCGCACGGTCGGCCCGGCCATCGTTGCCGGTGATGTGTCCTACGTGCTGCCCTACCTGATCGGCATTTTCGGCGGCGGCATCTTCGCCGGGCTGCTCCATACCTACCTGCTCGGCTCGATCAAGGAAAAGTAGGCTTCCCCTCACCCTGGCCCCTCTCCCGAAGGGAGAGGGGTGAAATACCAGATCATTTCAAACGAGCAGGCCGCCGCAGCCCGCAGAGCAATCGCACCAAAATCACAACTCAGACTATAAAAGGGCATGAGGGTTTGTAGGGGCGACCCGGCGGGTCGCCCCTACGTTACCGTTGACCCTGGATAAGCCGATATGAGCTTTCTTGAAACTCCGATCAAATTTGATGCGTTTGCCCTGCAGCAGCCCGCCGCTTTTTGTCCGAAGTACCCGCAGATGAGCGATAATCAGGCGTTATGCCGCTGAAATTTCAACCGCTCACGACCGACGCGCGCCTGCGTCTGAGTTTATTCTGCCTGCTGCTCGGAACCTATCTCTTCGTCTACGTAGCGACTCCCGGCTCGGCGGACGGCGACGCGCTGCTGGCAGTCGCGGCTTCGACGGCGCGGAGCGGCAGCCCGAACATCAACGCCATTGCCTACGCCGACTGGCTGCTGCCGCTGCCTGCCTCGCGCATGGGAACCTTCGGCGTCGATGGCGCGCTCTACGCCAAGAAAGCGCCGACTCCTTCGCTGGCGATGACGCCGCTGATCCCGTTGATCGACGCCGCGCCCTGGCTGACGACCCGCGCGACGGTCATGCTGTTCAACCCGCTGGTGACGGCGCTGACGGCGCTGCTGCTCTATACGCTGGCGCGGCGACTCGGCGCGCGTCCTGGCGCAGCCTTTGCGCTCGGTCTGGTCTACGGTCTCGCCACCTTCGCCATCGTCTACGTCAAGACGCTGTTCGGCGAGCCGCTGGCGGCGCTGCTGCTGCTCGTGGCCGTGCTGCAAGTCGTCGAGCCGACGCGCCGACGGCGCAGCGAGCTTATCGCAGGCGTGGCGCTCGGCGCGCTGGTCGGCATCAACAACGCCTACGCCGTCTTTACGCCGCTGCTGGCGCTTTATGTCCTGCTCGACCGGAGCGCGCCGCCGATTCCACGCCTGATTCGGCTGCTGCTGCCGGTGGCGATCACCGTCGCGCTGCTCGGCGGCTATAACGAACTGCGCTTCGGCAGCCCGCTCGACACCGGCTATCATTTTGCCGAGGGCGAGGGCTTCAACCGCCCGGTGCTGACCGGCCTCTACGGCCTGTTTATCAGCCCCTATCGCGGCGTCTTCTGGTACAACCCGGTTCTACTGCTGGCGTTCCCCGGCTGGTGGCTGCTGCGCCGACGTCTGTCGCGCCCGGCGTGGCTGATGCTCGGCCTGATTGCCGCCGACGCGCTGATCTTCTCGGCGTGGTGGAGCTGGCATGGCGGCATCGTCTGGGGGCCGCGTTTTCTGCTGCCGGTGACGCCGCTGGCCGTCGCGCTGATCGTCCCGCTGCTCGACCGGCCTGACCGCCTGACGCGCCTCTGTCTGGTCGGCCTGCTGACGCTCTCGCTTGGCGTGCAGGCGCTCGGCGCGCTCTACAGTGTCTATCCCTACGTCAACGGCTATCTGAACGTGAAATACTGGACAGGGATCATGGACGCGCCTGTGACCGCGCTCAAAGACGAAGTGCTGACGACGCTGGAACTCAGCCCGATTGTCGGGCAGATGGCGCTGGCAAGTAGCGGCTGGAAGATCGAACCGGCCTGGGCGGCTAACGGCGTTGACTGGCCGCATGTCGCTGCTGCTGCGGCGCTGATCGCGGTTGGGGCGCTGCCGCTCGTCAGCCGACGGCGAAGCGCGGCGATCCTCGCGCTCGGCGTGGCCGTCGTCAGCCTGAACGTCGTGCCAGCGCGCCACATCGACAGCGAGATTCGCGCGGTCAGCGACACGCTTCAGCCGAAAGGGACGGTGCTGGCGGCGACCACCCTGTTCGGCAGCCGATTGATCGACGTCGAAGACCCGCGCGTGATCGTCATCAACTCGCCGACCAGCCCTGACGACCCGTGGGCGCGCGACCTGATTGATTACGCGATGGAGGGCAGCGGGGCGCTGTGGTACGTAACGTGGTTCAGCGCCGCCGACGCGCTCGACTGGCCCGCGCAAACCCTGTGGCAGCGCGAGTCGTTCGTTTCCGAGCGGGCCGTTCCCGGCCATCGGGCGCTGCGGTTCGACCTGACGCCCGCGCCGACGCCTGACCGCGATGGCGGTTGGCGCTTCGGCAGCGCGCGCCTCGACCGCTACGGCGTCAGCGTGACAGCCGACGGCGTGCGGCTGACGCTGCAATGGTCGACCGACGCACAGCCGACATCCGATGCGACCTGGTTCGTCCACCTGCTCGACGCCAGCGGGCAGATTGTCGCCCAGCAGGATCGCGCGCCGCAGGGGGGCTATGCGCCGCTGATACGCTGGACGCCGGGCAGCCCGGTGACGGATCGGCTGTTCTTTCCGCTGGCGGCAGGGGCGAATACGGGCGGCTGGACGGTGCGAATTGGCTGGGTGCGCGCGGGGACAGGGGAGCGTGTGCCGGTCGTGGATGCAGCGGGTCAGCCAGTCGCAGACGGATTCATTCGGCTGCCGCTGCGATGATAATCGCTATCGAGCCGCTGCAATTGCCGACGCCGCAGCAGTTTCCAGGAACCGCTCGACCTGTTCTCGCCTGACCGAAGGGAAATTAGACAGGAAAGTTTCTACAGTTTCGTCACCAGCCAGATAATCAATCGAGTTCTAAGATGTGCTGGATAGCGGCGCAGATGTAACTGAAGCGGACGGGTAA